>JAGCVN010000023.1 GCA_017962315.1 Kiritimatiellia bacterium
ACTTTCCATTCCCCCACCCACGCCTCTGCGCTCTCCGCGTCTCTGCGTCCATAAACAATCCACCCCCTGTTGCGGGGTGAAGTTATTGGCAAGCCCGCCGCCCGCGCGGCGCGCGGGAATGTAGATGGGGGTAAGTTTCGGAAAACAACATGGACAACTCAAAACAACGTTTGGTTCTTCCGCGCTCAACCATGCGCGGTTATAAAAACGCCGCGCTGTTGCGCGGCGAGGGAAGAATGTTGTTGTCTTTACAAGTTGTTTCGGTTGTCACCAATCAAACTTACAGGCAAGACGCAGAGGCGCAGAGGTTATGGGGAGCGGGAAGTGGAAAATGAAAAATGAGAAGAGGCTCCTCCTGCCTTTGCCCTTTCTCTACGGCCAAGATCTAAAAAGAAAGAGAGCTATGGCTGAATATAGATCGAAAATCCCTTTCACCCAATTGGTAAAAACAACACCCACCCAATGATAAATTCTCGAACTCTGTACTCTCTGCGTCTCTGCGTGAGACACTCAACTGCGGAGTTTAGGTTAAATGAATCGGAATGAATTGAATGAATCGGATACGCGCGCAATTCGCGCGCTATTCGGCAGATCCTCGGACAGGCCGGACAGACATACCGTAGTAACAGTCGTCTTGGTAGTACCGGTCGAAGGTGCTCGAAGAGAAGCAGAGGTTCCACGCGTCGACCGAGTCCGAATACCGCGTAGAGGACCAGTAGTCGCCGCCGTAGCCGGGGCTGTAGAGGAGCGAGTCGACACCGTAACCGGCCGCAGGAAGGAAGATGCTCCTGTCCGCGTATGCGCCCTTGCCCGTGACCAGCCGCCCGTACACGCCGTTGCGGGTCGTCCACGTGGTCGTGCAGTTGCTGACGAGGGCGGCAAACTCCGCGTCCGTCGGCATGCGCCACGGTGCGCCGAGATGCGCCGTCGCCGCGTCGTGCGCCGCCACGAGGTTGCCGCCGGTCGAGTCGATGTACCCCTCCGACTGAAGCGTCGCATTGTCCTTGCCATAGGTGGGCGTGTTTTCATAGTTGAATCGGAAATCGGACGAAGAGCCGTCCACGGCAACCCAGGCGTTGTTCTCGCGCCTGTATCCCACCGTGTCGCCCCACCAGAAGTAGTAGCCGTACTCCTCCGGCTGGGTGGCGCCCACGTTACACTCCGCCCAATAGGGGCCGCCCTCCCAGAGCTACACGCCGCCGAGCTGCTCTTCCACGATCGTCACCACGAACGACGCGTTGGTAAGCAGCAGCGCACCGCCAAAGGACGAGGCAAAGTCGACCGTGAACGTATTCAAGCCCGTGACGATGTTCCTCTGCTTGAAGATCGCGCTTGCGTCATCCGTGCTGATCGTGATCTCCGCGACGGCGTTCGCCGGGAGCGTCCCGCCCACGGTATATTCGACCGTCGCCTTGCCCGTGTAGGGATACAACTGGTGGAACTTCGTCACCTTCACGGTGTTGGCCGTTTCAGCCGTCGCGCCCAGCGCCAGCGCGGCGACGATACCCGTCATCATCAGTTGCTTTATGTTTTCCCTTTCTAGTGAAAGCGGCTTTTGCCAGCGGTCGCCAGGTCTCCCGGAAAACACGGTCGCGGCGAACCCGGAGACGTCAGGGTCTGAGGCCGTTGTGGCGGAGGATGGCGTCGATCGAGGGGTCGCGGCCGCGGAAAAGGCGGAAGACTTCGGCGGGGTCGGTCCCTCCGCCCATCGCCAGGATCGTGTCGCGGTAACGGCGTCCCGTCGCCTGCACGGCGGATTCGTTGTCCAAACCGGCTTCTTCAAACGCGGAGAACGCGTCGGCGGAGAGGACTTCCGACCATTTGTAGCTGTAGTACCCCGCCGCGTAACCACCGCCGAAAATATGCGAGAACCCGCACAAGAAACGGTCTTCCGCAAACTGCGGGGTAAAGGAGAACCGGGCGAAATTGTATTCCTTGACGTCGTTCGCGTTCGACCATCCCTCGCGCGGATACCGGGCGTAGAGATCCATATCCGTGGCGCCATATTCAAGCTGCACCATCATGGCGGTCGCGGCCCGGTAGTTCTTCGCGGCGAGGACCTTCTTGAAAAGGGATTCGGGCAGCGTCTCGCCCGTTTCCGAGTGACGGCTGAGAGAGGCCAGCGTGGGGTAATCGTAGCACCAGTTTTCCATGAACTGGGAAGCGATTTCGACCGCGTCCCATTCAATCCCTTCCATCCCGCTCGCCGCCGGGAGGTCGATCACGGTGAGCATGTGCTGGAGCGAATGGCCGAACTCGTGGAACAGCGTCTCGATTTCCCGGAGGCGCATGACCGGCCCGGCGCCGCCGACGGGAACCGTCTGGTTGCAGACCAACGACACGACGGGAAGGGTGACCGCCCCGTCCGGATGACGATCGAGCGGGCGGAGGGGATTCACCCACGCGCCGCCGCTCTTGGTCTCCGGGCGGCTGAAGGGGTCGAGGTAGAAATAGGCGAGCGTCCGCCCGTCGGAACCGTCGCTCACGCGGAAGAAACGGACGTCCTTGTGCCAGACCGGCGCCTCGCCGTCCGCCGCCTCGATCCGGATGCCGAACAGGCGGACGGCCAACGCAAAGAGTCCTTCCAAGACACGTTCGAAGGGGAAGTAACGGGAAAGTTCTTCGTCGCTATAGTCGTACAACGCCTCGCGGCGGCATTCCGACCAGAAGGAGACGTTCCACGGGACATACGGAAGCGAGGTGCCGCGGGGATCGGCGTTCGCGAACGCCTCCAGCTCCTCGTTCTCGCGCTTCGCCACGTCGCGCGCCGCGTCGGCAAGTTCCCCGGTAAGGGAATCGACGTTCTGCACCGTCTTTGCCATCTTCGTGGAGAGGTTGAGGTCGGCGTAGGTCGGGTACCCGAGGAGGTTGGCATATTCACGGCGGAGGGAGAGGATGCGTTCGATGATTTCCGTATTGTCCGTCTCGCCGGAAGAGGCGCGGGTGCAATGGGCGCGATAGACCGTTTCACGCGCGGCGGCGTTCCGGCTGTACCGCATGAAGGGGACATAGACGGCCGCGTCCAGCGTGATTTTCCAGGGACCCTTGTCCTTGTCGCCCCCGGCGGCTTGCGCCGTGACGGCGAGGAGCGAGTCGGGAAGCCCCTCGACCTCCTCCCGCTTCTCGAGAGTGAGCGAGAACGCCTTGGTCGCGTCGAGAAGATGGTTACGGAACGTGGTGGCGAGTGTGGCGAGTTCCTGTTGGATGGCGTTGAACCTCGCCTTGGCCTCGCCCTCCAGCCCGACGCCGGAATGTTCCATACCGAGGATCGACTTCGCGAGAATGCGGCGCTGGACCTTGGAGAGGAACGGCGACGCCGCGTCTCGGTCGCGCATCGCACGGTACGCCCGGTAGAGGACATCGCTCTGCGAAACCCGCAGGAAGAAAGGGACAAGCAGCGGGATGAACTTCTCCTGGACGGCGCGCCAGCCGTCGCTGTTCATCACGCTGATGAGGTGGCCGACCATTCCCCAGGCGTCGGACAACGGGAGGGTGGCCTCGTAGACCGCGCGGTCGCAATTGTTCCAGTCGAGGGTCGCGCCGCCGTCTGCCAGACGTGACGCGATATCCTGCTCAACCTTGTCGAACGCGGCGGAACACGCCGGGAGCAAGGCCGTCAACGCCTCGTCGGCAAGTTCGGGCGTCATGGCCGCGAAATCGGGGAACTGGGGGATCTCGAAAAAAGGGTTCTGGGTCATTTTATCGCCTCTTCGAATTTCGCGGCTTCTTCATCCCGTCCAAGGGAACGGAGAACGGTCGCGGCATGTTGGAAGATCTCTGGGTCGCGGTCCTTTTCCGCCGCCTTGAGCAGGAACTGCAACGCCTGATAGGGGCGTCCCAGCTTGAAGAGGATCCAGCCTTTGGTATCCAGGATCGCCGCGCTTTTCGGGGCGATCTTGAGTGCCCGGTTCACCAGTTCGTGCGCCTCCTTGAGATTCTCGCCCCGTTCCGCCCAGTAGTAGGCGAGATAATTCTTCGCCTGCGCGCTCTCCGGGAAACGGGCGATCATCGCGCGGGCCGTCTTCACCAGATCCTCCTGGCCAAAGCGGACGGGTTCAACGCCCTCCGGGGGCGTCGAGGAAAGGAGTTCGCCCATGGCGACGAGGTGCCAATGGAAGAGGTTTTCGTCTTTTCCCAGTCCGACGGAATCCGCCCGGTCGCAGATGGAACGGAGGATCGCCTCGGACTCGGCGAGATTCTGGAAACCGCACGCATACACCCGGTTCGTTCCGGAGGAACCGGCGGGGGAAGGAAGATGCAGCAACGCCTCGGCATAGCGGAGCCGATCCTCCACCTCTGCGTCCGGCCTGGACGCGGCCTTGCAGAGTTTGACGACGGCGTTTGGGTTCTCCGCCAGCACACGTCCCGACAGGCGGACGGGATCGACGGAAGGGTAAAGTCGGTAAGACTTGTGCCAAATGCGGTGGGCGGCGTTGGTTTCGCCCAGATTCAAGCGCACCTGGCCGATCAACACGAGGACTTCGGAGGTGAACTGGGGATCGTCCTTGCACGACTCCAGGAGAATCTCAAGACAGGGAAGTGCGCGGTCCGGCTCATTCCGGTTCTCCAAGAAATGGTACGCCCAGCGCAACGGATTGTTGGTCGCGTCCGCGTTGTGGAAATAGGCACGGTTGTCTCGGAGCGCGCGCAGGGCGTCACGGTCGCGCTTCGCGTCGAAGAGGGCACGGACGCGCACGGAGGCGATTTCCTGGTTCGTCGGGCAGAACGCGAGGTAGCGGGCGCATTCGTCGGCGGCTTCGGAGGGGAGTGCCGCCCGGTCGGCGAAATGCGCGGCAGTCAAATGGTATACCGCGTCGGCCTCCGGATGCCGGCGGATGTAGGCGGCGAGACAGCGGTACGCCTGCTCGTAACGCCCCGCCTCTTCGGCCAGAAGCAGGTAATCCGTCAAGATGTCGGTGTTGTCAGGCAGGAGCGCATGGGCGTGAAACAGATCCTCGACACCGACCGCAGGATTGGCGTTCGTCCCTTTTTTCGCCTCCATCTCCCGGGCGAGCAGGGCGCGTGCGCAAAGCGCCACTGCCCCCGCCTCGCGCGCCGCAAACCCGTCGAGCGCGAACGTGTCGGGGGGGGGAGGTGAAAAGACCGCGCACCCGACGAGGAGCGCGGTCCAGCAAAGGAAGGCCAGAACGAAACAACGTCCGACCGCGCCTCGAACAGAAACGAATCGGATGGTTTTCATTCTGCGGCGGCCTTACTTGTTCTTGTGACGCATGGCCTTTAGGCGTTTGCGGTACTTGTGCTTCGCCATCTTGGCGCGACGTTTCTTCTTGATCGAACCCACGTTTCTTCTCCTCAGAATGGCCTCGCGCCCCACCGCGGGACGTCCGGCGTTGTTGACGTTAGAAAATCACCTTGTTGAGCGCCAGCTCAATGATGCCCGTCGCACCGGCGGCGCGGAGGACGGGGATGAGATCGCGCACCTTGCCCTCTTCCACCACGCTCTCGACCGCGAACCAGTCCGCGTCATCGAGCTTGTTCACCGTGGGGGCGTGCAGGGCCGGCAGCGCGGCCGTGATCTTGTCCAGCTTCTTCGCAGGGGCGTTGAGCTTCAGCAGCACACGCTTCTGCGCATCCAGCGCGCCGACGAGCAGCATTTGAAGCTGTTCAAGCTTCGCGCGCTTTTTCTTGTCTTTCCAGGACTTCTTGTTCGCGATCAGGCGCGTGGTGGACGTAAGGATGGTATCGACGATGCGCAGGTTGTTCGCGCGCAGCGAGCTTCCCGTCTCCGTCAGGTCTACGATCGCGTCGACCAGTTCGGGGGCCTTCACCTCAGTGGCGCCCCAGCTGAACTCCACATCCGCTTTCACGCCGTTCTTCTTGAGGTAGCGCCTCACCAGTCCGACGGCCTCGGAGGAAATACGCTTTCCTTCAAGATCCTTCACGCTCTTGATCTTGGAATCGTTCGGGACGGCGAGCACCCAACGGACCGGGTTTGAGGTGGCCTTGGAGTAGTTGAGTTCGCAGACCTCCTGCACGTCGCTGCCGTTCTCATACACCCAATCGTAACCGCAGATCCCCGCGTCGAGAAGCCCAAGTTCCACGTAACGGCTCATCTCTTGCGGACGCAGAAGGCGGCACTTGATCTCCGGGTCGTCAATCGAAGGGATGTACGAGCGCGAGGAACATGTGACCGAGAACCCCGCGCGCTTGAACAGCGCGAAGGTCGATTCTTGAAGACTGCCTTTCGGTAAACCTAAGATAATCGACATGGCCAATCCTTTGCCTTTGTGAATGGAGGTGGCAGTATAACCGAACACCCCGGCGTTTGCAAGCCGATTTATGAACGGACACGGTCAGAATATTCACCCGTGCGGGTGTCAATCCGGATCACGTCGCCTTCGTTGATGAACAGCGGGACGGCGAGCGTGTAGCCGCCTTCAACCGTCGCCGGCTTCGTGACCTTTCCGGAGGCGGTGTTACCCTTCGCGCCGACCTCGCAGCTGACGACCGTGCGTTCGACCAGATACGGGAGCTGCACTTCGATGACCTGCCCGTTGAAGAGCAATGCGTCGACCGGCATGTTGTCCATCAGGAAGTATTTGTTGTTGCCCAACACGTCGGCGGGGACGCGGACTTCCTCGAAATCGCTGTTGGTGAAGATGTAGGCACCGTTGTCCTCATACGAGAACTCCAGGCGCGTTTCGCTCAGTTCCGGCTTGTCGAACTTGTCATTCGAACGGTAGCTGCGCGCGAGCGTCGTGCCGGTGAGCATATTCTTCAGCTTGCAGTTGTAGATCGCCTGCCCCTTGCCGGGCTTGCTGAAGTCAAAGTCCGTGATGATGTACGGCTGGCCGTCGATCTCGATCTTCAGCCCCTTGCGCAAATCTGATGCTGTATACATGGTTTGTTCCTTGCCAATGGTCTTGATGAAAGGGGTAGTTTACCTATCTCCGCAAGATGTGTCAACCTTACATTTTTTGTACATTTTTTGGCCTTCACGGGATGCCGCCTTTAAAATCGGAGACATCCTGGATTTCGCCTGTCTTGCAATTCACGAGACGACGTTCCGAGACGACCCAGTCGAGGCGGACGTCGGTCGACTCCTGCGGGAGCGGGGTGTCCACGATCTGCCAGTCATAGCAAACCCCGATCCGCAACGCCGCCCTGGATGCGTCTTTCAAGATCTGGTCGTAATAACCGGCGCCGTAACCTAACCGGCCGCCGACCTTGTCGAACGCCAGCCCGGGGATCACAAACGCATTGACGTCCCACGGCGAGACCGGGACCTGCGGAACGGGTTCGCGGATGCCGAACCTCCCCGGCACAAGCTGCATACCGGGCTGGAACTCGGAAAGGACGTAGGTCTGCGACAATTCGTCCCAGACGGGGACGCACAGGACCTTCTCGAACCGCCACGTGGTGGAAATAAAGAACCGCATCGGGATTTCATGCCCCGCGCTCAGGTAGACGGCGATGATATGGGAACGCATGAAGATATCGAGCGGCGGAATGTTCAGGTTTAACGCGATCTTCAGTCCCGCGTGAATCCGCTCCTTCCGGCGGACTTCATGACGCCTCTCGCGCATCTCCCGGCGGATGGCTTCTTTCCGCCCGGTGATCGCGGAAGACTCCGACAGCCCGTTCTCTTGGTTCATCCAGCTCATCATGCAAGAAGTGTCTCAACGGCGTCAAAAATCTCCAGCGGTTCGGCCATCCGCCCCTTCCCTTCCGTCCCGCAGGCAAGGTCGCCCACGCCGGACTCGACAAAGCGCACCCCGCGTTCGCGGAGGATCGCGACATTCGCCTGCGTGGCCTCGTTTTCCCACATCCCGGTGTTCATCGCGGGGGCGACCATCAACGGCGCGGAAGTCGCCAGACACGTCGAGGTCAGCATGTCGTCGGCGATCCCGTTCGCCAGTTTTGCGATCACGTTCGCCGTGCAGGGGGCGATGACGACGACATCTGCGAGGACGGCGAGCGAAATATGCCCAGGTGTCCAGACTTCGGGATTGTCGAAAAGCCCGGTCGCGACGGTGTTCCGCGAGAGCGTCTTGAACGTGAGCGGGGTCACGAACTCTGTCCCCGCCTTCGTCATGACGACGTGGACTCCGTGTCCGGCTTTCACAAACAGCCGCGTCAGTTCACACGCTTTGTAGGCGGCGATCGACCCCGTCACGCCCAGCACAATCTCTGCCATTCTAGTACACCTTCTCGTACTCGCCCTTACCGAGGCGTTTCAGTTTCGTAAAGCCCGCCGCCTTCGCACGATCGTCGAGCTTGGACTTCGACCGGCCGATCGCCGGCGCGGAGACCAGGCGCCTGACGGGGGCGCCGCAGTAGGGGCACTCCGTCAAATGCGGGTCGTGGATGGACTGCACGTACTCGAATCCGTCGCGGCACCGTTCACAGGCGTTCTCCGGAGAACGCGCCTCATAGTCGTATGTCGGCATCGCTATTTCCTCGCACCGTCGGCGCTTTCGGGAACCTTGAGTCCGTAGGGCGCGACCTCCTTGCGCAGAAGCTCCAACGCGGCAGCCTCGTTTTCCGCCTTTTTCAGCGCGGTTTCGTAGAAGCCCTTGGCCGTCTTGCGCATCGCTTCGACCCCCGCCGAGTCGCCGACATCGGCGTAAAGCTTCGCGATACGGTCGGCGTTGCGACCCAAGATCCATTCCCGGCTGTAGGCGATTCCCGTCGTCGGGTCGAACTCGTCGTCCTGCTCTTCCTTCGCCTTCAGCACGTCCATGAACTGCTTGAAACTCTCGATCGCGGCGAGCGTCGATTTCTTCTTCTCTTCCGGGTCGGTGCATTTCGCCGCAGCAGCCAACGCGGCGTGTCCTTTGACTTTCGGGAGGGTCATGGCGTGCCAGGTGGCGTCTTTCCCGGGAATCCCCTTCTCCAGCATTTCGACCGCCTTGGAGAGCCGGTCGAGCATAAACGCGCCGTCCAGCAACTTTAGCGAGATGGCACTCAACGTGTTGGTATCGTCCGTCCGATGCAGGATACCCTCGCCGATCTCGCACATCTTCGACAACCCCTCCGGTCGGTCGTGAAGTTCATAGAAGTACCGCTCGAAGAGGAAACCGAGTTCAATCGGAGAAACCTTGCCCTGCGCCTGTAGCTCGGCGAGACGCGCCGGGATCTCGTCGCGGCGGTTGGGCAGACAGGAACCGAGCCAGATGCGCGCGGCGTAGTTCATTGAGGCGGTCTTTTCCGTCTCCGCCTTGTACACCGCGCCCGCGAGCGTCTCGATCAGCGCGGCCTGTCCGAGTTTCCGAAGCTGCTGGAACGTCTTATTCAGCAAGGAATACAGCTCGTTGTCGGGAAGGATGACGCGGCAGGCTTCGATCGCCTGCGGCGCGTCTTCCCATTTTTTCTGTTCCAGGACGGCACGGAGGCGGAGCTTGGCGAAACACATCTTGAAGGTGTCGGTCTGGAACTTCGGGTTCGCGTCGAACGTTTCAAGCGAAGTCTGGAACAGCTCGAATTTCTCAGCCGAGAGACACTGGTTCAGATACTGTTCGATGAGGACGGGCCGCTGGTCGTCCGACAACCGGTCGAAAAGATCGGTCACAACGGCGGCAGCCGCGGCCGCGTCCGATGCCTTCAAGGCGGCGTCGAAACGCCACGCGGCAACCTCGGCCAGCACGTCCGTCGGCATCTTCGACGCCGGATCGGACAGCCGCTTCGTCCAGGCAGACATCCCTTCACGGTCCTCCCTGCCCTGGAGGAACCTGTAGATCGACCGGAAAGCCCCGCGAGCGGATTCGGCGTCGGAGTTCCATTGCGCGAGCGCGGTGTCGCACGCCTTTCCGGTCTCGCCGGATTCAAGCAGAAGTGCGATGCGCACCAAGAAGAAACGGCCGTGGAACTCGCCGTAACGCGCCTTCTTCTCGTTCCCGTCCACCAGCTTCAACGCTTCGGCATACTTCTTCTCCTGGGCGGCTTCGGCGATTTTCTGGAAAATCTCGTCCACCTCACCCTGTATCTTCTGGCGTTCCGCCTCCGCATCTTGGGCGGAGACGGGCGTCTCAGGGTTTTCTTTCTTCCCGCACCCCGTCAAAAAAAGTCCTGGCAGAAGGAGACAAGCAACCAGCGCCGATGTCAACCGAAATACCCTACCATGCATCATGTCCATACTCCATTCCTTTCTGTGAAGAAAGGTCATGTTACCACAAACTCGCCATAAGAACAATAGGGAAAAAACTGGTTGACGAAACGTTTATGATACGGCACGATATTGAAAACGTTTCCCAAGGAGAGACATCATGGTTCAAACTGAACACGGCAATCCGTATACGCGCCGCTCGTTTCTTGGCGCCGGCTCGCTGGCCCTTGCGGCGGCATGCCGCGCAGCCTTCCCAGACGGATGCGCGGCCGCTGCGGCGGAAGTGCCGAAGCTGTCCGGGAGGGTTCGCTTCCGGCTGGGGATGGCGGGCTATACCTACATCCGGCTGGACATCGACAAGACACTCGCTTCGATGGAGCGGGCGGGGGTACACCACCTCTGCGTGAAAGACCGCCATCTGCCGCTCGACGCGAAACCGGCGGAGATCGAAGCGTTCCGGCGGAAATGCGCCGATCACGGTGTGACGCCGCACGGCGTGGGCGTCATCTACATGGGTTCCGAAGAAGAGGCGAAACGCGCCTTCGACTATGCGGCGGCGCTTGGCGTCCCCGTCGTAGTCGGCGCACCGTGGAAGCCGGCGGAGGACGGTTCCACCGACATGAAACGCCGCCGGCAGTCGCCGGAACTGTGCGCAAAGATCTCAGACCTTTGCGCCCGGTACAACCTTAAGTTCGCGATCCACAACCACAGCCGGAACCCTAAAACCGGCTGGCCGGAACTTTTCGCGACACCCGCCGACGCATGGGGCATCGTGAAGGACATGGACCCGCGCATGGGGCTTTGTCTCGACATCGCCTTCGCGTTCGCCGACGGGCTCGACCCCGTAGATGAAATAAAGAAGTATTCGTCGCGCCTCTTCGATCTCCACTTCCGTAACATCTCCGATCCGAAGAACGGGTTATCCTGCACCGATTTCACGACCGGCGCCATCGACTACGTCCGTGTCGTCAGGGCATTGGCGGAAACGGGATACGACGGCGTGTGCGGAATCGAACTCGTCCATCCGTTCCCCAAACGTCCGGAATGGATCAACACGTCGGTAGGTTATTTTCGCGGCCTTATCGAGGCCGTCAACCACTCTTCCTTGCTATGAACATGACAAAACGAGACTTCCTCAAATCCTCCGGATGTGCCCTCGCGGGAACGTGCGCGATCCCGTTCTTCCACATTGGAAACGCGGCTCTGGCTGCCTCCGTCGCCCGGGGGCGCAAGATCCGCATCGGCCTCATCGGCTGCGGCTGGCGCATGGGGCTCAACACACGTTACGGCATCCTCAACAACTTCTGTTCGGAAGAGATTGTCTGCATGGCGGAACCGGATCCGCCCCGCTGGGATAAGATCCGCGCCGTCGTAAAGGCACATCAGCCGGAAACGGACGTGACAAAAATCCGCGCATTCTACGACTATCGCGAAATGCTCGACAAAATGGCGGGGGAATTGGATGCCGTCGCCATCGCGACGCCGAACCACCACCATGCGACTGCCGCGATTCTCGCCATGTCGAAGGGACTGCACGTCTACGTGGAGAAACCGATGGCCCTCACGATCGAAGAGGCGGAACTGATGCACAAGACGGCGCGGAAGTACGGTGTGGCGACGCAGGTGGGAAACCACGGCCACAGCGCGGAGGGTACGCGGCGGCTGGTGGAATACGTGCAGAGCGGGGCGTTGGGACAGATCCATGACGTGTGGGTGTTTAACGACCGCCTAAACGCGATGTTGTACCGTCCGCCCAAGGCACCCCCGCCGAAAGGGATGGACTGGGACGCCTGGTGCGGCCCCGCCCCCGTTTGCGACTACTACGCGCCCTCTGCCGACCACGGCGGCCTCCACCCGCACGACTGGCATGCATGGATTGGCTACGGGAACGGTTCGCTCGGAAACATGGGTACGCATCTCCTCGACCCCGCGTTCTGGGCGTTGCGCCTCGGAGAAGTCCACCCGGAAAGCGTGGAGGCGACCGAAGTCGAATGGGGAGCGGAGGGATCCTGGGCGTGGCGCGACACGATCCACTGGCGTTTCCCCGCCCGCAAGGACATGGACGCCGTGACGCTGCACTGGTTCGACGGCGTGAAGGACGGAATCCCTTACGACAAGAAACATGTCACCAGAATAGGCGAATGTCGTAAGCGCGAATACCAGAATCTACCGCCTATCCTGGAAGAACTTGAACGGAAACACGGACAGAACCTCGGACGGCTTGGTTCGATATTCGTGGGCGAAAAAGGCATCTTGACGATGATCGGCGCGGAAGGCGACGGACTGACGTTCGTTCCGTTCGACCTGCGCAAGTCGCTCCCCTCCCCCCCGAAAACCATCCCCCGTGAAAAACGTCTCTCCCACCAAAGCGACTGGCTCCGTGCAATCCGCAATCCTGACCGTCCGGCGGGATGTAACGTTGACTACTCGACTCCACTCGCGAAAACGGTGTTACTCGGCAATGTCGCATCCCGCGCCGGGCGGAAGAAACTCCTCTGGGACGGTTCGCACGTCACGAATGACGAAGCCGCCAACGCCTATCTGCGGACAACTTACCGGGAAGGTTGGGAACTCCCGAAATGAAGAGGATCGCGGCTGCTGTTTTCTGCTTCACCGTCGCGACGTTCAAGCCGGATTGCGCGGCTGCCTCCGCCCAGAACAACGAGCGTATCGCGCAGATCGAAGCGCGCCTGCCAGAAAAACCCTGTACGCCGGCGCCGCGTCCGTGCGACCGTGCGGCATGGGCACCGCTCGCGAAAGACCCCGCCGCCGCCGCGATCATCGCGTCGGCGGAGAAGCTGGTCGGCGCGAAGATCGACGAACTCACCGACGATCTCTACCGTGACTTCTCTCGCACCGGCAACAGGACTCGCTACGAAAAGCCGTACTTCCGCAAGGCGTACCGCTTCAACCTCTTCATGGTGGCGGAGGCGCTTGAATGGAAAGGACGCTTCGTGCCGGAGATTCGCCGCTACCTCGAGTCTGTCCTCGGCGAGAAGGTGTGGACGATTCCCGCCACCGACACCAAGGACATCGCGTTCGTCAAGGGCCAGCCGGTGATCTGTCTCTTCAGCGCGAACAGGGCGTGGATCGTCGCGTATGCGGCAAACTGGTTCGCGGACGTCCTGCCGCCGGAACTGGTGGCGCGGGCGAAGACGGAATGTCGGCGGCGCGTCCTTGACCTGTATCTCGCGGCGTGCCGCAACCCGTCTCTCGCCAAGGGCGGAGGCGGTGATCCGCTCTGGTGGTTCTTCGCACGGACGAACTGGTCGCCCGTCTGTCACGCCGGATGCGTCGGTGCCGCCCTCGCAATCCTTGACAGCCGCCGCGAACGGGCGGAGTGTCTTGAGGCCGTCGAACGGGCGATGCCGCACTACTTCCGCGGATTCGGACGCGACGGCTACTGCTCGGAGGGCATGGGGTACTGGAACTACGGTTTCGGACACTACGTCGCGCTGCGTGCCATGGCGGAACAGGCCACTGGCGGACTCATGACGCTTGATTCTCCGATGGCGGCGTCCGTCGCCGCGTACGCCGTGAACTTCCAGTTGGAGAACGGTCTTTCGCCGCATTTCGCGGACGGCGGCGGCGCGCCGGACCTTTCGCTGCTTGACCTCTGCCACAGGTTCTGGCCGAAGGTGGTGCCCAGTTCAGGCGTGGGGCCCTTGGTGCTCAACAGGGGAGGTGCCGCGAGTTTCAGTCCGTGCCCGCCCTGTGCGTTCATCGCGTTGCGCGCGTTCGGGATAGCAAGCGTACAACAGCAAGATGGGAAGGCGAAATCTTGTTGTAGTACGCTTGCTGTCTCACCAGCCCAGTTGCCCGTGCGGAGCGTGTTCCCGCAGTCGCAGGTGTACCTGATGCGTCCCGGCGGCGGGAAGGAGGGCATCGCCCTGGGCGTCAAGGGCGGACACAACGGCGAACTCCACAACCACAACGACGTGGGCTCGTACGCGATCTCGCTCGGCGGAGAGGTACTGTGCGGCGACGTGGGCGGCGAACTCTACTCGCGGCGCACGTTCTCGTCACGGCGGTACGAATCCGAGGTGCTGAACAGCTTCGGACATCCCGTGCCGCGTCCGGGCGTGTTGCAGGGGTTGGGACACCGGTGCGCCGCGCGGATCATCCGCACGGAGTTCAAGCCGAACCGCGATACGGTCGTGTTCGACCTGACGGGCGCGTATCCATCGAAAACGCTCAAACGGCTCCACCGCAAGTTCATCTACGACCGCGCGGCCCAGACCGTGACGATCCGCGACGAAGTTGACTTCACCGAGCCGACTGAGTTCGACGATCCGCTGACGACATTGGTCGGCGTGGATGGCAGGGCTGGTGCAGCCAATGTGACAGCAAGCGTACGACAACAAGATACGCGGCTTGAATTCGTCGGCAAGAAGGGACGGCTTGCCGTTGACGTGGAGACTTCCGGCGGCGAGTGGGAATGGGATGTGCGCACGTTGGATAACGGACGCGGCGACAAGCCGATGCCGAACACCGCTCCTGAGGGAAAATGGGCGATCTGGGTGGCGGGCAAAACGCAGAACACGCCGCCGGACGGACGTCCACGCCGCATCGCCGTGAAGTTCAAGAAGCCGGTGATGTCCGCAATGGTGGAGTTTCACTTCAGGGTCGTGGATACGAGCATCCCTGAGCCGGAAAACGTGCCGGAGTTGTTGCGGACGTTTGCGGGCGAAGAGGTGAAGACGAAGGAGGCGTGGGAAAAGGTTCGCGCGCCGGAACTGCTGGAGCGATTCCAGAAGGACGTCTACGGACGCCGCCCCGCCGTGGCGGACGAGCGGAAGCGCATTTCGTTCACGGTTTACGACGAGCGTCCCGTGATGGACGGCAAGGCCGTGCGGAAGCTTGTCCGCGCGGAGTTCGACGGGCCACTCGGGAAGTTCTCGTTCCCGTTCAATGTCTATCTCCCCAAAGCGCAAAAGCCGGTTCCCGCGTTCGTGAGCATTTGCCTGAAGAGTCGTTCAAAGGTGGGGGACGGCCACGTGATCACGAGCGAGTGCTGGCCGGTGGAGCAGATTGTCGGGCGCGGCTTCGCAACAATCGGATTCCTCACCGAGGACATCGCGACGGAGAAGAACACGGGCTTTGCGCAAGGCGTGTTCAAGTGTGTGGAGAAGCCCGAGGCGCGCACGGACGAGTCGTGGGGCACGATCTCCGCGTGGGCGTGGGCGGCGAGCCGCGTGATGGACTGGATCGAGACGGAACCGGCCATCGACGCAAAGCGCGTCGGCATCGTCGGACATTCACGCGGCGGCAAGACCGCGATCTGGACGGGCGTGACCGACAGGCGTTTCGCGCTCGTCTGCTCCAACAATTCCGGTGCGCACGGCGCAAAGCTCAACCACATCCGCCTCCCGAAGAGCGAGAATATCGCGTCCATCCCGAAGCACTTCCCGAACTGGTACTGCGGCAACTATCCGAAGAAGTACGGCGGCAAGGAGATGACGATGGACTTCGACCAGCACGAACTGCTGGCGCTCATCGCGCCGCGGCTGCTCTGCGTCGCCTCCGCCTCCGAAGACGCCTGGGCGGGACAGCCCGGCGAGTGGTGGAGCGCGAAATTCGCGTCGCCCGTCTGGGAGCTCTACGGTCGGAAAGGTCTCGTAGCCGAGGCGTTCCCCGCGCCAGGCGAAACGCAACAGGAGGGAAGCGTCTCGTACCATCTGCGCCCCGGCAAACATTTCCTGGCCCCGTATGACTGGGATCGCTACATGGACTTCGCCGTCCGGTACGGGTGGATACCCTGAAGATGACGCGGGCGAGACGGAGAAAGACAGGTTCTGTACCATGGACTTTCCGTCCCCCTTGCCCCCTCCTCGACGGGTGGTTTGCATGACGGCGTGTACAGAACGCATGATGAGCGGATTCATACCGGGTACGGAAGCCCGCCCAAGTCTACAGAACGCCGCAATGCCACGCTTGACGAGGCCGTTGAGTACGATGTACGGCTCCGGGACTTCGTAGGATGGCTAACGTGCGCGGACGACGCAGGTTTTCCCGACACCGGGAACGCTGCGATTTCCCATACCGCCGTCTCGCTCACCGCCGGTATCGGGCAGACGGATTTCCGGATCGTCACCGAGGGTCTGGATGCAGACCGTATTTCGAGAACGGGCACATCTTCACGGCCTTTGCGGAGATGCCTGAGGGGTATCCGTACCGTTACGTTATGTTTACGACGAATCGACAGAACCTGCCCGGTATGCCGAAACCAAACTGGATATACAGCGGGATGTACTTTCTACGGCGCAAATTTGATTTGCCGCGACGGAGGGAATATGGTAGAATGACCGCGTTTTTGGTTACGATGTCGCCCTGCCTCGTGCGCGAATAAGCAGATTTGCTCTGGCCTTCGCTTTGTCTAGGGAGTACGAATGTCGTGCAGAAAGGCTTGCAGAACCCCTGCGAACCGGATGGCGCGGCCTAGTGTTCCCACCTCGTTTTTTGAGGTTACAGAGTGCCTGACCCTACGTCGAGGCGGGGTTTTTTGGCACCTCTTTCGGGAGAGGCGTCTCGGTTGGCTGTTTCTCTCCGAGCGCGTCTTTCGGCTTCTCGTTCTCGTCCCGCTCCTCTTTCTTCGACTCTTTAATCGGCGGCGCGAGCATCACCTGTTCCCCGGCCTTCAGTCCGGAGAGGATGCGCACCATGCGGTTGTTGTCAAGCCCGACTTCCACTTCACGCGACTGGAACGAGTTTCCCTCTTTCACGTAGGCACGCGCCTTACCGTCCACGCGCACGACACACTGCACGGGGACGTAAAGGGTGTCGTCGTAGACCTCCTTGATCAATTCGACATCGCAACTCATGCCGGGACGGATCACCGCGTCCTGGAGGTCGCACTCCACCTGGCACTTGTAAAGCTTCAGGTCGGGATTCAACTGCGAACTCTGCCCGTCCGGCAGAATGGCGATCTTGGAGAGCTTTCCCGTAAACAGACGGCCGGGAAAGGCATCGATCTTCACTTTCGCCTCCATGCCGACGAAGATCTTGTTCAGACTTGATTCGGGAATCATCACTTCGACGACCATCCCCGATTCCAGCGGAATGTAGATCAGGTCTTCACGTTGGACGGCGGTCGAACCGACGGCGAGCGGCTTGACCCACCAGCGCCGATGGGCGATCTGCTCCGTCGAGGCATAGAGGACGATGCCGTTTGTCGGTGCGTAAATCTTGCTTTTCTCGATCTGGAAGTTCAACTCCGCGAGGCGGTTGGTCGCACGGTCGCGGGCGCGGCGTTTCGCCCGCAGTTCCGTTTCGACCTGCCGCAGCGTGGCCTTGTTCTGCCAGGCGGTGCGGGTGAGCGCGCGGTCGGCGCGCCGAAGACTCGTGTTGAGCCTCGCCTCTTCCTGGAGGACCGTATAGTTCGTCAGGACGTTCAGCTTCGACTCCGCCATCGCCAGGACGATCTGTTTCCGTTTCAAGGCGAGTTCGTCCGCCTGCAACTCGGTCCGCGTGAGGAACCCTTCCTTGGCCAGCTTGCGCGACCACTCCAGCGTCTCGGCGGAACGGTTCACATCTTCCGCCGCAACGGCGATGTCCGATTCAAACTGGCGGACTTCCTGCGGGTAATCGCCTTTGATGTATTTCTCCTGCGCCATCTTCGCCAGCATCATATCGGTCTCGCGGTCGAGCATCGCCGCTTCACAGTCGCCCTCGGTAATGCTCAGGCGCTCCTCCTGGAAAATCAACGCCGCTTCGGCGGTGGCGACGGCGACCTCCTGCTCGTCGCGCTTCTGGACAAGGGTGCTGGAGTCGAACTCCACCAGCAGGTCGCCCGCCTGGACGTTCGTCCCCTCGTCGATAACCCAGACGACGGTGTTGTTTCCTTCCAGTTCACTCTTGATCACGACACGGTCACGGCTCTGCATCGAACCGCTCGACGTGACAGAAATGGTCAACGGCCCTTTCTGCACGGTAAATACCGGGATCGACTCCTCCGTCTTCCCCTTTCCACCCCACAGCCACCAACCCAGACAGGCCGCAAGGATCCCGGCAAAGACGGCGAACGCAAATTTCCTTTTCCGCTTACTTGGTTTCATGCAAATCCTCTTGATTTCCCCCGTCACTGTACACGCCGCACATTCCACCGGATCGTCAGATCGCCACGGCAACGGCGTGACGCATGCCCCCGCCAGAGCGACCTTTCCAACCCGGCGGTGTCCGCCGTCCGGGGAGGAAGGAGCAGAACGGTTTCGACTTCGCCGTTCGTGTCCGCCTCGACATGGAAACGGGCTGCGCCGGAAACGGCGGTGAAACTATCCATCTGCGGGACGGGATACGTGAATCCAGCCGCACTCAGGTCGGTGTCCATTTCCGTGCGGACCCCCGAACGAACGGGCGGCAGAGGAACGTCCCCCCCGAATGTCCCGGCGGTATGCGGAGCCGCGATGGGGATGTCCGGGCGAAGTCGTCCGACGGGCGCGGGCTTCCAGGCGCCGGGATACGTATCGCCCCCCGAAAAATGGCGGTGCGGCGGGAGCGGCCCGTCAAGCTCAAGCCGGGCGATATCGA
Source organism: Kiritimatiellia bacterium (assembly GCA_017962315.1). Lineage (GTDB taxonomy): Bacteria > Verrucomicrobiota > Kiritimatiellia > RFP12 > UBA1067 > RGIG8368. Next base: position 18,593 of record JAGCVN010000023.1, read on the forward strand.
ACGCGGCGGCATCCTCCTTCACCCGGTCCGTACCCCAGAACATCCGTGCGCCGCGAAGCAGCTTCGCCGCCAGTTCGGACGGAAGCTCGACAAACGCGGCGACCGACTGCGGAGGCGGCGTGGCGGGACGGCGCGGGACGGGGCGCGCCGCGCGGGGAACCTCCCACCAGAGGAAAGCAAGAAAAACGAGGATCACGGGAACCTGCAGCCAAACGGCCGGAGGCCTGCGCGTCCGGCGCAACCAAGTCATCCGGTTGCGAAGAGCTTTGCGTTCCTTCCGTGTCATGGTTCGGGTTTCGTACCGACGTCGATTTTCGGGATTCCCGCCGCGCGGGCGAGGGCGACAAAACGCATGACGTCGCCATGCGGAATGCGTTTGTCGGCCATCAACAGCAGTTCGCACCCCGCCGTCCCCGCCGAACGGAGGCGCTCGGAAAGCGCATCCACCTGTTCGGGGTCAAGGAGGGAAAAACGGTCATCATCGAAAAACACCAGCGTTTCCTCACCGCCGGGCGCGTCGTTCGCAACGGGGATCATCAACGCGGTCCGGGGCGACTGCACCCCTTCAACCGTTTTTGCGGGGGGAAGGTCGAACGGAACCCCTGGCGCGACTGCCAGCCGGCGGTGCGTAAGGAGCAGAAGGAGGAATACGAACAAGCAACCGATCCACGGCACGGGAGCAAGCAGGACACGCGCCCAGGAACCGCCGAAATGATACATGTTCCGGTGCTTTCTGACCACTTCGTCGAGACTTTCCCGCATTTCGCCCCCGTAACAAAAAACCGCAGTCGGTGACTGCGGTAAGATGGTGGTGGGGCTAGGATTCGAACCTAGGTAGGCATGGCCAGCAGATTTACAGTCTGTCCCGTTTGACCGCTCCGGAACCCCACCAAATCGTTCAAAAAACGGGTGTCAGTATGACAGATTCGACCGCCCTTGTCAATCTCCTTTTTTCAGATTTTTCCCCGCCATGCCCCAAGGCAAACGGATACCATGCGATTTTTGATTCAAACGCAGAGCGGATCGACCGCACCGCCCGCCTGTATTCCCCACTTCCTCCTATCCTCTGCGCCTCCGTACCTCTACGTTATAAAGTTCGATTTTAGGTTGATTCCCTACAGAAATTATGAAATCTAACGATTCTCAAAGTTTTTGTTTTCCTCTTGCGCGGGAAGCAGAAATCCTCTACACTGCATTCAGCTTTTGGAGGTGGTGTAAAGAAAAGTGCTTTGCATCTCATCCTTGTCTTGTCGGTATGATCATAAAGGAAAAGCAAATGAAGCATCAGAGAGTATTACAGGTAGTCCACGCCGCCGTCGCAATGTTTGCAATGTGTACGATGGCTCTTAGTGAAGTCGCGATGCCGCGAATCATGTCGCATCGCGGCGAGTCGAACGACCGCCCCGAAAACACCCTGGCGGCGTTCCGCCTCGCGTTCGATCGCGGCGTCGATGGCGTGGAGTGCGATGTCTATTGTACCTCCGACGGCGTGCCGGTGATCATCCACGATTCGACGACCGGCCGCACCGCCGGTTCCGGAACGAACCTCACCGTCACCGCTTCCACGTGGGACGAGCTCAAGGACGTGCGTGTGGGCGCGTTCGGAAAGTGGATCGGCACGGAATGGGAAGGCGAGACAATCCCGAAGCTCGAGGACTACCTTGCGCTCCTCTCCCTCAACTCCACGACGCGCTGCATCATCGAGCTGAAGGGCAACGGCGCGAACAGCCTCGTTCAGAACGTCGTCGCCGCCGTTCAGGCGCAGCCGCTCGCGACGGCAGACCGCGTGGTGTTCATCGGGTTCGACACATCTCTCATCAGTGCCCTGCGCACCGCACTCCCGACCTACCCGGCGTGGCTGCTCCTCAACAGCGGCACCTACACGGGCGCAGGGTTGATTTCCCAAATCGAAGCCTGCAACGCGACGGGCGTTGACGTCAACTACCAGGCAACGTTCACCGCCGAGGACGTCGCCGCCGTGAAGGCGGCTGGCTATGCGTTCGCGGTGTGGACGTGCGACAACGACAACACGGCGCTCACGCTTGCCCAGAAGGGCGTTGACGAGATCACCACCAACCGTGGCGGCGCGATGAAGACGAACCTCGCCGCGCTGATTGCCGAGGCGAATGGCCGCGAAGAAATTGCAGATTCGCGTTTCCCGTCCGGCGCCACGCTCATGGAGCCGAGCGCGTACGCGAAGCAGTCGAACCTTGTCGGCCACTTCGACGGCATCCGCAACGCGGGCGCGGACCTCCCGCACGATCCGGCGACCCGCACGTGGAAGAACCTCGCAAGCGGATATCCCGATGCGAAGTTCTATTATTGCAGCGCCGAATCCTCGGACGGATACTGGAACGCCGCCGGCAACGGCTTCTTCTTCGACGGCAAGGAGGCCGCGGCTCTTGTCTCTCCGGGCATTGACATAGGCAAGACATTCACTTTCCAGCTCGTCACGGACATCGACCTCACGAAGCAACACACGAAGAACACAACCGGCTCGGCCGGGTACAAGGGCCAATACCCGACGTATCTCACCTCCAACACGGCCGACAACGGATTTTACTCCAACAACAGTGGCAGCACCACGTCCAAGACGCTTATCTTCAAGCAGAACGACGGTACGGCGGGATGGGTGTCCGCCAGCACGCGTCCGAGCATCGCGACATGGGGCGGAAAGTATGCAACGGGCATTGTCGGAACCGGCATGTCGTACCTCTTTGAGGGCACTGCACTTGCAAACGGGCAGACGTGTTCGAACAACAAGTCCATTGGCGCAAGGCCATACTCATGGGCCGGCAATTCCTCATCCAATGACCGTTTCATCTACGGCACGTACCATGCCGTGAGAATGTACAATGCCGTGCTCACGGAGGACGACGTTGCCTGGAACCGCGTCGTCGATGAGGTGCGCTTCCGCGGTGTCGTGACGAACGGCACGGTCTTCGTCGCGTCCAACCGCATTGGCGCGGAGGGAACGGAGACGAGCGGACAGTACTACGTGAACGGCAGCCACACGTTCACCGCCCCCACGTCCGTGACGATCGACGGCTGCGTTTATACGAACGCGGGCTACAAGCTTGAATACTACAACCTGACACAGAAGAGGTGGGTTTTTGACAGCGTCGTCGATTCAGCCTCCTTCTCCTACACGAACTGCGTGGCGAACACGGGCGCGCGCATCACGTGGAACTGGCGCCTTGCAAGCGGCGTGAAGAAGATCGACGCCGACGACTACGTCTCTGGCGGCCTCCGCCTCCACTTCGACGGCATCCGCAACGCGGGCTTCGGCGTCGCGCACGACTCCTCCGCGACGACGTGGAAGAACCTCGGCGACGGCTCCGACGCCGTGCTGACGGAGGTTTCGGCTGAAAGGGGCATGGGCTCCTGGGCCGCGAACGGCTACGACTTTACGGGAGGCAGCTGCTTCGAGACGCTTTCGGAGCTGACGCTCACCCATCAGGCCACGATCCAGTTCGCCGTCGAATACAACGCCTCGCGGCAGATTGTCCGCTGGCCAAGCTTCTTCAGCGCCAAGCTCGACAGTGACCGCTTCCTCGCCTACACCTACACGCCTCTCGCGGGAACGGGGACTGACAATCGCGGCGACCATCTGCGGTTCAACTCTTCTCCCATCACCGATTTGTCTTTCGGCCTTCAGCCATGGGACGGTCGCCTTGTCACGCAAATCATCGACTACAACCGCGCCAGCAACTCGGACACGGCGAACTATGGCTGGCAGACCGGCAGGTACAAGGCGGACGTCGGCACGTACAAGTATGGCATCGGCGCGGGGCGCGGCTCAGCAAGCCACAGGTTGGATCGCGCGTACCTAGGCGTTTACCACGCCTTCCGCCTCTACGACCGCGTGCTGACGGAGGCGGAGATTGCGCATAACCTTGAAATCGACAACATGCGCTACTACGCCGGTGCGTCCCGCTCCACCGAAGTTAATCTTGTGGAGGTCGCGGTCGAGTCGCCCGGCGGCGTGGTGTCGGTTGACGAGAAGGGTTGCTGGATTCTGCGCGGCGACGGCGCAAGCAAATCCTTCACCGCACCCGCAACCGTCACCGTGGGCAACAACACCTACTCCTGCACGGGCTACCGCATCGAGACCTGGAACGCCACGAAGCGGATGTGGGAAAGCCCCGTGGAAACGGCATCAACCACGATGGCTGAACTGATTTCAGCCAATGCCAACCGCCGTCTCACCTGGCTCTACGCCCTCACGAGCGGTATCCGCTCTGCCGCCGACTACGACGTGGGCGACTACGTGCAGAAGGGCCTCGTGGCCAACTACGACGGCATCCGCAACCTCGGCTCCGCGCGGTCGCACGGCACCCTGTCGCAGTACTGGCACGATTCCTCGTACCGCGACGTGTCGATGCTCGCCGCCTCCAACACGGCGTTCAACGCCTGGATCGCCTTCGGACATCACTTCAATGTTGCGGAAGATAGTTTCTTTGCGATGACGGAGCCAATCTCCCTTGGGCAGAACTCCACGATTCAGGCCGTACTTGACGCGCCGGCATCGCAGCAGACCAAGAACTTTCCCCTTTACATAGGTTTTGGCGATGCCGACAACAGCATCTTCACGAGAGGTAAGGGCGTGAAGTTGGAGCAGAAGCTCGACACGTGGCTTGGGCCGCGAACGTATTGCGACAACTGGACCGGAAAGTACTTCACCCATATCGTCACTCCGTCGCACTCCTATCTTTTCGAAGGTGTCGAATATGCCAACGAGACTGCGCGCAATAAGTATCTTGATCTTCCCAACAACAAGTTTTCAATCGGTGCGCCTAACACATACACAAATGGCGAGCGTACTAAACGCGCCATGAACGGCGACTACTACGCGCTGCGCATCTACAATCGCGTACTCACCGAGGCGGAGATTGCGCACAACAGGACGGTTGATGAAATCCGCTACCGCAGCACCTTCACGAACGCGAACGTGACGGTGGTGTGCGAAGTGCCGTTCGAGGGCGTGGAGGCGCCCGTCTCGATGCCGGCGGGCGACTACGAGGTGACGGGGTCGTTCACGTTCACGGCGAGCGGCCTCACGGTCGGCGGATCGACGTTCCCGGTGCGCTACACGGTGGAGACGTGGAACGGCAGCGCGTGGGGCGAGCCGGTTGAATACGAGGGCGGCAGCTACGCCTACACGGCGGGCGCGAAAGTGCGCCTGACGTGGAAGTGGTCTGATCCGACGATTCCCGTCAAGGCGACGTGGACGGGCGCGGGCGACGTGAACAACCTGCTCGACCCCGCGAACTGGAGCTGCGTGAACGCGCTGGGCGAGACCATCGTCGCCGCTCCGGGCGAACACACCTCCGTCACGATCTGCGGCACGACGGCGTTCACCATCCCGGAGGGCGTCACGACGTTCCCGTGGAAGGACATCCGCTTCGCGGACCCGAACGCCCACGCCGCCACGCGTCTGGGGTCTCTCGCGCTGTCCTCCAATGCCGGGTTCTCGCAGATGGGTGCTGGGCACTTCACGCTGAAACCAGCTTCGGACGCCAACCTCTCGAATCTGAACGGCGGCAACGATGCCGGTCCGAACGCGGCCTGGCAGACGAGCTACATCAAGGCGAAGCGCGCCCGCTTCGACGGCTGGATCAACGTGTCCGCCGCGCAGGCCGGCACGTGGGACATCCGTCAGGGCTTCGACGACTACTTCGGCTTCGCCATCGACGGCGAATGGCTGATCGTCAACAACACCTACGTTTACAACGGCAGCGCGACGGTGGACGTTTCCGAGGGCTGGCACCGATTCTCGATCGTCTGCGGCGACACAGGCGGCGGCTATGGCTCGACGGACACCTGCAGCATCCTCGTGAACGGTACGCACGTGCCGCTCGCGATCACGGCGGGCGGAAACATCATTTCGTTCACAAGCGGCGGACTTGCGTTCGGTTCCGGCAATCCCGGCACGATCACGCTCTCCGGCGACTGCGACTGGAGTGCGCTTGGAAACGCGCTCGTCGCGGACGGCACGACGATCGACCTGAACGGACACAACCTTGACCTCGCGTCGATCTCGTCCGACTATGTCGGCACCATGATCACCAACTCGAACGACGCGGTGCAGTCCATTGTCACGTTCACCGCACCCGACGGCACTTCGATCACGAACGGTGTCGCCATCTGCGGCAACGTCAAAGTGGTGAAGAAGGGCGGCGGCACGTACTGCGCCTACGGAGCGGGAAGCACCTACTCCGGCGGTACGTTCATCGACGAGGGCAAGGCGCAGCCGCCGGACGGCAACGGCACGGACATCCAGTATTGCTGGGACCAGTTCAAGGCGTTCGGCACGAACGAGATCTATGTGGCCACGAACGCGGTGTTCGACTTGCGCGCCAACTACGCCTACAGAAGCTGGATCGTCCTCGACGGCGGCTCCCTCGTGAACACGAAGGCCGACATGACGACTACCGGCAACGGCGGCTCCGGCATCGGGCGGCTGACGGCGGACTCCTACCTTGGCGTCACCAACAGCATCGTGTTCGGCGACAACAACGCGGCGAAGGGCGACACGCTCGACCTTGGCGGGAACACGCTCAGCGTGTGGATTGGCACGGGCGGCAAGTATCTCTATCTGCGCTGCGCGAAGATCGAGAACGGCAAGATCGACATCACGGCAGGCGGCTGGCTGCAGGTGGTCAACGCCTGTGTCGCCACGAACGTCGATTTCAAGGTGAACTGTGCGCTCAACATGGGCAATACGCTGAGCGTGCGCGACTACGAGGCGGTTTGGACGTCCAGCAACACGACGCACAACCAAGGCACGGCGGCATTGAACGTCTTTGGCACGTTCACGCCGAGTGCGAGCCATGACCGTTTCTACGGCTGCACGATGCAGGACGGCTCGACCATCGACCTCTCCGGCAGGACGGGCGCGTTCAGCACGCTTTCGACCTTCACGACCGGTTCGACGAACATCCAGTTCGCGGCGGGCGCGAACGTGACGGTCAACCTTGCCGGACGCGAAGACCTGAAGACGCTTGTCAAGTCCGAGACGCCGTACGTCATGACGTGGCCGGAGGGCCTCGGACCGGCGGCGAATGTGACGTTCAAGGTCGATGCCGAGACGAAGCGGATGGGGCTCAAGGTTGTCCGCGATGACGAAACGAACGGGGTGAGGTTGACTTACCAGCAAGGCTTTATGTTCATCCTCCGTTAACAGGTTCTTGGTATTCGTTACGTATGCGCAACATCATTTTTCCGGGAATTGTCCTTATTTCCGCCTTTTGTTACGAGATCTCCTCCGCAGTCGCCGTCCCTTTTCCGGCAGTTTCGCTGGAGAAAGGGTTCGTGTCGCCGCCTGCTTCGGCGAGGCCGCATGTCTATTACATGATCATGAACGGCAATATGTCGAAGGCGTGCATCACCGACGACTTCGAGGCGATGGCGAAGACCGGCATCGGCGGCGTGCTGGTACTTGACGTAGGATGTTTCATTCCGGCGGGACCGGTGGTGTTCGCCTCGCCCGAATGGTACGACATCATGCTCCATCTCCACAAGGAGTCGAAACGTCTGGGGATCGAGGTGACGTTCCCGAACTGCGCGGGATGGTCGAGTTCTGGCGGTCCATGGCTCAAGCCGGAGCATGGGATGAAGACGGTCGTGTTTACCGAGACGCATACAACGGGTTCGCAACGCTTCTCCGGCGTCCTGCCGCGCACGAAGAAGGACAACGGGTTCTACGAGGACATCGCGGTGCTCGCCTATCCGACGCCCGCGAAGGGCGCAGCACTCACCAACCTGAAGGCTAAGATCGGCGCCGACCGCCAGATATTCAAGCGTGATAAGACGGAGTTTGCACCTGAGCAGATGGTCGCAAAGGAGCGTATCGTCGATTTGACGGGGAAGATGTCGCCGGACGGCAAGCTGGAGTGGGACGTCCCCGCCGGAAACTGGACGATCCTGCGTATCGGTTACGCCTGCAACGGACGCCGCAACCACCCTGCCTCGAACGGAGGTTGCGGACTTGAGGTTGACAAGCTCTCCGCCGCCGCGATGGACGCCCATTTCGAGGGACTCATCGGACCTCTCTGCCGTCACCTCGGCGTGTCTGCCGCGACAGATAACACGACGGGGTTCACCGCCGCGCACATCGACAGCTACGAGGTCGGGTGCCAGAACTGGACGCAGGGCCTCGACAAGACGTTCGAGCAGCGGATGGGGTATTCGATCCGCCCGTACCTGCCCGTTCTCGCCGGATACATCGTCGGCTCCGTCGACGAGAGCGAGAGCTTCCTTGAGGACTTCCGTCGCCTGCTTGCCGACCTCTTCGCCGAAAACTACGCCGGACGCTTCACGGAACTGTGCCACAAGTACGGTCTGAAGAGTTCGCTCGAACCCTACGGCAACAGCAACGCGGACAACCTCCAGTACGGACAGTCCATCGATGCGCCGATGACCGAGTTCTGGAGCAGCGTCAAGTACGGCAACCACCATGTGGGCGGCACAGGCAACACCATCGCCGCGTGTCTGGCGCACGTGTGGGGCCGGCGCTACGCCGGGGCGGAGGCGTTCACCGCGGGTCCGCAAGCCGGCGGGTGCTGGCTCACGACGCCGTTCTCCATCAAGGCGCAGGGCGACCGCGTGTTCGCCGCCGGCGTGAACCGCATCGTCTATCACCGCTACGCCTGCCAGCCGTGGCCGGGTAACAAATACCTTCCCGCCATGACGATGGGACGGTGGGGAATTCACCTCGAACGCACACAGACGTGGTGGCCGCTCGCATCCGACTGGTTCCGCTACCAGAGCCGCTGCCAGTGGATGCTCCAGGAAGGACGCTTCGTCGCAGACGTCCTGTGCTGGTGCGGGGAGGAGGCACCCAACGGCTCGCAGACGCGGATCAACCTGCCGAGGGTGAACGGCATCAAGTACGACCTCTGCGCGACGCGGGCGGTCGAACTGCTAAACGTGCGCAACGGCAAGGTCGTAGTGCCGGGCGGCGTGGAATACGAGATGCTGGTTCTGCCGAACACGGATACGATGAGCGAGAAGATGGTGAAGAGGATCGGCGAGTTGCTGGATGCCGGCGCGAAGGTCGTCGCGCAGAGGAGGCCAATCCGTTCACCGGGGTTGCGGCAACCGCAAGACTACCGCGCCCTTGTCGATTCCGTCTGGACGAAGGGCGTGATGGAGTGCGATGTCACGAATGCTCTGGCGCGTCTGGGCGTGAAGCCCGATTTCCTCACGGAGGCGGAGGACGTGACGTGGATCCACAGAACGGGCGATGGGGCCGACTGGTATTTCGTCGCGCAAGACAACGAGGTCGATTCAACGTTCGAGGCGTCATTCCGCGTGACCGGGCGGACTCCCGAAATCTGGGACGCCGTCACAGGCGCGAGGCGTCCGGCGGAAGTCTGGCGTACGGAGGACGGGCGTACCTACGTCACGTTCTCCTTCCCGCCGAGCGGATCGGCATTCGTCATGTTCAGAGAGACGAAATCCACGAAGCATTTGGTGAAAGCGGATGTAAGCGTGGCGAAGCCGGACACGAAGGCGGAAGTTCCCGAACACAAGCACACGCTGGTGATCAAAAAAGCGGAATACGGTCTTTTCCCCGGCATGGAGGTTCCGCCCGGCGGGATCACCGACAAGCACAGGATTGACGTGACGAAAAGCCTGGCCGGTCTTGTCAAGGATGGAACGATCAACGTTAATGTGGGAATCGGACTCTTTAGGCGCGATCCGGCCTTCCGGTTCCACAAGATCACGCGCATCACGTACGAATACGATGGCGAGGCGCATACGGTCGATTGCGGCGAAGAGGTACGGTTCAAGGTGCCCAACGACGTGGTGTTCATGGCGCCAGAATGGGAATGGCGCGACGGCAAGGTGCTGGCGTGGCAGCCGCTCACGGCAAAACTGCGAGACTCCGATGGAGGCGAGCGCACGGTTTCCGCAACCCCGGCAGAAGCGACCGAGATAACGGGCGCATGGGACGTGTCCTTCCCGCAGGGATGGGGCGCGCCCGCGCAGGCCGTGTTTCCGAAGCTCGTGCCGTGGAACGAAAGCCGCGATTCGGGAATCAAGTACTTCTCCGGCACGGCGACGTACAGGAAGAGTGTAAAATGGAAAATGGAAAGTGTAAAATGTGACGTCGAAAATTGCACATCGCATGTCGGATGTCGTGAGCCGGATGTCGTCTCACGGCCACCCAATCAGCGCATCATGCTCGATCTCGGCGAGGTGAAAGAATTCGCGGAAGTCACGGTGAACGGAGTGAAGTTCCCTGTCTTGTGGAAGCCGCCGTTCCGCCTCGATATAACCGAGGCCGTGCGCACCGGGACAACGGGTGTCCTCGACCTCGAAATCAAGGTCACGAACCTCTGGCCCAACCGGCTCATCGGCGACGAGGTGCTTTGCAAGCCCGACCGCGAATGGATTGCCCTGTCGCGCCGGGGTTCGTTTGAATACCCCATCAAGGAGATTCCGCAGTGGGTCAAGGACGGCAAGCCCTCGCCGACCGGGCGCCGCACCTTCACCACGTGGCGGCACTGGACGAAGGACGACAAGCCCCTACCCTCCGGCCTGATCGGTCCCGTGATGATCCGTTTCGGCGAAACCGCCCGCGAGTAGGCGGTTTCGCCGGCTAGAACGCGCCGTCTGCGCGTCTGGTATCACATCCGCGGTTTTCTTCGCCACACTCCAGTCTTGTCATTCGGCTGGAAAGAGAGTATGCTGACGGGGTTTTGATTTTCCGCGAAGGAAAGAAGGAATCCCGTTATGATGGACAAGCATTACGATCCGAAAGCTGTTGAAGAGAAATGGTATGCCTGGTGGGAGAGCCACGGGTGTTTTCACGCCGAACCAAAGGACGGCGGCGAGCCGTATAGCGTGGTGATCCCGCCTCCGAACGTCACGGGCATCCTCCACATGGGACACGCCCTCAACCAGACCATCCAGGACGTGCTTGTCCGCTGGCACCGTATGCAAGGGCGCAACACGTTGTGGCTTCCCGGAACGGATCATGCCGGCATCGCGACGCAAAGCGTGGTGGAGAAGTCGCTCGACAAGGAGGGTGTTCGCCGTCAGGATCTCGGTCGCGAAAAGTTCCTGGAGCGCGTGTGGCAGTGGAAGGAGAAGTACGGCGGGACGATCGTCCACCAACAGCGCAAGCTCGGCAACAGCACCGACTGGCAGCGAGAACGATTCACTTTTGACGCCGGATGCTCCAAAGCGGTCACGAAGGTATTCGTGCAGCTCTACCGCGAAGGGTTGATCTACAAAGGACCGTACATCGTGAACTGGTGTACGCAACACCAGACGGCGCTGGCGAACGACGAGGTGGATCACGAGGAAAACCACGGTCATCTCTGGTACATCCGCTACCCGGTGGTCGGATCGGAAAAAGGCACGGCGGGCGAACCGTACCGGGACTACGTGATGGTCGCCACGACGCGTCCGGAAACCTTGCCGGGCGACACGGCTGTCGCGGTCAACCCGAAAGACGAACGGTACGCGCACCTTCGCGGCAAGCGCGTCATCCTCCCGCTTACGGGACGCGAGATCCCGGTGGTGGAGGACGACTACGTAGAGAAGGAGTTCGGCACCGGTATCGTGAAGATTACCCCCGCGCACGATCCCAACGACTTCCTTGTGGGCAAACGGCACGACCTGCCGATCATCAACGTGATGAACGGCGACGGAACGATGAACGAGGATTCAGGCCGTTACGACGGGATGGACCGTTTCGACTGCCGCAGGGAAATCGTGAAGGATCTGGAGGCCGGCGGCTATCTCGACCACATCGAGGACTACGACAACCAGGTGGGCCACTGCTACCGGTGCCACTCCGTCGTGGAGTCACGCCTCTCGAAGCAATGGTTCGTGCGGATGAAACCGCTCGCCGAACCGGCGCTCGCCGCCGTGCGTTCCGGCGAAATCCAGTTCGTGCCGAAGCGCTGGGAAAACGTCTATTTCAACTGGATGGAAAACATCCAGGACTGGTGCATTTCCCGCCAGCTTTGGTGGGGGCACCGGATCCCCGCCTACTACCTCAAGGCAGAGATCGACGCGAAGGTCGAAGACCCCGTCTTCGTGGTGGAAGAGACGCCGGATGCCGCGCTCGCGGCAATGCGCGAGAAGACCGGCAACGCCGCGCTCACGGCAGACGACCTCTGCCAGGATGAGGACGTGCTGGACACCTGGTTCTCCTCCTGGCTCTGGCCCTTCTCGACCCTTGGCTGGCCGGAGCAGACCGAAGACTTGAAATGCTACTACCCGACCTGCGACCTGGTGACCGCGCAGGATATCATCTTTTTCTGGGTGGCCCGCATGGTCATGGCCGGTTATCACTTCATGGGACAGCCGCCGTTCCGCAAAATCATCATCCACGGCATCGTGCGCGACGATCAGGGACGCAAGATGTCGAAATCGCTCGGAAACTCCCTCGACCCGTTGAAACTGATCGAGTCTTACAGCGCGGACGCGCTGCGGTTTTCGCTCGCGCTCATCACCTCGCTGGAGACCGATTCCCGCGTGAGCGAGAGCAAGTTCGAGATCGGCCGCAACTTTGCGACCAAGATCTGGAACGCTGCCCGGTTCATGCAGATGAACCTCGAAAAGAACCCCGGCCTGATTGACGCGCACGCGATCGCCGCCGGCGAATTCACGCTCGACCCCGCATTGTTGCGCGACGATGACCGCCACGTTCTCTGGACGCTCCAGTCCGCCATCGCGACAATGAACGACGACCTGGAGAAATACCGTCTTCAGGACGGTGCGCTGGCTATCTACGACCTCATCTGGAACAAGTTCTGCGATTGGTACCTTGAATATGCCAAGCAGGATCTCAACGGCGAGGACGAGGCTCGCCGGAAACAGGTTCTGACGATTATGACGGCGGTGTTCTCCAGCGCCCTCAAGCTGCTGCACCCGTATATGCCGTTCGTGACGGAAGAACTCTGGCACCAGATGGGATACGGGAAAGAGGGGGAAAGCATCATGCTCGCCCCGTGGCCTTCCGCGTACACGGAAGAACAGAACCGGGCGTGGGGGCTGACGCAGGAAATCGCCACGTACATCGACGACAAACGGGAACTGGTGACGGCCGGGCGCGCCTTACGTTCAGATTACAACATCGCCCCGTCGAAACTGGTCAACTACCTGATTCAGACGGTGGACGAGACGACCGCCCGCCGGTTCTCCTCCGAGTTGGATTCGCTCCGCCAGCAGCTGCGCGCCGCGGAAATCTCAATTTCCGTCGGCGGCGAACACCAGGCGATGCCGTGCGCCGTCTGCAAACTCGGCACAATCTACCTGCCGCTGGACGGCCTGGTCGATGCAAAGGCGGAGCTTGCCCGCGTGAAGGGCGAACTGGAGAAGACGCGCGGATTCCTGCGCGGCGTCGAGGCGAAACTCAACAACGCCGGATTCGTCGCGAAAGCACCGGCGGCGGTTGTGGATCAGCAGCGCGCCAAGAAGCTCGAACTGGAAGCGACGATCGAACGCCTCGCCAAACTGGAGGCGGCCTTCGCCGCCGCCGTTTCGTGACCGGGATTCACCGGAGTTCGGCAGCGACCGGCTGCAATCAAAAAAAGGAAGAAGCCACATGAAGACAACGATGGTATGTGCGGCGGCCGTTTTGCTCGGCGCGTCTTTTGGAAGGGCGGCAGAGTCAGATTACGCGAAAAGCGAAGTCTGGGAGAATCCGTATGTGTCGGGCGTACACAAGCTGCCCGCCCGTTCCCTCGTCGTACCTTGCGCCGACCGCGCTCAGGCACTTGCCGTTGCGTCCCGCAAGGCGGGGCGCGAGTCGTCGCCCTACATCCGTCCGTTGAACGGCGTCTGGAAATTCCACTGGTGCAAACAGCCGTCCGAACGTCCGACCGGATTCTTCAAGCCGTCCTTCGATTGTTCCGGCTGGGGAGAGATCACAGTACCGTCCTGCTGGCAACTCCAAGGGGTGTTCGATCCGCCCCTGTACTCCAACTCCACGTATCCGCACGCGAAGGATCCCCCGCGCGTGATGACCGCGCCGGACAACCGTTACACGGCGTTCGCGATGCGCAACCCCGTCGGCTCCTATCGCCGCACGTTCACCGTGCCAACGGAGTGGGCGGGACGCCGCACCGTCGTGCATTTCGCAGGCGTCTCCTCCGCGATGCACGTCTGGGTGAACGGGGAATACGCAGGCTACAGCCAGGACAGCCGACTGCCCGCCGAGTTCGACGTAACCGCGTTCGTCAAGCCGGGCGGTGAGAACACAATCGCCGTCGAGGTCTACAAGCACTGCGACGGGAGTTATCTGGAAGACCAGGACTTCTGGCGGCTCTCCGGGATTTTCCGCGATGTATGGCTCGTCTCCGAGACGAAGTCGGGACTGCGCGATCTCGTGGTCGAAACAACCCTTCCCGCGCCTTACGACCGTGCCACGCTTACCGTCCGCCCGCAGTTCGCAGGAACGGCGAAGGCGGTGTTCACGTTGCTCGCGCCCGATGGGAGGGAGGTCGCCACATGGGACGGCGCGTCCCCACTCGCCGTGGAACGGCCATTGCTTTGGAACGCGGAACAACCGAAACTCTACACGTTGGTCGCGACGGTCGAGTCGGACGGAACGACCGATTATTTCGCCACGCGTTTCGGTTTCCGTTCCGTCGAGATCAAGAATGCCGTGTTGCTGGTCAACGGACGGCGCGTCTTGATCAAGGGAACCAACCGCCACGAGATGATGCCGCGCACCGGGTACACCGTCACGCCCGCCGAGATGCAGCGGGACATCGACGTGATGAAATCCTTCAACGTCAATGCCGTCCGCACCTCGCATTATCCGAACGACCCCGCGTGGTACGACCTCTGCGACCAGAACGGCCTGTACGTCGTCTGCGAGGCGAACATCGAAAGCCATGGCATGCGGTACGGCAAGGAATCGCTTGCCCATCATCCCGATTTCCTCAAGGCGCACGTCGAGCGAGGCGTGAACATGGTCGCCACCTTCCGCAACCACCCTTCGATTATCATCTGGTCGATGGGAAACGAGGCGGGGTTCGGCGAGAACTTCAAACAGGAGTTCCGCGCGATGAAGGCGCTCGACCCTTCCCGCCCGATCCAGTACGAACGCGCCGGCTGGAACGATGCCGAGACGGAAATCGTCTGCCCTATGTACGCTCGCCCCTGGGATGTCGAAAAGTACGTCAAGAAAAACCCGCAGAAACCCTTCATCCTCTGCGAATACACCCACGCGATGGGGAACTCGAACGGAGGCGTTCAGAAGTACTGGGATCTCGTTGCGAAGTATCCCTCCGCGCAGGGCGGTTTCGTCTGGGATTTTGTCGACCAGGCTCTCTGGAAGACGCCGACTGTCGCTCCTGGACAGAAACAGGTCTGGCTTGCCTACGGCGGCGATTTCGGCGATGTTCCGAACGACGACAACTTCTGTTGTAACGGATTTGTCGACGCGCTCCGGAACCCCCATCCCGGCGCGTATGAAATCAAGCACGCCTATCAAAATGTCCACGTCGACACGTTCGATTGGCAGACGATGACAGCGACCGTGCGCAACGGGTTCTCGTTCCGTTCGCTCGCCGGCGTGACCGGCACGTGGGTGCTCACGGCGGACGGGCGCGAGACGGCGCACGGCAACCTGAATGTGGCAAAGCTCGCCGCCGGCGCGTCAGCGAAACTTCCCTTGGGACTGCCCGTTCTCCCGACGCAGGGGACGGGAGAGGCAATCGTAACCTTCCGTTTCTTCGAGAAGGGCGCCGAGATCGCGAACGACCAGTTCCTCCAGACGGCGCAGGCGAAGGTTCTGCCCCGTCCCCCCGCTTCAAAGCAGCCTGTAACGTGGACGAAGGCGGAGAACAACGGCGAGGTTGTATTCACGGCCAACGGTAGTGTCGCGGCGTTCTCGCGCACGACCGGCGCGTTGACGCGCTTCACGCGAAACGGCAAGCCGCTTATCGTTTCGCCGCTCGCGTTCAACTTCTGGCGCGCACCGATCGACAACGACAGGGGCAACAAGCATCCATCCCGCCTCGCCGTCTGGCGCGACGCCGGCGCGAAGGCGAAGCTTGTCGCGTTCGACGTCGCCGGGAACACGATCACCTCCTCCTACGTCGTCCCTGCGAAGAACTCGACCGCGAAGGTCGTCTACTCGCTTACAGACGACGGCGCGATTCGCGTGAACTGGACGTTCACGGCTGCGAAAGGACTGCCGAACCTCCCGCGTGTCGGCATGACCTTCAGCGTTCCCGCTTCGTTCACGCAGGTCGAATGGTACGGTCGCGGTCCCTTTGAAAACTACGACGACCGAAAGACCGCCGCCTTGGTCGGGCGATACCGCGCGGTTGTCGATCTCGCTCCGGGTGTGACCACGCCGGATGCATTGACGCTCGCCTACCGTGCGAATAGCCTGAACCCCGATAACTACATCGAGCCGGGTGAACAGGGATACCGCACGGACACGCGGTTCCTTTCCGTCGGAAACGGCGAGACCGCGCTCTCCGTCTACGGGGCGCCCCTTTTCGGGTTCAACGTCTGGCCGTATCCGCAGTCTGCGCTAGAAGGTCCAAAGCATGTGTGGCAGATGAAGAAGGGCGATTCCGTCACCGTCAACATTGACCTTGTACAGATGGGCGTCGGCGGAGACAACAGCTGGGGTGCGCAGCCGCACGGTGAATTCCAGCCCAAATCCGGCCGCGTCTACACGCACGGTTTCACCCTTCAATAGCAGGTACGACGGACATGAAAGCGATTATTCCCGCTGCCGGTTTCGGCACGCGTTTCTTCCCGGCCAGCAAAGTCGTGCCGAAGGAATTGCTGCCCGTCGGGCCGCGTCCCGCGATCCAATGGATTGCGGAAGAGGCTGTGGCGGCGGGGGCGGATGAGGTTGTGATCGTCACCTCGCCCGGAAAACCGCAGTTGCGCGAGTATTTTTCCGTCGATGCCGCATGGCGCGGCCGCCTTGCGGGTAAGTCCGCCGCCGAAGCGGAACTCGACCGTCTCGAAAAGCTCTCCTCGAAAATTGTTTTTGCGGAACAGCGTGAACAACGCGGATTGGGACACGCCGTGTTACAGGCCGCGCCGCAATGCCGCGACGCGCGTGAACCGGTGTTGATTCTTCTCGGCGACGCGCTGGTGGATGGCGAAACGCCCGCCTCGGTCGCGATGGCGGAGCGATCCCGCGATTCGGGGGGCGCCTCGGTCGTCGGTCTCGAACGTGTGCCGGAAGAGCGGGTTTCACGGTACGGGATTATCGCGGGCAAGGCACGAACGGACGATCCGCGTGTGTACGACTTGACCGACCTGGTGGAAAAACCGAAACGCGAAGAGGCGCCTTCGAATTTAGCGGTGGCAGGACGCTACTTGCTTTCCCCCGCCATCTTTGAACTGCTTGCCTCTCAGACGCCGGGACAAGGCGGGGAAATCCAGCTCACCGACGCGATCCGTCGATTGCTCGCGTTTTCGTCCGTGCTGGGGTATCGTTATCCGGGACGCCGCCATGATATCGGGAATCCCGCCGGTTACCTTGACTGCCTCCAGTCCTTCCGCGTGTGATCGTCGGTTGGCGCGGACGCATTCGTGAAGAGGCTGTTTGGCGGAGGCACACCCGCAAAAAAAATGGGGCGGGAAATGGGACTTGAACCCACGACATCCAGATCCACAATCTGGCGCTCTAACCAACTGAGCTATTCCCGCCACCACGGTAAAAAAATGGCTCCGGTGGCAGGATTCGAACCTGCGACCAAGTGGTTAACAGCCACCTGCGCTACCACTGCGCTACACCGGAACAAAACCGATTGGTAACAAAACGGGTGTCACTATACCAGACTTCCCCCCCCCTGTCAAGCGGGAAAAACATTTTTTTGGGTGGCCGCTTACCTAACAGGGAAACTTTTTTCACACAGAGACACCGAGGCACAGAGAAATTGTCCCATGCCGTCCGCGTTAAAAAATTGTACGTGTGCTCCTTTTCCCAACGGTGACGGGCGGGACGGGCGGGACGGGCTTGCCTCTAAGGTCGAATGATGACAACCGAAACAACTTGTAAAGACAACATCCTTCTTTCGCCGCGCAACCGCACGGCGTTTTCATAACCGCGCACGGTTGTGCGCGGAAGGGCCAAACGTTGTTTTAAGTTGTTCATGTTGTTTTCAAAACCCTCATGTACATCCCGTACGAAGTGCTGGCGGCGGGCTGCACGACAGGGGGAAACAGCATCAAGAGGTGCAGCTTGTAAACGGGAGGCCGGCGGACACGGCGGTGTGCGCGGCACGCACCCGTTCCGCGTCAGTGCGCCAGACGGAATACTCGTCCAGCCCCGGAAGTCCCATCGGGACTCCTTCGCGGCGGAACACCATGCCGCTTTCAAGTGTGACCTTGCCGGACATGTGGAATGCCGTGCATCCTGTGACGGGGCGGAGATCCCTCACGGCGGCGGCGTCAACCCCCGCGCCGACAAGGATCTCGATGCGCTCTGCGGCACGGCGACGGAGCGCCGCGATGAGCGCCGCGCCCTTGCGGCACGAGGACTGCTGGCCGGACGTCAGGATCGTGTCGAACCCGAGGGCGATCGCGTCCTCGAGCGCCGCGAACGGATCGGCGCAGAGGTCGAATGCGCGGTGTAGGGTACGGCGGAGTCCGCCGGCCGCCTCGGCGAAGTCGCGTAGAAACGGTACGTCGAGCCTCCCGTCTGGCGTGAGTGCCCCGGTGACCACGCCCTCCACGCCAAGCGTACACCATTCGCGGGCCTCGGCGAGCATGATTTCTTTCTCCGCGTCGGTGTAGAGGAAATCGCCGAAACGGGGACGCACCATCGCCCGTATCGGCAAGTCAACCCGACGACGCACGGCCCCGTAGAGGGCGGTCGTCGGGGAAATGCCGCCGATGACGAGCGCGGCGCACAACTCAAGGCGGTCCGCCCCGCCCGCGCGGGCGGCGACGGCGGACTCCACGGAATCTACGCAGACCTCAAGCATAACCTAACCTACCGGACAGCGTGCCGCCTCTGGATTTTTGCCGCGAACCCGCCGCCGGGGGCTAGTTTGACGCGAATTGGCTCGCCGGCCTTGATCCTGAATGTGCGATGCACATACTGTTCCGCCCGGACATTCGAATCGGGGGCATCTTCAAACGCCTCCACCGTCCAGTCACCACTTCCGAGAAAACCTGTCGGGAGGACGAGTTCGCGCGCTTTCCAGTCCGTAATCGCGCCGAGCCACCAATCGCGTCCCTTGCGTCTCGCAACAGCCGCATACGCGCCGATTTCACCCGTCACGCCGACCGTCTCGTCCCAGACCGTTGGAACGCTTGTCAAAAACGCCGTGCACTCCGGCGCGGTACGGTACTGCGTCGGCGAGTCGCACAGCATCTGCACCGGCGCCTCGAAAATCGGAAAGAGCGCTAACTGGTGGCAGCGCGTACCATAACAGGCGCGGGCCTCCTTTCCCTTATGGAACGCCGGCGCATCGAAGGCGCGGTTGCGCATCGCGCCAGGCGTGTAATCCATCGCTCCCGCTATCATGCGCGTATAGACGAGGTTCACATCGTTTGAGACGACGACCTTCCGCCCACCGATGGAGTGTCCCTGTTCGAGCCCGTACACGCCCTCGTAGTTGAGGACGTTCGGATATGTTCGGCAGAGCCCGGTAGGTTTGTGGATACCGTGGTACATGACGACAAGTTTCCGCTCCGCCGCATCCGCGGCCGTCTCCTCGAGGAACCTTTCGAGCAACTGGTCGTCGCGGTTCATGAAATCGATCTTGAATCCTTTTGCGCCCATCGAGGCGTAGCGGTCGAATACCCGCAACCTCTTTCCCCTGTCCATGAGTTGCGCCCATGCCGCCCAAAGGATGACGTCAACGCCCTTCTCCCTCGCGTAGGCGATCACGCCCGGAACATTCACGTCATCGCGCGGTTTCTCGAGGTCGAGTTTTTCCGCCCATCCTTCGTCCATGATGATGTACGCGATACCGTTCGCCGCAGCAAAGTTCACGTATTCCTTGTACGTCGCGTAATTGCAGCCCGTGGCGAGGCCGGGGATGTCGGTGATCGCAAAACCGTTCCACCAGTCCCACGCAACCTGTCCCGGCTTCACCCACGACACATCGGCGATACGGCTCGGCTCGGCGAGCGCATAAACGGCGTCGGACGAGACAAGCCCGGACGGAGAATCTCCGATGACAAACACGCGCCACGGGAAGACGCGCGTCCCCTTTGTCTTTGCAAGGTACGGATGCCGCTTCTGGACGTTCGTCATGCGCCTCCCGACATCCACCTTGCTCGGGACGCCCGCCTGCCACGAACGGAGCCTGTCGTTTTCTCCGTTCCTCCGGTAGAAGTTGAGACCGGGATAGTCAAGCAGGTTCGATTCCGTCACGGAGAATACCCCCGCACCTGGCACAACCGCCGTGAACGGGGTAATCACGATCTGCGGATGACCGGGCGGGACGCTCGCCACAGGCCCGATGGTGGCCGGTTTCTCGTGGCTGGTCTGGAAGTGTCCCACAACGGCGCAACAGAGTTCCGTCCCTTTCGGAAACACCACGTCCGTGTTCTCGGCGGGAATCGTCAACTCCCCATCGAACCTCGTCTCGAACCGCCAGGCGACGCCATCGTTACGGGCGTGAAGCCGGATCGACCAGTCGCCGAAATCGACGCACGTCTCGTTCGCCGCGAGATCGACGGCTGCTTTCTTGTAGATCGGCGTCGCCAGCCGTCCCTGGACCTTGTGCGAGGCACCCTTGGGTTGCGCACCGCGTCCGTCGAGCAGCCCGTGTTCCCGCGTCGCGAGGGAAAAGCTCGTCGGTTCGACGAGTGCCTTTCCGTCGCACCAGACGGAATATCTCATGCCACCGGCGTTGGTTTCGAGCCTCACCTCGTTACGTCTGTCCGGCGAGACGGCGCGGAAGTGCCCCGTGTCTGCCGCAAACACCCCGGTCGCCGCAAGCGCGACCGGAACTGCAAACCTGAATAACTTTTGTCGTTTCATGTTGACCTCACTTTGTGTGTAAAGAACGTTTCCGGTCTGCGGCGCGGACCGCCTTTCCCAGCCAGCTGTGCATCTTGCGGCAGAAGTCGGCATCCGGAACCCCGGATTCCATACGCAGGAAATCGGCGACGAATGCCTGTATCGCCGCATCGCGTTCGGCGAGAATGCGCTTTGCCTCCACCGGATTGGCGGCGACAGCATCGCGCGTCTTCCAATACGTCTGCCACGATTCCGGAAGGTTTGCGACGTATTCGGGGCGCGTCCGGCGCGACCCCGGACCGTTCCCGGCAAGTGCCTTCCTAAAATCCTCCGTCAACGCCGCGACGCGGGTGTATTCACCTTTGAGTCCGGAAAGGGCAAGGTTTTCCCGTCCGGCGAGTTCCACGACCGTCTCGTGTACGCCGTCCTGCGGAGTCGTTTTCACGACAACCGCAAGATCTTCCGCATCGTACGTCCACGCACACGGTCTTCCGTCCACCTTTACCCAGGCGGGCGGTGCGGCAAGCGGAAACTTCAACGTATACGTGCCCTTGCGCGGGCCGATGGTCACGCGGTTTCCTTCGCGGCGGATGTACGTTCGGCGGAAGTTCGTGGCATAGTCGGCGTTGTCACCGTCGTCTTCGTAAATCGAGGTTTCAACGGACGAGATGTCCGATGTCCCGCAAGGTGCGCAGAAGAGCACTAGATCGTCGGTGCCGGGATTGCCGAGCCGCTTCACGGTGTCGGGATACATGGGGATGATCGAACCGCCTTTGACGAACCATGGCGTCTCCTCGACCCTGTATGACCGCGACAAGCGCGTCCCGCCCTCTCCCGTCTGGACAAGTTCTCCCTTCGACACGTCGTACCACGTCCCTTCCGGTAGCCATACTTCGACCTCCGCCTCGCCGATCAGGGTATCGGCGGGCTTTGAAACGGGAGCGACGAGGACATCGCGTCCGAACAGGAAGGCGTTTGTCGCGGCGTATGCGGCCTCGACCTCAGGCCAGTCGTAGTACATCGGTCGGCACATCGAGACCCCCGTGTCGTACGCCTCGCGTGCGGCGGTGTAGATGTACGGGGCAAGGCGGTATCTCAGGCGAAACGCCTCGCGGAGCGTGAGGAAATGGTCGCCGAATTTCCAGATCCGGCGTTCCAGCCGCCGGTCTTTCGTCGTGTGCGTCCTGAAAATGGGCGTGAACACGCCGCACTGTAGCCAGCGCGTGTAAAGTTCCCCGTTCGCGCCGTCGTCACCCTCCGGCTTCATATGGCCGCCGAGGTCATGCCCCCAATAACCGTAACCGACGTTGGACGCCGAAGCCGTGAACCACGGTATCGCCTCCAGCATTCCCCACGACACCTTGCCGTCTCCGGAGAACCCGATCTGGTAACGGTGCGAACCAAGTCCGCCCCAGCGGTGGTAGATGATCGGACGCCGTACGCCTCCGTCTCGCCGGGCGGCATGGGTATTGAAAAGGTGGTTGAGCCAGAATGTGTTCCCCAGTCCCCGTACACCCTTTGACATGAGCCACTGCTGCCAGTCGAGCCAGAAGAAATCCGCGCCGTCCTCCTCCAACGGCTCAATGACATCCTTGAAGAAGACCTCCGCCCAACGCTCCTCCTCCGCTCTGAACGGGATGGTGTTTGTCCCTGTCCAGCCGTAGTCGCGCGCGAAACGTCCGAAACACGCCTCCATCGGCGGGATACCGCACGCGGGATGGACGTTCAATGGAGCCTTCAACCCGTTTTCGTGCAGAAACCGGAAAGTCGCCTGCGGATCAGGGAAATACCGGCGGTTCCAGGTGTAACCGCCCCAGCCGACCCGCTGTCCGGAGGCATCGCGGAGATCAGGCCTGTCGCCTATGTTCCACGTCTCGTGCCAGTACATTTCGATGACGCACACGTCCATCGGGATGCCGAGGCTGTCCATCGTCCGCACAACCTCGCGGTAGTCCGAATCGGAGTCCGGCCAGAAACGGCTCCACCAGTAGCCGAACGCCCAGCGGGGCGGAAGCGGGATGCGTCCCGCAACCTTTACGTAATCGCCGAGACAGCCTTTGTAATCGTGCCCGTAGGCAAAAATCGTGATGTCGCGATACGTTCCATTCTCCGTTTCCCTTCTTGGACGTGCCGCCACCCACTCCTTCCAGTAATCGCCTCCCTTGACAAACAGAGGTGTCACCGTATCATCAACCACCGTCACGCCGCGCCGCGAGAGGAGTCCCCGCTCCATGCGGGGAAGGAGATCGGGAATCGAACTTCTGCCGTCGAGCGTCCGCATCGTACCGAGAAGGTTCTCCTTGTCCTCTGCAAGAACGGCGACCGGTGGGAGGATCGTATCGCCGTGTGCCCGCACGCTCACGACAAGGTTGTTTTCATTGAACGGTCCGCCCGTCCACACAAGCCTCATGCGACCGGTCTCGATAACCGCGCCCTCGCCCCGCCGTTCAAGCGTGTGGTCTACGCCGGGCATTTCACGATTCACGAAAATAAGCGACGGTCTGTCCTCGAATGTACCGTCCGCGCTCCATTCACACCGCACCATACGGTCCGTCAGGAGGGTGAAGCGGGCGTTTCCGACCGAGACCGATGTCGTCGCACACGCCGTCCCCGCAAGCAACACAAAGGCTGCCGCTGCTGTCTTGGCAACGGGATTCTTTACGGTCGTGCGTCTGTGCCGACGATTTACTGTCTGATCGACGTGCCCGCATCCGTCCGTTATACGGCGTTCACGATTGCAATAGGTTGCTGTAGGTGTTTTCATGGTGCGTTGCCTATCCTATTGTCTCCGGTGAAACGGAGAATGAAATCTCGACTGGTGTCGTATTCTCGCGGCCGACTTGGAATTGGCGTTTGACCGTGCGGCCGTTCGAGGTCGCCTCTACCTCATACGTGCCGCAGAAGCCGCGGAACGACAGTCGCCCGCCCGCCGCATCGCGTTCGAAGTTCGTGCGCCATTCGCGTCCGAAAAGGTCGCAGATCACGTCGTAAGCCGGCTTGGGGCTCATGTCGCGGCGGAGGAATGAACCGTAAAGCGCGGGTTGCCACGAATAGGCGTCGGAGAGATCCCAATACACAATCGCCTCCATCGCCTTGTGCGAGAACCAGATGCGGTAGAGCTCACGGACGATCTCCGCCTGCACCGCCTCGTCGCCGGGATCCTCGGAACAGGCGGGAATGGTGCATTCCGTGATCTGGAGGGGCTTGCCAAGCGCGGCGTAGGTGTCGAACAGCTCGAACGTGAAGTGCGGGTTGTACTGGAACCGCCCGTTCTGCGCAATTTTCCGCATGTCCGCGCCCCACACGGCATGCGCCTGGATGCCGATGCCGTCAATACAGCATCCCTTCAGAAGTGCGTTTTCGATCTGCATATAGTACGCGCTGCGGCTCCGCTTGAACGACTCCCACACGTACATGTGCGTCTCGTTGATGACGAGCTTGTTCTTCTTGAAGTACTTCGCCGCCGTCTTGAAGCTCCACTCCACGAGGTCGGGCTCCGAGAACAGGTTACTGAGCCGATGCCGCCCGTTGGCCCAATGCAGCGTCTCGTTCACGACCTCCCACATCGGAATCCGGCTCGCATAGCGCTCCGCGAGTTCGCGGAAGCGTTTTTCAAGAAGCTCCTTCTCGTGTCGGACATCGCCCTTCGCCCACGCCGGGAATAGACCTTCCGCAACGTAGTTGAGGCAGTGCGCCTTCGGCTCGATACCGTTTGCCTCACAGAACTCGAGGCACATATCGATCGGCGGACGGCGGTAGATGTAGGGCGAATCCTTCGCGTAGCGCGTCTTGCCGGGCTGTGGCTCGTTCGCCTCCCAGTAGAACGGCAACGTCGCCATGTTGAACGCCGCCGCGAAGCGCTCCCGGTACGCGGCGGCGCTCTCTGCGCCGTTCTTCGTCTCGGCGAGACCGAAGAGATTCGCGCCGTACTTGAAGTCGTGCCTTAGCTGGCGCACCTTCGCGTGGACCGTCTCGCACGGACGCCCCTGCGCGTCGCGGAAGAGGAGTGTCGCGTCCCCTTTGCGGTTCGCCTCGATTCCTTCCTTGACGCGGGCCTCCGTTTCGGACGCGCATACGCGGAAGTGCCGCATCGCGGCGTCCCGGTCGTACTTCATCGCCACCCACAGGGGCGCCGTCACGCCCACTCCGGCCAACATCACCGCATTTCGCAGAAAATCCCTGCGTGGCAATAGTTCCTTGTCCGGCATGGTTTGTTCACCTCACTTCTTTCTGGGCTTCGCGTAGCTCGCGGGGTCGTCCGGGTTGAGCGCCACGTTCTTGTTGACCTCCGCCGAGAAGAGCGGCGCGTCGATGACGGCACGGAGCCGGTCGGGCGTGAGCGACTGCGCGGGCAGGAACGCATCCGACGCCGCGTACGCCTCAAGCCGCGCCTTGAACCACGCCGTCGCCGGGTCGTTCGCGTCGAACGCGAACGAGCAGACGAGAAGCCGCCCCTCGCCCACCTTGTACTCGAAGAGCATCGCCTGGCGGATCAGGTACTTGTCGGACGACGCGACTTCGACTATCGGGTCGAACGGAACACCCGCCTCAAGCTGCACTGCCGCACCATTCTGCATCAACCGCCTGAACTGCCAACCGCAGAATCCTTCGTGTGGCATTCCCTCCAGCGCGGGATGATTCGGCTTGATGATCGTCGCGTAGTGTCCGGAGGTGCGTCCCGCAAGGCCGATCCGAAACGAGGTCCGAAGTGACTTGAACGGACCCTTCCCGAGAAGCAACACCCGTTCGCCGCGCCCCATCGCCGCGAGGAGGTTGTCACGCGAGATGTTGGAGACGATCATAACACTGGGACAACGGGCGTCTCGCCCGTTGCGGTCACGCGGGACGCGTGACCCTACCTCCGGAAACGCGTAGACCTCCCACTCGTTCTCCGCCTTCACTGCACCGCCGGTGAACGACGCGCGAAGGAGATACTTCGCCGGCTTGTCAACCGCCGGAACCGCGATGTCAAACTCCTCAATCGCCGCAATCTCTCCATTTCTAATATCCCTCACCTTTCTCTCATCGTTCCACACACAACCTGCGCACTCTCTGCCTCTCTGCGACTCTGCGTGAGAACCATCCCCACTCCGGCACGCGACAAGCGACACGCGAAGCGTCGCGTCATTCGCATCTCCCGCGAAGTTGGAGATCGAAAACGCCACTCGCTTCTTCTCGCCCGCCTTGAAGTTGAAGTCGCTGCCAAGGCTGCACAGCAGAACCGCCGCAGAGTTGTAGCGCCGGACGTTCTCGACCGTCTCCCCGTGCTTCAGACGGTAAAACTCGTCCATCATCCCGTCCGAATAGCCGAACGTGTGCCAGCGCGAGTCGGTGTCGCCAAGGAAGTCGTACCCGACGATCCGGCGCGATGCGCGTATCTTCTCGAACGTGAACTTGCGGATTCGCCGCATCCATTCGCACGAGTTGCGCACGTACGCGGGCGCGCGGTCGAGGAGTCCGCGCTCCGTCAGATGACGACGCACCTCGGAGAACACGCCCTCCTTCGTAATCGGCGAGTCCTTCGGATAGTCCTTCTCCAGTGTAATGTCGCAGAAGGTTCCGTCGATACACGTCTCGTGCATCGTGCGCGGCTTGCCGCAGTACGCATCGCCCCAGGCGTCCACCGTCTCGGCGGACTCCCCGTTCAGCGAATTGTACGACACCGCGCCAAGCTGGTACGACGTGAAGTAGTCGGAATACGCCGCTAGCCGCGCCATGCGCGACGGGACGTGCAGGAACGGCTTGTTAGCCGTGTCCTTGCCGCGCCTGACCATGTACTCCACGTTGCGCATCGCGCTCATCGGCGTGAAGAGCGAGTCGGTCTGGGCATGGACCAGCTTTGCCACCGATTCGAGGTACTTCTCCGCCCTCTCGTCGATCCACGTCTCGTTGCCGGTGCAATATGCGACGACGCACGGATGCTTCCGCGCAAAACGGATGATCGCGTCGTACTCGTCGAGCGTGACGAAGTTCGGTGACTCGATGTGGACCATGATGCCCAGCTCGTCCATCGCCTCGAGGTACTCGTCCGGCGGAATGAACGTGTGGAACCGCAGGAAGTTGAACCCGAACTCCTTGCGCTTCGCGGTAATCGCGCGGTAGTACGCGAGGTCGCGCGGCAGATGAATCGTCTCCGCGAAGTAGCAATGCTCCGTGACGCCGCGCAGGTACGCCAGCTCTCCGTTGAGACGCATCCGCTCGCCGTCCGGCACGAGACGCCGGATGCCGAACTTCTGCGAATACGTCCCCTCCGGCGTCGTAAGCGTGAGCGTGTAGCGGACGGGATTCTCCGGCGACCAGAACGCGAATCCTTTCGTCGGCAGCGTGAAATCCCCCTTCGCCTCCCCCTTCGCTAAAATTTTCCCGACATCATCCTTGATCTCATACGAAAACTTCACACCATCTACACGGCCATTATCCCCCACATACACGGTAAACGTTTCCAGATCCTTCTCCGTCGTGACGTAAACGTCGCGGATGCCGTTCCCCGCAAAGCGCAGTTCAAGGCGTCCGTCGATTCCACCGGTGGCCTCCATGAGTCCCCGCGTCGTGAGTCCGCTGACGTCCGATCCGTTGTACCCCTTGTTCGGGTTGTTCGAGACGGCAAGGACGATCTCGTTCTCGCCTTCGCGGAGAACGCCATCTGGAATCGGCAGCTCGAACGGCGTGGAGAACCCCTGGCGGAACGCGACGAAACTCCCGTTCACCCAGGCGTGAACCTGGTTGCGAACGCAATCGAACGCGAGGAACGCCGGACGCCGCGGCAGCTTCTCCAGCGTGAACGTGCGGCGGTAGAGGAAGCATCCGTAGATGTTGGGAAGCGTCGTGCATTTGGCCCATTGCGTCATCGGAAGCGTCTGGCGTTCGTACACGGGGTTGATCCGGAACTCGTCCTTCATCCCCGCCGTGCGCAGCGCCGGAACCATGTCCTCCCAAAATCCCGGCACAGCCTTGGATACGGCGACGCCCTTGAACTTTGGGTACGCCACCGAATCCCATGCATTGGAGCAGTACGCCATCTCCCACGTACCGTCCATCGGCACCGCGTCGTAGATGCAGTGCTGCCCCGCAGGGGGAACCTTCGCGGAATAGACCTCCTCCGCATACGCTGGCCCCACGTTCAGGTGAATGCTCGCCGCCATCGCCAAGGCGGTAACAATTGCCGTTCTCTTCATTTTGGACTCCTTCTTTATGTCATCATATTCATGGTTTGAGAGCCGAGATCGGACAGACGATTATACCATCCTCCTTGCGGACATACGCATAATCTCCAACCGCTGTTAGAATCATCCTGAACACGGGCTTGCGCATCTTCTTCCCGGCGAGCAGTTTCCAGTATGCATTCAAGGACCTGACGCCTTCCTCTACAAGCCTTTCGCCGCCAAGTTTTATTTCGACAAGTGCGTAATCGCCATTGAAGTTTTCCAGCACGGCGTCGCATTCGAGTCCGGTCTGGTCGCGGTAGTGCCTGACCGAGCCATCAACCACATCCATGTATATCCGCAGGTCGCGCATGCACAAGGTCTCGAAAAACATGCCGAAAGACCTGAGGTCGTTCATCAGATCGCCCGGCTTCGCACCTAATGCGGCTGTTGCAATTGAAGGGTCTGTGAAATACCTTGTGTCGGAAGAGCGAATAGCCGTCTTCGCACGGATGGAAGGAGTCCACGCACCCACGTTTTCGACAACGAAGATTCTCGACAGCGCATCGATGTACGAATAGATGGTGTCCTCGCCGATATCGCCGATGTCGTTTGCCGTCATATCTTTCCGAATTGCCGCAAGACTGGTCTGCGTCCCCTGTAGCCTTGCATACGATCGAAGCAGTCTCCTAACGCGTACGGGATCGCGTACAACATCGTCGGCGCGCGACATGTCGCTTTCGGCGATGGACTCGCAATAGTCCCTTGACACGCGCAACGCCGCGCGCTCCCCCCTCCCCACGGCGTTCGGCCAGCCGCCGCGACAGACGATGAACGCCATTTCGTCCAGTTCCGTCTTGCGAGACTCCTCAAATTGCGGCACCTTGCCGCTGAACAAGTCCGAAATGCCTACAACGCCCGACGATTCCCCAGACTCCCACAGGCTCATTGGGCGCATCCTGATCCTGGAAAATCTTCCCGTACCGGAATGGCGTATCTTCTGCCTGTTTTTCTTCGGCACTACGGCAGAGCCGGTCAAGAGAAAATGGGCGTCCTCTTCGTTATGATCGACCGCAAAGCGTATTGCATCCCACAATTCGGGAATTTCCTGCCACTCGTCGAACAGGCGCGGCTGCGCGCCATCCAAAAGCTTCTGCATATTCATCCGAGCCATGTCAAGGTAATAGTCGTGCTTTGACGGATCGGAGATATAAGCGGCGCTTTTGGCATGTTGCTCGCAGGTCGTGGTCTTGCCGCACCATTTCGGTCCTTCAATCAAAATAGCACCAGCATACGACAACCTTTCGGTAATCATCGAATCGGCAATTCTCGGCAAATAGGCTTTCATAGGTGCGCATTATATCACATTCCGTACGGGAACGCAATCGCCGTTCGGCAATTTCAACAAATTCTATTCGGCAATTTCAACAAATTCCGTTCGGCAATTTCAACAGGTTTCGTACTGAGTCTCATCGTTTTATGGTAAACACCTTTTACATACCTTGCCGGGCCAGGTCCATTCCTTCAGGTCATCGGACCACGCAATGCCGATGGAACAGTTTTTGTAGCAGTCGCCATCGATCTCCTTCCGCGGACCCGATCCGTGGAAGAACATGACATACTTCCCGACGCCCTTCACCGCGCGGCAGTCGATCACGGTCGCGGCGGTGATCCGCCCCTTCGCCCAGTTCCAGTCCTGCTGTCCGAGAACCGTCTTGCCGCAGTCCGCCCAGTGGACGAGGTCGGTCGAACGCTTAAAGCCGATTCCGTTGTTCGGGGAATGGAGCATCAACCAACCGCCGGTGTGGTCGTCGGGCAGCACACACACATTCTCGCCGCCGTCCGTGAACCCCTTCTGCTTCCAGACCTTCAAGTCGGCTGAAACGGAAAACGGCACGCCCATCCTCGCCTTCTTCGAAAATCTCCCGGACTTGTCCTGCTGCTGCTTGTAGAAGCACCACCACAGGCCATCCGTGCCCTTGACGAGATACGGGTCGATCATCCGCCCCATCTCCGCCTCCGAGACGTTCGGCCCCTTCACCATGATGAGTTCCGGCTTGGTCCATGTCTTGAAGTCCTTTGTCCTGATCGTGTAGAGACGCGCCGTGTCGTCTGCGAACGCGACCTTCGTCGGCGTGGCGTCGGGCGTGGGGTACTTCTGGAAGCAGAGGACGCGCTCGTCGCCAACCTTGACGATGTTACCGGGGCTCGACCAGTTGAAGCGCTTGTCCATCGGGAGAACGTATTCGACGGGCGACCAGTCGATGAGGTTCCGGCTCGTGGAGTGTCCGATCGTCATGCGCGGCACGGACGGATCGCACACCGTGATGAACAGGTGGAACACACCGTCCTCGTACCACGCCGCCGGATCGCGATAGCCGATGGTCTCGTCGCCCTTGAAGATCCGCACGTCGGGAACCTTCGAGAAGTTGATTCCCTCTGTATGCGTCGGCGGGGATACCGTCGTCACCACATTCGATGACGGCTCGCTACTGTCGATATAGAGTGTCTTGATGCTACTCTTGCCATCCGCCGCGACGAGACGACCTTTTGTTTCGCCTCCGTCCCGAACTCGTACAACACCCTCGTACGCCGCCACCGGCTGAACCACAGCGCAGAACAATACCACCGGAATCACCGCATGTACGAATATTCCGAACAGATAACGAATACGGGGCTTTGAGGATATGCCCACCACTTTTTTGTTCATTTCATTGCTCCTTCTCTCCTTGTTTAACAGTCTGCGGCTTCCTATGATAATTGATTACCGGTTTGGACGATCTAAATGCCATAGGAAACGTTTTCTTCATATATTGATCCGTCCTTAAAGAGGCCTTTTTTATACTAACTTGTTGGGGAGAATACCCCTTTGTCGCTTCGTCCAACTCTTTCAACGTCATGCCGAACAAAAACTGCGACTCCTTATCCGTCAGCTTTCCTTCCTTATCCAATTTGGTGCATCTAGTCCACTCCTTTAGGAATTCCTTATACGTCTCCGCCTCTGTTGCCGTCATTAGAACTGTTTTCTCATGCAATTCCTTGCGTGACACGCCATAAGTGGCAAGGCACGACTTCTCAGCATAAACAGCCCACGAACCCCTTAAGCCAATGAGGATTCCGCCTACGACTGCAATTGCAGTCAAAATCTTCCATTTACGTGTCACTGACATACCCTCTTGCTGAAGATTGAAGAAGTGGTCACTTGTTGTCTACGATCAATTGACGAGTTGCGCAGTTCCGTCTACGAGGCTCTGTCCACGTTTCCTGTGAACATTGAAATGCCACTCGGACACTGGAGTCACCGAGGATACTGCAATGTCCCGCCAAATAAGGTTGACCGTCGTGAACTTCTCATCGGTACTCATCTTTTTCACGCACGCTTTCCATCGCTACTGACATGGCTGTCTTTTCCTTTCTTCACCTAAGGGCACACTTCCCTAAGCGGTGATTCGTTTACACCATTTTTCGTTTTCCCGTCAAGGGGCGGTTGGACTTGGAAATGGGCGAGCGACAATTCAATCTTGTCGATATAGACCGCCTTGATGTTGCTCTTGCCATCCGCGCCGAAGCGGCCCGGCCCAACCCAGAAGTACTCCTTTCCGTCCGCACGCGGCGTCCAGACGCCAATGTCGTACCAGACGTATTCGGCGTTCTTGATCGCATCCGTGCGCGGTTCGATGCCGCCGAGCCCTTTCTTCGCGACCGGATCATAAATTCCCGCCCAAAACGCCTCGCCACCGTCGCGCGTCTTCTCCACGCGGATACGCGCACGCACCTTGTATTTCGCGCCCGGCTTGAATTTGACTTTGTTCATGAAGAATGTGGTACACCACTCGAAATGCGCGTCGAAGAGTTTCAGCGCCTTGCCATCCGCCGCCTTCGGATCGTCCACAAACGCACCCCACTGACCGGGGCGTGCGAGCTTGAGAAAACGCTCCTCCAACACCGCGCACTGCGATTCGACCGCGTTGACGACGGCGTTGGTGTCGGGCGCGACGAGCGCCTTCCATTCGGCGACGAGCGCCTTGTGTCGCGCCCCGCTCTCGGAGAGGCTGATGTTCTTCGCCTCGGCCATTCGGTCGAGTAGCGACTGCGCGAGCGCCTTGACTTCCGCGACGCGGGCGTCGTTCTCGGGACACGGCGCGAACAGGACCTCCTTGCGCGCGGGTTTCGGACGGAGGCGCTCCAGGCGAAGGAAGTCGAACGAGAACTCGGACATCCTCACGTTGTACGACAGCGCGGGGTCGTCCTTCACCGCATCGACCGCCTTCTTCCAGAGCGGCTTTGCCCATTCGACGAACTCGTCATCCAGCGACTTGAAGGCCGCGCTTCTCCAGATGCGGAGCGGATTGTTTGGATTGGCTGACCACACGGCCTGACGCCTGTGCATCTCCTCGAAGTACGCGCGGATGAACGGCACCGCCTTGCCGTAGTAGCCCGCGAAGAAATCGTCGATCAGCGGCTTCACGTCGCGGTCGGGGTTCCACATCAGCTTCGCGAGCAGCCAGCCCTTCAATTCGGCGAACGCGGCGTGGCGGCCCATCTGGGCGCCTTCCGCGAATATCTCCTTCACGTTGTTGTCGCGGAAGAACTGCAGGTTTCCTTGGAGCGCATAGACGTTCGGGAACGGCAGCGGGAAGTTCTGGAACTCCGTCACGTAGTCCCAGAGGTACAGCTGGTCGGTCTGCGTCTTCCATCCGCAGATGTCCTGCATGAACGACTTGTTCTCGGCATACGGGCTTTCGGGAATCGGGCGCGTGAAGTCGCACTCGATGGAGCAGAGACACGGCACCACGTTGCGGCGAAGACGCGTCTTCTTCGGCGGCTTGCGCGTGTACTGGTAGGCGAGCGTCTCAATCACCGCGTCGGGGAACTCCTTTTCCACCGCCTCGGCGACGGCGTTCACGAAGCGCACCATCGTCCCGGCGTGGCTCTCCTCCTCGGCGTCGATGGCCGCGCACTTCTCGCACTCGCAGTAGTTGTACCAGTCGTTCTGGCTCACGCCGTAGAACTTCGCGCCGGGATCCTTGCGGATGCGCTCCAGCACATTGGACGTGACGATGCGCAGCACGTCGGGGTTCGTGAGGCAGAGTTGCGTGCGGCCCCTCAGTCGTTTGCCTTTGACGAGGCTGTAGTATTCGGGATGCTCATCGAAGTACACGCCCTGGGGCAGCAGTGTCTCGAACGTGTGGCAGCTTCCAAGCCCGCCGCCGAAACGGAACGAGTCGCCGCCGTACTTGGCGTCGACATCGCCGCGCGTGCAGTTGTAGCCGTTCACGCGCAGACGCGCCGCCAGGTCGCGGTGCCCGTTGATGTCGTACCAGAACGACTGGCGCATGGCGAAGGCCGGCGTCTGCACGTCGTCGAGATTGGCGGGCACGCCGACGGCGCTCTTCTTCGGGATCACGCTGTGCCACGAGGCGTACCACCTGCATCCGGCGTAGGTCTCGAGAATCTCGTACGCCGCGTAGAGCGCGCCGCGTTTCGCCGAGCCGTAGGCGACGAGATGCGGCGGACGCGCCGCAAGGCGGAACCCGTCGCTTCCCAGTGTCTTCGGGTCAAATCCGCCGAAACGAGAGGGCCGTGCCCCGTCACGACCGCCGTTCAGCAGCACAAGCGAATATCTCGTCTCGCCGAGCAGAATCGCCTTCGCAGGAAGCGGCACGGCGTCCGTTGCCACGGGCAACTTCACACCCGTGACCTGTTCAAGGAACGACTGTAATTCCTCTGCCGCGTACTTTTCAACCTCGCTTGATCGTTCCGGGATCACGATTGTATACGCCGCCGGTTTTCCGCGCACGGCAATCTCAAGCGGCGCGGCAGGCGTGTCTCCAAGAGTGACACCCGCAATCGCCGACATGACGAGGATTTGCACTAGCCAATGACAGTTTGCCATGTTCTTCATTTCCTTTCGTAAACACCCGTTGTTCGTCCCCATGACTGGAGTTTCGATAGCGATGATGGCAACGCCAATTTTCGCGACACCACCTCAAACAATTCGCCGTCGATCACTTTGTCAAAGGCGACG
The DNA here is from genome assembly GCA_017962315.1 of Kiritimatiellia bacterium. Taxonomy (GTDB): domain Bacteria; phylum Verrucomicrobiota; class Kiritimatiellia; order RFP12; family UBA1067; genus RGIG8368. The sequence goes on from JAGCVN010000023.1 coordinate 52,689, forward strand.
CGGAAACCTTTCTGCGCGAGATCCACACCGGTAGCGGACGCGACGTGCGCAGCGTCGGCCAGCCGGGTGACGATGTAGGTTTCGTCTGGTTCAAGTCCTTTGACGACGACAATGCGTGACGATTCCGCCGCGTTCTGTCGAAACACGCCGACGATCCCGCCGGAGCGCGTGGTCGTGTTGATGCGCGCAAAGCCGTCCCAGCGCCCCTCTCCGGGCTCGCCGAATCCAGGCAGGTCCTGGCGGTATGCCATGAAGCCATGCCGTTCGCCCGCCTCGCAGAACGCCTCCACGAGGCGTTTCAGCTCCGCCCGCGCATCCTTCGGGACGCGGCGCGGGTCGCCGAGCATCACCGGCATCGCGCCAGCAAGCGACTTGAACGCAAGGATGCGGTTCGGGTCGTCGATCCACAAGTTTCCGATGACGAGCGCGGACGTGGGTACGGACAACGCACGTTCCCACGCAATCCGCCGCATCCTGCAGGGCAGCGTGTCAAGCCGATGCCGATTGTTTCCGCGCATCCCCTCGCCGATGTTGGAGAGCCAGTTGCCGTCCGCATGGCGCAGAATCCCGTAATCGACGAGCTGGAGCTTGCCGGCGGACTCGAACGTGCAGTCGATGTACGCGCCCGGCGCGGCACGGTGGACGCGGTCGAACATGGCGAGGCAGTTCGAGTAGATTACATCGAACGACTCCGGGCGGTCGCGGTGTCCGGGATGGTCCTTCGCGAAGCAGCCGCTCCACGCGGGGTCGTAGATGTAGGCGCTCGTCGCGATGGCGAGGTCGAGCTTGATGTACGAAAGGCCGTACTCCTTCGCGTGGCCGGCGATGATTCCGCCGAGGTAGTCCTTCCAGCCCGTGCCGAAGCAGGCCGTCGCGTCGCGGCTCCCCGGCGTGTGCAGGTTGGCGATGCGCCCGTCCGCGCTCCGCACCAGCCATTCGGGATGAGTCTTCATCAACTCCGCGTTCGCGGATATCTGCCCGAGGCAGAAGTAGAGCGCGGGACGCATCCCCAGCTCGCGGATGCGCGCGAACACAGGCTTCAGACCGCGCGGGAACTTGTTCGTGTCGACGGCGTAGTCGCCGAAGCCGAACGCCAGCCCACTGGGCGTCTTGTTCGCGTGCGTCGCCCAGTCCGCAAGGAAATCCGTCACGCCGCACTCCGCCGCGGCCTCGGCGAGCGACAGTACCAGTTTCTCGTCGAAGCGGTGCGTGAACGGCTCCCACGAGCTGTAGACGAGCATCGGACGGAGCCCGCGCGCGGGCGCGTCCAAAGATGCGATCGTGCGCACATGGTCGGCGACCGTCCCGAAGATCGCGTCCTCGGGTCCGTACGCATCGGCATACGGCACCGTGAACACCGCCGCGCTGCGCCACGATTCGCCGGGCTTGAGCCAGCGGCGGAACGGATGCGGCGCGTCGGGCGTCGTGGTGCCGACGCGCAGGGAACGCCCGTCCTCGAACACGCCGGTGCGCTTCAGCACGCTCGCCGTCTCGTTTCCGACGACCATGCCGAACGGACGCGGCCGTCCCGCGTCGTGTACTGCGACAAGCGGGTCTTCCCAGTCGCCCACGTAGGGGCCGATTGCGCGGAAGCGGGCGTAGCGCCGGTAGATGTCGGAATGCGTGACCCAGAACGTCGTGGCGAAGTCCTCCACGTTCACGGACTCCACGCGCACGTCCGCCTTGCCCGTGTTCCGCACTTCTAGTGTCTTCGAGACGAGCGGCGTATTGGGGTGCGCGGCGTAGGCAAGGCTCACGGAAAGCGTCCCGTCGGGACGCTCGAACGAAAGGACGGTGGTAAGCGTACCGTCCGAAGCGCACTGCCGCGCAACATACGGGTTCACCCATTCGTCCTGTCCCGTCAACAGTTTGCCGTCCACCATCAGCGAGAACTCGCGCGAGCCGGCTCGAAGATAGTGTTGGCGCGTCCGTACAAGCTGGTACGACGCCGAACGGACGTGTCCGTCCGAGGCATCGACCTCGCGGACGATTAGGCCGTTGTCAACCACGGTCGTCCTACCGGACACCATCGCGGCTGGCGGAGGAACGCCAGACTTGCCATTCTTGTCATCCAGCTCGTAAAACGCGATCTCCGAGAGGCCCGCATAGTTGCCGAGATAGGATTCCTCCGCATGGTGGTTACTTGTGACGACAATCTGAAAATACCGTCCACACACCGGCGCGGGAAAACGGAAATCCTCGCCCGTATAGGAATCGCCGACCGTCGCCTTCGTGAACGCCGCATCCGCGACGAACCGTCCCCATGCGGCACCGGCGTCGAAATACGCGCCGCCCTGCGGAGGCATCGTGTCGCCCACGTAGATCCGGGCGGTCCTGACGCCGCGCCCGGCATACGACTTGCCGTTGAAAAACTCGTTGTAGTTCCAGAGGCGGAAACCACTCACGGTTTTCTCCGTGCCGAGATCGAACGCGATCCACGTTTCGACGGTATTGTCGCTCAGCCAGGCGCATTCGGTCGAGTCCGTGGATGCGACGCTGGCGGCCGTCACGGGCTTGGACGACATTCCCGACCCGTTGATGACATTCTCCGGCGCACGTACGTCTTTTCCCGATTGGTAGTAATCCTGGCTCGTCGCACGCACGGGCGAAACAAGACGCTCGGCATCAGCAATGAGAGCACAGATTGCGAAAATCGCGAGAGCAATCATTGTTTTTGTGTTCATTCTATCCATTATCTAGTCGGATTTACCGGAATCGTATCCACTCCCTATTTGAACGGCTTGATCGTCGCACCGTCGATAACGGTAAAACGCGCGTCGCACCAGTCGGCGTGGTCATAGGTGATACCGTCACCGGTGTCGCAGGCGGAGAGTTCCACGACCTTGGCGCCGGAGAGATCCGCATGAAGCGGATACGGGGGCGTCCCGGCGTGCATGACCGGCGACTCGGCCACGCGCTTTCCGTCTGCGTCCACGACGAACTTGACGCTTCCCAGATCTTTGCCGGCCGCCGCATCCACGCCCACCATCGCATCAAACGCAAGCACCTTCCCGTCGCAGTCGATTTCGTAGTGCGAAACGGCGTGCGTACCCACACCGCGCTTAAATGCCGTACCGCCGGGACGGAGCGCCTTGCCGACGATGGAACGGTTCTTCATGGGCTTGCCCCATCCGCACCCCATGCCGGAAAGATCCATCTCGTCAAACCATACGGTATGCGTGGCCGGTGCCCCATGCGGGGACGACACGACGCCTCCAACACGCCTGACCTCAAATGCAGCCGAATCAAACTTGCCGGAAAGTTTCACACGGATTCCCTTCTCCATGAGGTCGCACCCGGTGCGTGGAAGCGTGGGAAATTCGGCGTGAAGTGTTGCGCCCTTGTTGATTTCGGCTACGGCGTACGTCGCGTCAGGATCCAGCCCGCGCAGACGCAGTGTCTCCTCCGCCACGATGTTCCCGTTGAGTCCGAGTGCGAACAACGCCGCGCCGGATTTGTCCTCGCTCACGTACATGAGGGCAGCCATCTTCCCTCCATATGGAGAAACGAGACGGTAGAGGTCGCCGCACTGTACGATCGGACGGATGCGCTTGTAGTCGTTGACAGCCGCCTTTGCGAGAGCGACATCGGACGAAGAGAGGTTCTTCGGATGCAGCGAGATTCCAAGACGTCCGGTCATGGCCACGTCCAAGCCGTACTTGAGATTCGCGCCACCCCTTGTCACATCGCAAGCCATCGCGCCAGCGGGATAGAACTGCGTGGAGCCCCACTGGATGAAGATACGCCGGTACGGATCGGTGATGTCGCTCGTCCAGAACTCGTCCGCATAACGCAGGAAACCGAAGTCCATGTGTCCGCCGCCGGAAGCGCACGCCTGCGTCATGATGTGCGGACGCTTGGTCTGGAACTTCGACAGAAGGTCGTAGAGGCCGATTGTATAGTCGTACCACAGGTTCGCCTGGCGGTCAGGCTTGAGGTAGGTCGAGCCGGGGTTGACGATGTTCTGGTTGCAGTCCCACTTGATGTAGGCAAGCGCGGGGATGGAGGAATAGACGGCGTCAAGCTGTGCGAAGATGTTGTCACGCACTGCGGGATTCGTGAAGTCCAGCGTCACCTGCGAGCCGCCGCGTCCGAAGAGGAGCGCACGGTTCTCCTCGCGGAGGATCCAGTCGGGGTGCGCCTCGGCGAGCCAGCTCTTCACGTTGCACATCTCGGGTTCCACCCAGAGACCGAACTTGAAGCCGCGCTTGGCGGCCTCGTCCGCGAGCCAGCCGAGGCCGTGGGGCAGCTTCTCCTCGTTCACCACCCAGTCGCCGAGGCCGGTCTTGTCGCGATTCTTGTCGTCGCGGGCGTACTTGCCCTTCCCGAACCAGCCGTCGTCGATGACGAGCATCTCCGCGCCCATATCCTTCACGCCGTCCATCATATCGATAAGCGTCTGCTCCGTGAAGTTGAAGTACGCCCCGTACCAGGTGTTCAACAGTACCGGGCGCAGCATATCGCCGTGGGGCATCAGGTGGCGGCGCGCCCAGCGGTGGAACTGACGCGACACCTCGCCCCTGCCCTTCTCAGACCAGACGAGAATCGCCTTCGGCGTCGTGAAGGTCTTGCCCGGATCGAGGACGTACGGGCCGGTCTCCATGTCAACACCGATGAACACCTCCGTCGCACCTCCGTTCCAGCTGCGCCGCACGCGCTTTTCGGTCGTGCCGGTCCATTCCAGTGCGACGCCCAGCACCTTGCCCCGCTCCTCGTCCACATTGTCCCTGAAGCTCACCATCATCGCCGGGTTCGACTCCCATGCGTCGCGGGTTCCGGCGAGCGACCGGAACTGCGCGATCTGTCCGTTCGCGACGGTCGCCTCCGAGAGGTTCGCCTCCCTTCCCCACACGCCGGTCAGCGTGAGCACCTTCACCACGTCGGCCTTGCAGTCGATCTTCGACGCGAAGCTGTCGGCCCTGAGAATCCTGACCGGGCCCTCTTCGTCGTGGCGCACCTCGTACCACGTCTCCACGGCGTCACAATCGTTCCATGTCTTCACATAGCGCGTCACGTACACAGGATAGTACTCGTCTTTGAGATTCACGGTGGACAGACGTCCGCCTTCGACGGCGGTCTCCGTCCGTCCGGTCTCCTTCAGCCTGAGCGTCACCGCACCGTCGGCATGAACCACCTGAAGTCCCGCATGTTTTACAATCTCCCTCTGCGCACTCGGCATCACCTGTCCGAAGGAGAGCAGCCATGCCATTGCAATGTCAAACCCCGTCATGTTCCCGACTCCGTTTCCGGCCTCCACAGATTCCGATGTCGCCTCAGGCCACAATGACCTGCAAATCGCGCCGTCATGCCTCTGCACACGGAAGCCACACATCAGTCTAGCAAAACGGCACGACTTACGAAAGAGAGAAATGTCGGTGAATCAGCCAGACGAGGAGTCCTTATCGCTGTACGCTTGCCAGTCCCGCCGGAAAGGTGTATACTTCCGCCCATGTTTCGCACGGGTATAGGTTACGATTCCCATCGTTTCGCGGTGGGAAGGAAGTTGGTGCTGGGAGGTGTGGAGATCCCCTCTGAAAAGGGGCTTTTCGGACATTCCGACGCCGACGTGTTGATTCATGCCCTGATCGATGCACTGCTCGGCGCAGTCGCGGACGGAGACATCGGAAGCCATTTCCCCGACACGGATGAAACCTGGCGGGGTGCGGACAGCCGTGTCCTCCTGAAGTCCGTCGTGGAGGAACTTCGCGCGAAGGGCTGGCGCATCGTCAACACGGACGCCTCCGTCCTCGCCGAACGCCCCAAGCTCCGTCCTCACGTCGAATCCATCCGCGCCTCCCTTGCGGAAACGCTGGGAATCGACGCCGCCCGCGTCTCCGTCAAGGCGAAGACGAACGAAGGTATGGACGCCGTCGGCAGGGGCGAGGGAATCAGCGTGTTCGCGGTGGCGACCGTCGAATCGACAGAAGAAGGGAAGAAAGGAAACGACCATGCAGATCTACAATAGTTTGTCGCGCAGCAAAGAGACATTCATCCCGTTGAAACCCGGATTTGCCGGAATGTACACGTGCGGCCCGACGGTTTACAATTTTGCGCATATCGGCAATTTCCGCGCCTACACGTTCGAGGATGTGTTACGCCGCGCGCTCGAACTGAACGGTCTCGAAGTGAAACAGGTGATGAACCTGACCGACGTGGACGACAAAACCATCCGGGGTTGCCAGCAGACCCAGCAACCGCTGAAATCGTTCACCGCGCCGTACATCAAGGCATTCTTCGACGACCTCAAGACGCTGAATGTGCAGCCCGCCGCCGTCTACCCCGCCGCGACAGACCACATCCCGCAGATGCTGGCCCTGATCCAGAAGCTGTTCGACAAGGGACTCGCCTACGTCTCGACGGACAAGTCTGTCTACTTCAGTGTCGCGAAGTTCGCCTCTTACGGCAAGCTCGCCCACCTCGACCGCGAGAACATGCGCGTCGGCGCCCGTGTCGCGGACGACGAGTATGAAAAGGACGGCTACGGCGACTTTGCGCTCTGGAAGGCGTGGGAGCCGAGCGATGGCGATGTCGCCTGGGATTCCCCCTGGGGGCGAGGCCGCCCCGGCTGGCACATCGAATGTTCCGCGATGTCGATGCAGTACCTCGGGGAATCGTTCGACCTCCACACCGGCGGTATCGACAACCTCTTCCCGCACCACGAAAACGAAATCGCCCAGGCGGAAGGCGCCACTGGAAAACCTTTCGTAAAGTACTGGATGCACTGCGCACACCTCCGCGTGAACGGCGAAAAAATGTCCAAGTCGCTCGGCAACTTCTTCACCCTGCGGGACCTTCTTGAAAAGGGATATACCGGGCGCGAAATCCGCTACGTCCTCATCAACGCGCAATACCGCCAGCCGTTGAACTTCACCTTCGATGCGCTCGCCGCCGCCCGCGCCTCGCTCGCCCGCGTGGACGAGTGTGTGGACGCGCTGACGGAAACCGCCGGAAACGCCGTTCCCGCCGCCGCGCCGGAATGGGCGGCCAAGGCCTACAACGCCTTCCTCGCCGCCGTCAACGACGACCTGAACACGCCGGAGGCGTTCGCCGGACTCTTTGAACTTGTCCATGCCGCGAACGTTGCCATGAAGGAGAAAAACCTTGCACCGGAAGCGGCCGCCGCTACGCTGGGCCTTCTCGACAAGATGGACCACGTGTTCGGGTTGATCCGTTTCGGGCGGACGCCGAAGGACGAGGCGATCCCTGCCGACGTCACGGCGCTCATCGAAGCCCGCGCCGCCGCGCGCGCCGCGAAGAACTGGGCGGAGTCCGACCGTCTCCGCGACGAAATCGCCGCGAAAGGATACGTCGTCCGCGATTCGAAAGAAGGCCAGAAGGTCAAAAAGGCGTAAGCCGTGCGATGACCGTTTCTTTCAAGACGTTCGGTTGCCGGTTGAACCGGGCGGAAACCGTCCGGTTCGAGCAGGCGTTTGCCGAGGCGGGCGTCGCGACCGTCCCGTTCGGCGAATCGTCGGATATCGTCGTTATCCACACGTGCGCGGTGACGCAGACGGCGGAGAGCGAATGTCTCCGCCTCGCACGTTCCCTCCGCCGGAAGAACCCCGGCGTCTTCCTGGTCCTCTCCGGTTGCGCCGCTGAATCGGCGAAGCCGGAAACGCTCGCCTCGCTGGGGATGGATTTGATCGTCCACCGGAACGGTCGCGACAAGCTGGCCGCCACCGTGCTGGACAGGCTGGCGGAACGCGGCAGCGTCGACCTTCCCGAGACCGCCGCCCCTCCGAACGGGACCAAGCTCCACCGCGCCTTGCTCAAGGTGCAAGACGGCTGTTCCTGTTTCTGCACGTACTGCATCGTTCCCCACACGCGGGGGGTGCCGCGAAGCCGTCCATTCGAAGCGTGTCTCGAGGAAGCAGGGCGATTGCTTGCGGAGGGGTTCCGGGAGATCGTCGTGGTCGGTTGCAACCTCGCGTTCTACGAGGATGGCGGCCGGACACTGCCCGACCTCCTGCGCGCGTTGACGGGACTTTCGGGTAACGGGCGCATCCGGCTCAGTTCGCTCGAACCGGGGAAGTGCGAACGCGAAGTCGTCTCCTTGATGGCGCAGGAACCCCGTCTCTGTAACTTTCTGCATCTTCCCCTGCAAAGCGGATCGGATCCCGTCTTGAAGCGGATGGGGCGTGGATACTCGGTCGCGGAATTGCGCCGGGTGCTGGACACCATCTGCGAACAAGTCCCGATGCTTGGGCTTGGCGCGGATTTCATCACCGGTTTTCCGGGCGAGACCGAGGCGATGTTCAACGAGACGAAACAGTTGATCGAGTCATACCCTTTCAGCAACCTGCACGTCTTCCCCTACAGCGAACGGCCGGGGACGCCCGCCGCCGCCTTCGACGGGAAAGTTCCTCCCGAAACGCGAAAACGCCGGGCGCATGAACTGATCGAATTGCGTGAACAAAAGAAAGCCACATTCGCGAAACGGCATCTTGGAAGAACCGTCGATGTGCTGGTGGAGCGGATTCAGGACGGATCGGCAAGCGGCTGGACGGAAGACTATCTGGAATGCCGGTTCGAGACCACCCCTCCCCCCCGGCAAGGCGAACTGGTCAAGGCGGTCCCCTACGCCGTGGACGGCACCGCGCTGCTCGCCAAGGGCGTGTGACAAACAAGCAAATACAGGCGTCCTCGTTTGCCGCCAACGGATCGTGTTCTATTTCCGCCGCACAAGGAACAGGTATTCCGTGACTTTGAGCGGGCGGGCGCGGAGATTCCGGCTACCCCGGAAGGCGTTATATTCGATCTCAAGGGGCTTGACATCGCCAAGCCTACCCAGAAACACGAGAAGGCGGTCTTTCGGAATGAATCCTTCGGAATTGTAGGACACCAACAAGTACTTCGCGGGCGTCGCCTCAAGCAGACGGTAAAACGTCTCTTCCGCGACGTGCCGTTTGTTGTAACACGAACGGTTCCACCCCTCCACGATTCCCGCCACCTTGCTGACACGTTCCGGAGGCTTGTAGTCAACGAGCAGATTCAGCATGAAGTAGTTTGAACCGTACGGATGCTGGTTGTACGGCGGATCGAAATAGGCGAGGTCGACCGGTTCAATCGACTTCACGACCTCGTTGGCATCGCCGCGAAGGATGACACTCTCGCACTCGAAGTTCGACAACACCGGTTTCCGCAGTTCGATTTTCGCACAGATGCGCGAGCGGGCGTTCCTGCCCTCGCCGCCGAATTCCCCGATTCCCCGCCTGTTTTTGTAGAACCCTTTGAACACGCCGGAGGTGTTGGCGTGTACCGAGGCTTCGGCGAGGAGCGGCGCAAGGATGAGCGCGAAAAATTTCGTCGGCACGACACGGTCGATGGCGTTCCGTGCCGAGTCGAGCAAGACGGCATTCTCCCGTGTGTAGAACGCACGTTCACCGCGTTGAATGTCGGTGTCGTCCCGCGGCGCGTACAACCGGCCGATCATACCGGGGGAAAGACAGGAAAGGGTGGATTCGCGCCATTTCCGGAAAACCGCCTCGAACTCGTTCCAGTCCACCGAAGAACGGTTGGTCAGGTAACACCGGTTGACGACTTCGCTGTATCGTTCCAGATCGTTCGCGATGACGAGGGAGGCGTGGCGTTTCATGAAACGCGACACAATCCCGCTTCCCGAAAAGGCATCAAAGAAGGAAAGTCGCGACTTTCCGAGCGTTTTTTTGACCGTTTCCACACCCTCGCCGATAAACCGGAGAAGCGCGCGTTTGTTTCCGAGGTAGGTCAGGATCTGTGAAGAGAGATAATCCTCCGACTCTTCCCGCAAGGTGTGTGGCATGGTCCCGTCCAACTTCGCACTCCCCCTACCCGTCCTTGTCACGGCATCCGGCGTGCGTCCGACGCCGGACACATGTCACCAGCCCTGTTTACGACCAGCGGCGGTCGTTCGCCCATTCTTTGTCCCACGCCTCCGTGGAATTCCACGGTTCGGGGAAGTCGGCACACGCATGTTCCGCGACAAGGGCTTCGTTCAACTCATCGAAGCCAAAACCGGGCTTGTCCGGGACACGGATGAAACCGCCTTCGTACGAGAGCGAGGGTACCACGAGGTCGCCCCACCACGGCACGTCCACACTGTGGAGTTCGAGCGCCATGAAGTTGCGTGTCGCCGCCGCGACATGGACGGCCGCCATGCAGGCGACCGGGCTTTCGGCCATGTGGAGGTTCATCTGGACGCCGTTCTCTTCGGCAAGGTCGCCCACCTTTTTCGTCTCCAGAACGCCTCCGGCGGTCAGGAGGTCGGGATGGATGACGGCGAGCGCGCCAGACTCCAAAAGCGGTTTGAAGTTCTCTTTCAGGTAGATGTCCTCGCCCGTGCCGAGTGGTGTCGTGGTCGCGGCGTGAAGCTGTTTCCACGCCTCCGTCATCTGCCACGGCAACACGTCTTCCGCCCAGGAAAGATGGTACTTTTCCAGTCGCCGCAACAGCTGGACGACATCTTCGTAGGGGATGTGGCCAAGGTGGTCGATCGCGATCGGCACTTCCCATCCGATCACCTCGCGTACGTCGGCCATGTACCGTTCCAGCGTGTCTAGCCCCTTCTCCGTGATGTGGATTCCGGTGAACGGGTGGGCGGTATTGAAAAGGTCGTATGCCTCGCCGCGCATCGCACGCGGGTCGATGGAACCGTGCGGCGTCTGCACAACGTGCTTCATCTTCTTCATGTAGTCGAGATAGCCGAGGGGGGCGATCAACGCGCCCGGCACGTCCATCAACAATTCGATGCCGAGATCCATCTTCAGGAAGGTGAAGCCGCGCGCCATGCGTTCGGCAAGCGCCTTGCCCATGTCGCGCCCGCCGCCTTCGGAGTCCGTGTCGCAGTAACAACGGATCTCGTCACGCCATTTCCCGCCAAGCAACTGCCAGACAGGAACACCCCACGCCTTGCCGCAGAGGTCCCAGCAGGCGAGTTCAATGCCGCAGACGCCGCCGGCCTGGCGGGAGTCGCCCCCGAACTGCTTGATGCGGCGGAAAACCTTCTCCACGTTACAGGGATTCTCGCCGAGGATGCGGGATTTCAGCATCGCCGCGTAGGTTCGGCTGGAGGCATCGCGCACTTCACCGTAACCGACAAGCCCCTGGTTCGTGTACAGTTTCAGGAGTGTGCAGCGTTTCGGCGCACCGTCGATGTCGGCGAAACGCAGATCCGTGATCTTAAGGGTCGAAGGGTTGATCTTGTTGATGTTCATAAACGACTCCTTCCTTAACAAGCGAAGTTTTCGGAACGATCTTGCGGAAGTTCCTCCGGGAGCGGGTTAATGCGATCCATCGGCTCGTCCGGAGTCTCCGCCTCGCACCCCTTGTACAGGTCGTAGACGAACATCCGGCACTCAATCGGGCCGTTGAAGAACTGTACCCGCTTTTTGGAACGCAGACCGACCTTGTGCGCAAGCTCGGCGTTCCCGGTAAGGACGCATCCCGTGTAGCCGGTACAGTGCTGTTTGAAGAAATCGCCCACACGGGTATAGAGCGCCGGCAGGTCGTCGCCCGCGCCGAGGCGTTCGCCGTAGGCGGGGTTGAGGAAACAGACGCCGGGGGGCGGCGGAACTTCAGTCGCCGCGAAATCGCAGATCTTGAACTCGATCTGCTCGACGACGCCCGCCGCGATCGCGTTCAACTGCGCAGTCTCGATCGCCTCCGGATCAATGTCGGTCGCCAGGATGCGCGGCATCGGGGTCTTGCGCTCTGCGGCGCGGGCCTCTTTCACGATGTCCTTCCAGATGTCTTCCGGAGAGGCTCCGAACCGGCGGCGCGGGTTCGCGCATTTCTCGCCGGGGATGATACGCGTGTAGCCTTTAACCGACTGGAAGGCGAAATGGCTCTTGAACGAGCCGGGCGCACGGTTCAGGGCGAAGAGGGCGGCCTCAATGGCGGGGGTGCCACTCCCGCACATCGGGGAAAGGAACGGCGTGTTCCCGTCCCAGCCGGACGCCAAGATACACCCGGCGGCGAGGGTTTCCTGGAGCGGCGCGGCGCCGGGCAGCTTACGGTAGCCTCGACGCGACAACGGCTCGCCCGTCGTGTCAAGGTAGACGATGACGGTGCGGTCTTCCCAGTAGACGTAGACCGACGCACCGTCATACGAGTTCCCCGAATCCGGCCGCGCCCCGCCGCAGTAGGTACGCATCCGGTCGGCGATGGCATCCTTCGTGACGAGAGATGGCAGGCGCGTGTCGCGGATGGTGGCGTTGTGGACCGTGCTGTGTACCGTGAAGTAGCCGTCCGCGTCCAGCAGGTCTTCCCAGTTGATGGAATACACGCAATCGTACAACTCGCGCTGGTTGAAACAGTCCGTCCGCAGCAACGGGGCGAGGACGCGCTGCGCAGTGCGCAGCTGCAGGTTCAGGCGCATGACATCGCGCATACCCCCCTTCGTGACGACGTAGTTCTCCTTCTCTTCAAGGATGGGATACGACATCCGTTCCAATTCGAGACGTGTGAACGGAGCCAAACCTTTCGCACAGGAAAGGATAATCGGGTAATTATTTTTCCAGAGGTTCATAGCGTACAACTCAAAAACGGGGATACTATACCACACCTCCGTATCCGTGGAAAGCGGAAAGTAGGGCAGGAGGGGCGGCGCTACAGCTCGGTTTCCTGGCAAGACCAGAGGATGACACGCACCCCCGTCTTGTGGAGGCGTTCCACCACCTGCGCCTGATACTCAGGATCCATCACGCACGTAAGGACGACCTCGCAGATCCGGTGCTCCTCGATGATCTGTTCCAGTTCGACCCCTGTCCCTAGGACGGGATACCCCGCGATCATGCGCCCTTTCAGCAAGGGGTCGTCGTCGATGAGCCCGATAATCAAGCGGTGCGCCGCGCCGGGAATCCGGAAAAGTTCACGCAGATAGCCGCGCAGACGCAACCCGCCCCCGTAGATGAGGGTTCGTTCGGCGGCCTTGTCGAACCGTTGCACATTCCGTCCGAAAACCTGCACGACGGCCGCGAGACATTCGCGCCGCGCACGGATGATGGAAAGCCCCAGAAGCGAAATCGCGGCAAAGAGCGCACTAAAACGCAACAATTTGTGGTGCAGCTCGGAAAGCATCCAGATCATGCCGATGCTGATACACGCGCCCATGACCAGACAGAACCCCAGCACGATGTAATCGCGCAGCTGGGCGCGCGCCCAGACGCGGCGGTAGATCTTACCGACGGCGAGGCAGACGAACGCCGGCACGACGAAGAGCGGCATCCACTCCAGCAGCACGGGACGAGTGACGACGGGATCCGCGCGCGTGGAGAACCAGCAGACCAGAAAGACTCCGCAGAGGATGATTGCGTCAAACAGGATGGCGAGCGGAAGCGCGAGGTAACGTCTACGGCGGAAGGTGTTCGCCGTGAAGAGCTTCCCGGTATCGAACAACTCGATACACTCGAAATTCCGCACCACGACGAAAGTAGCCGTCACGAACGCGATGAAAAAGAGTCCCACGCCGCGACCGCGCAGCAGAATGCTGCTGAGACCCAGCAACACGAAGACGGCCGTCAGACCGTAGAGGATCATCGCGACACGGCGCTGGTTGTTCATCGCCTCGCGAAGGAGGCGGTGGTGGATGTGATCCTTGTCCGGCTGCATCACACCTTCCTCCCTGCCCTGAAGCTTCGCGACGACACCTTCCGGGAGGAAGTGACGGACGACGCGCCGCCAGATGGCGAGGAAGGTGTCGAAGATCGGGACCCCCATCACCAGCAGCGGCATGCCGAGCGAGGCCATCAGTTCCGTGCGCGTCCCCGAAAGCAACGGGAGCGAGGCAATGGTCATGCCGAGGAACATGCTGCCCGTGTCGCCGAGAAAAACGGAGGCGGGATGGAAGTTGTACTTGAGGAAGCCAAGGCACCCCCCGGCAAAAATGAGGAACGGGAGCGTTTCGACCGGCCTTCCCGTAAAGAACAAAGCCCCCGTCATGCCGATCGACGCAATCAGCGCGATACCCGACGCCAACCCGTCCAGCCCGTCGATCAGGTTGAACGCATTGATGGCGCCGACGATCCAGAAGGAGGTTAGGAGGAGGTCGAGCCAAGGGGGGAAGGCGACAAGGATACCACCGCAATGGAAGCCCGCGAAATAAAGCGAGACGGCGACGGCAATCTGCCCGAACAGCTTGATGACCGGGCGCAACCCGACCATGTCGTCAATCAACCCGATAGTGGCGAGTACGAGGGAACAGCCGGTAAACGCGATCAGATGCGACATCCCGAACGTGCGGGTTACATACCCGCCGTGATACCAGGCCAGAAGCCAGACCGTCACGTTGAACGCAAAAATGATCGAAAGCCCTCCGCCGCGCGGAATCGGCACCTTGTTGATCCTCCGGGGATCCGGATTGTCCACGATCCCCATGCGCCGCGCGCACTCCCGGAACAGGGGCGTAAGCACGAGGGCAATGCCGAGCGAAATCAGGAAGGCGACAAGATACCGAAGGGCATCCGAGAACCCGTCACCCAACTGCGCCGCGAGCCACGGAAAATGATGTTCCAATCTATTCATCGTCTTCCACCTTCTTTTTGTATCAGCTGCGGGTAAAGCTCTGCGAGGAAATCCTCGAAACGGTCCACTGCCGCCGTCGAATTCAACGGTGAAGAGACGGTCATCGCCAACATGATCCAGCGGTTGACCCGGTTGTGGATGGAACGGTCCCAGACATCGAAGAGGATGCGCTCCGTATGCGAACAGCAGCTTCGGTTCCGGCTTTCAAACCAGTAGACCAAGTTGAACGGCGAACCGCCGCTCCGGAGGGCGGAGATGCGCCGCGCACGGATCACGCGCCCCCCCGGCAGACGGAACCGGAGGTTGTCCGCATCCTGCATGACGAACCCCTGAGCCGGAAGGCAGAGTTCCGCACGGTGGATACTGGCGCGCTGCCGCCCCGCGATGACCAGGCTCACCGAATAAACCAGTCAGTCCGTCGAGCGGTAGGTACGTTTCACGATCTCCGTGTCACGCGGCAGGTCGTTGAATTCGCCGAGCGAGATCAATGCCAGCGGATGTCCGCAGTTCGGACAGACCGGCCGCCCGTCCGACGTTTTCTTCCCGGCGGCGACTTCGCGTTCAAGGAACGACAGGAGGCACTGGTCGTTGTGGCAGAACAAGGGGCGGTCGCCCGTGAACTCGCCGACGTTCGCCGGCAGCGTGTGCGCAAGGAAATCGGCGGGGGCGTACTCCGGCGGCGGAACAAAGCGGTTGACCGCGAAGACGCTTAAAACCATGGCAAGGAGGACGGCGGAGACGGCACCGGTGTACCTCCGGGAGGCGGGCGGGGACGGCGGCGGCGCATCGGCGGCAGAGACGGCGGCATCCGACCCGCGAGGTTTCGCTCCGACCCGACTGAGCCATTCACTGAGCGCGAACACCATCAAGACACCGACAAGGAAAATCGGATACCCGGAATAATCGTGGTAGTAACCGAGCGCGGTATCCTGCCCGAACCAAACCGCGACCAGGCAGATCGAGATGATCCGCACCATGTTCCCGACAATCGCGACGGGAACGGAAAAGGCGAGTAGGAGCCAGCGTTTCCAGGGCGAACGAAGGAAGAAATAGGCGAAGGCGGCGGTCAACGCCATCATCGCGAACATCGAACGGATCCCGCTGCACGGATCGGCGACATCCACGTTGAATTCCGCCCCCGGCACCCGCGAGAACAATGCGGTGCCGGAACGCTCGACGGCAATCCCGACGCCGTTCAACAAGGCGGTGGCGAGGGTGGTGGAGAACATCCGCAGGTGGATGGTGAAAACATCGAGGAAGGACGAGACGGGTATCGTGAACAGCAGAAAGGCCGCAGGGAAAGCCATCAGCCGCGCGACGCCGCGCCCCCACAGCGCGTAGGGGACAGACCAGACCATCAGGATGAACGAGAGTTGTTCCATGCGCGACTGTCCCCCTCTGGCACCGAAGAAAGCCAAGACCAGCGCAAAGGCCGTGAAGAAGACGCCCATCCAGGAGACGCCGCCTGCAACGGCTTTCCACTGGTCACGCTGCCGCCAGACGACGTACACCGAAAAGAACGGGACGACCCATCCGTGGGACATATCCTCGATCGGCGAACTGAACATCACCATCGTGTATTCAAACATGGCACGATAGTTCACAAACGCGGCCACGGCGAGAATCCCCACCACCAGCCACTTCATCAGATTCAACCTGTCCGTTCGTCCGACCATATTTCCCCGTCAACAAACTTCCCTGCTCAGAACACGGCGGACGGGATTGAGAAGCGAAGCCCCTTTCCGTCGTGGAATGTAGCAACCTCGTTGACGATCGCCCCTTCCGGCCCCGCCATCATGAAATGCCAGGTCTCCGGACCGGCAAGCTTGCGGGCGCGTCCGTCGGCGGTCCACTTTTCGACGTGGACGCTCTTCAGGTAGGGAAGCTGCGACTTGGCGAGACGCGCCTTGACTTCGGGGAACTTGTCAAGATTCGGTTCGCCGATTTCACTGAACCCGTAGATGCTCCCCTTGCGCACCAGCCAGCTCTCGATCTTGCACGGGATGGGACGCCCCGTCTCGCGGTCTACCGTCTTGAGATGCCGGTGCTCGCAGATGGACTGGAACGGCAGAAGGAAGATGTCGTGGTTAAAATACCCCTCCGCCTTCTCGTTGACGTAGATCACGCCACCCATGCCGATGGCGGCGAAATCACCCTGCGCGAAATCCGTCACCCAGAAATATGGCGTCTTGCCGTCCGCCATCGTGTCGGCCTTGAACGATTCGGGGGCGGGCAAACCGAACCGTTCCATCAGTTCGAAATACGCCTGTTTTGCCTTCTCTTGCGAGAACTTCCCGTCCGCGTAGAACTCCGTGCTCCGATACCGCTTGACCTCCGCGCCGCAACCGCAGGCCGAATTCGGGGTACGGCAGCCGCCCACACCCCCGATGCTCCCCGCGACAAGCAACGCAAGAGAAAACCATTTCATCATAACCGAAATCCTTCCATAAAAAAGTGAAAGTAAGTATACGCCCGATTCCCATTCCTGTAAATCTCAAAAATTTCTGTAAACTAGCGTTGCCTAACAAGTCCGTTATGCGGTAAGATAGACATTGAAACGGGGGGGACAGGAGTTTGGAAACTCCGCCCCTGTGCGAAAAGGAGTAACGAAATGGCATACAAAATCGATACTGAAAAGTGTCTCGGCTGTGGCGTCTGCAAAGACAATTGCCCCTCCGAGGCCATCGCCCAGGACGGTGACAAGTACAAGATCGACGCAGCGACATGCGTGGATTGCGGTGTCTGCGCGGGCAACTGCCCCGCCGAAGCCATCGCCGCCGAGTAAGCGACCCAGCTTGACGCCCGTCAGCCTTCTGGCCGGCGGGCGTCAAGTGTTTTCCAAGGGAGGAAGAGATGTACGTACGGTTTACGTTTGCGGTGTCGTTCGCCGCGTGTTGTCTGTTTGCGGATGAAACCGTCTGGCTCCGGCAACTGGAGAAAGCCATGCTGCCGACCGGGAAGCAGTCGTTCTGCCGATCGGTGTTCAACCGTCTTGAGGAGGCGGATTACGCGGCAGACGCCGCCTGGCGCGAGACAAGGTCGCCCGAGGCGTTCGCCGCCCGGCAGCGTGAAATGCGCGACCGCATGATTGCCGCCATCGGCGGTCTTCCCGAACGGACGCCGTTAAACGCGAAAACCGTCGCCGTCATCCCGCGAAAAGGGTACCGTATCGAGAAGGTGTTGTTCGAGAGCCTCCCCGGCATCTACGTCACCGGTCTGCTCTACCTTCCGGACGCAACCGCCTTCCCCGGACCGCGCCCCGCGTTCGCCCTGACCTGCGGGCACAGCGGAAACGGGAAGGGGGCGGCCGACTACCAGCGCGCCTGTGTCATCGCCGCCCACGCCGGTATCGCCTCGTTCATCTACGATCCGATGGAACAGGGCGAGCGTCCGCAGACGAAACGCGGTCCCGGCGTATGCGGCGGGCACAACCGGATCGGCGTGTGTGCGTCGCTACTCGGCTGGAGCATGGCCCGCTTCCGGATCTGGGACGCGATGCGCGTGTTCGACTACCTCGCTTCGCGCCCGGAAATCCGCGCCGACCGTCTGGGCATGATGGGGAACAGCGGCGGAGGCACGATGACCTCCCTCGTCATGGCGCTCGAACCGCGCATCCGCGCCGCCGCCCCCTCCTGCTACCTCACCTCGCTCCGCGAAGTCTGCGAACACATGGGGCCGCAGGACGCGGAACAGAACATTTTCGGACAGCTCGCCTTCGGCTTGAACCACGCCGGTTACATCCTCCTCCAGGCGCCGATGGCGGTCTGCGTCTGTTGCTGCCACGACGATATGTTTACCTTCAAGGGGACGATGGATACCTTCCGCACCGTCCACGCGGCGGTCGATCCCCTCGGCTGGTCGGAACGGTTCGCGATGGCCGACGTTCCCGGACCGCACGGCTGGAAAGAAAGCATCCGCACGGCGTCCGTCGCCTGGATGCGCCGCTGGCTGGCGGACGACGCGGCGGCGATTCCGTTGAAGATGCCGGAATACCGTATGCTGGATGCCGATTTCAACATCAAGTCCGTCGACCACGGGCTGGACGCCCCGGCGTACCACGTCACGCCGAACGGCAGGGTTCTAGACCTTCCGGGAGCGCGTTCGGTCTACGACCTCATGCGCGACGAACTGGCCGCCGTCCTGAAAACGCGCAACGGCGCCCCGGATCTCACGGCAGTCCGCCGCCTCTGCGGCATCCGCCCGCTCGCCGATATCGCACCGATGGAAAAACTCCTTTCGCAATCGGTGACGAACAACGTCACCGTTGAACGCCGCATTTTCGCCTACCCGGACGGACTGGCGATCCCGACCGTTACCTTCGTGCCGACCGGGGTGAAAGCCGGTCCCGTGCTCTGCCTCGGCGAAAACATGACCTCCTTGGCGAAGACAGTCGAAACGCACTTGACGGCCGGAGCGCCTGTGACGGTCGCCTCCCTCCGCGGTTTCGGGGAGACGAGCCAGGGCCGCTACCGGTTCTACGGGGCGCAAAATGCGGACGAAGAAAGTGCCGTCATGCTCTATCTGCTCGGCGAATCGCTGGTCGCCAGCCGCGCCGAGGACGCGCTTGCCGTCGCCGCCTGGATGCGGGCGAGATTCAATACCCCCGTCGCGCTGGACGCACACAAGCGCGCCGCGATCCCGGCGGCACACGCATTCGCCCTCGAACGCGGCATTTTCCGTTCGCTGAAGCTGACGGAGGCGCCGAAGTCCTGGACGGCGGTGGTACAAAACGGACTCCCCTATCCCTTCGCGGACAGCGTGAACGGCGCACTCCGCCTATATGACTGGACGGATCTCGCGGCAGCCGGCACATCCGAAAGGAAATAAACCATGCTACCGCGCAAGACCGCCTGGATCCTGTTCACCGCGATGGCCCTCGTACTGGGGGCGCTGCTGGTCTGGCCGCTCGTCTCCGTCATCGGAGGCGGCTTCTGGGTGGACGGACACCTTTCGCTCCACTATGTGAAGGGCGTCTTCCGGAACGCGGTCTACGGGGAAGGGTTGTTGAACAGTTTCAAGATCGCGGCCGGCTCGACCGCGCTCGCCTGTCTCCTCTCCATCCCGTTGGCGTGGCTCTCCCACGCCTACACCTTCCCGGGACAGAAACTGTTTTCCTCCCTCGTGCTGGTCCCGATGGTCTTGCCACCGTTTGTCGGTGCGATCGGCGTGATGCAGATGTTCGGTCCCTACGGTGCGGTGAACGCGCTGTTGCGGTGCGGCCCGGTAGACTGGCTGGGGCAGTCCGGTTACTGGGGCGTGGTCGTGCTGCAGGCGTTGTGCTTCTATCCGATCCTCTATCTGAACGTAGCGGCGGCGTTGGCGAACATCGACCCCGCGCTGGACGAGGCGGCGCAAAACCTCGGTGCCGGCGGCTGGACGCGTTTCCGGCGCATCACGCTGCCCCTGCTCGCACCGGGGCTGTTCGCCGGCGGGACGCTCGTGTTCATCGCCTGTTTCACGGAACTCGGAACGCCGCTCATCCTAAATTACACGCGATGCGCGGCGGTCCAGATCTACGACGAACTCAAAGAAATCAGCGGAAGCCCCTTCCCCTACGCGCTGGTGACGGTCGTGCTGGGGGCGAACGTGTTGCTGTACGCGCTCGGCAAACGCCTCTTCGGCGGTCGCGCCTATGCCATGCAGTCGAAAGCCACGACGCGCCACACGCCGAAACAGGCAGCAGGGCTAAAGGGCCTGTTCGTCGCCTTGCCGTTCGCGCTGGTCGTCTTCTTCGCGCTGTTGCCGCATATCGGGGTGGTCCTGACCAGTTTCTCGCAACCCGGCTCCTGGTACCAGACCGTTCTGCCGCGTGTGTTCACGGGGGCGAACTACGCAGAAGCGCTGGGACACGGGATGACCATCAACGGTATCCGCAACAGTCTGGTCTTCTCGGCGCTTGCCGTGGCGGCGAACGTCCTGATCGGCATCGGGGTTGCCTGGGTCGTGGTGCGGTCACGCCTCCGGTTCCGGGGCATCCTGGACGGGCTGTCCATGATCCCGCTCGCCGTACCGGGACTGGTGATGGCGTTCGGGTTCATCTCCGTCAGTGCCTGGCTGGCGGGGCTGCCCGCCGTGAAGGCGCATCCCGCGCTCGCGTCGCTCGTGGACGTCCGCGTGAACCCCACCCTCTTCCTGGTGATCGCCTACGCGGTGCGGCGTCTGCCGTACATGGTGCGCGCGGCGTGCGCGGGGCTGGAACAGACCTCCGTCTCACTCGAAGAAGCCGCCGCCAACCTCGGTGCGCCGCCCTCCGTCACTTTGCGCCGCGTCACCCTTCCGCTCATCGCAGCGAACCTCGTCGCGGGGACGCTGCTGGTGTTCGCCTTCAGTATGCTGGAAGTCTCCGACAGCCTGATGCTCGCGCAAAAGATGCAGTACTACCCGATCACCAAAACCATCTTTGAACTGTTCCAGCTGGTCGGCACGGGACGGTTCCTCGCCGCCTCGCTCGGCGTCTGGGCGATGGCGTTCCTGATCGTGACGCTCGCTGGGAGCAGCGCCCTGCTCGGCAAGAAACTCGGCGCCCTCTTCCGCGCCTAGCGGTCTCCTTCAAGACATCCCGCACAGCCTCTGCTTTCCCGCTCTCTGCCTGTCACTTCAGGCGGCTGACGGGACGGGGACATTACCCCCTCTGCGTCTCTGCGACTCCGCGTTAAGCTAACGGCATCCACTCGCGAGAGGGCTTTCTTGCATGGAAGACAGGAGACCTGCCCGTTAAGCCGACGCCGGCTGCAGAAACCGGCAGGCCGTAATGGAGACGGCTTTCCCCGTTTCGCGGTCTAGATCGAGAATAGCCCCTTCCAACTTGCCCGGGCCGCGTGCGATATCAAACCGGGCAGGTATGCCGGTGGTGAATTTCTTCAACACCGGCACCGGATCGCGTCCCAACACGGAATGCGCGGGGCCTGTCATGCCAAGGTCGGTCAGGTACGCCGTGCCTTTCGGGAGGATGGTCGCGTCGCTGGTCTGGACGTGCGTGTGGGTCCCGACGACGGCCGCGACACGGCCGTCGAGATAGTAGCCCATCGCAATCTTCTCGGAGGTCGCCTCCGCATGGAAGTCTACGATGACGGGAATGTTCTTGGGAAGTCCCGCCAACACACGGTCGATCGCCGAGAAGGGGTTTTCCGCCGGTCCCATGAAGACCTGTCCTTGCAGGTTAACCACGTAAAACCGCATGAGCGGCGTCTGCACCAGAACACTCCCGGTTCCGGGCACGGCGGGGAGGTAATTCGCGGGACGGACAAGGTTCTTGATCTGGCCAATCGTCCCCTCCAGTTCCTTCTGCCCCCACGTATGGTCGCCGAGAGTGAGCGCATCCGCCCCCGCCTCGGTCAATTCCTTCGCCAAGGCGACGGTAATCCCGCTTCCTCCGGCGCAATTCTCCGCATTGGCGACGACGGCCTGGACTTCACCCCGCGCTTTCAACCCCCTCACGACTTCCGCAAACCAGTACCTGCCCGGACTGCCTACAATGTCACCCACCAACAAGATTTTCATGCGTACTCTCTCCCTAGATCCACATCATCCGGTCTAACGACCGGTATTGGATTGCCTCTGAAACGTGTTCCGCCCGGATTTCCCCGGACTCCGCCATATCGGCGATCGTCCTTGCCACCTTGACGATTCGGTTGTAGGCACGGGCGCTGAAGTTCAACTCGCTCATCGCCATCTTTAACAGGTCTTGCGCCGCACCATCCAAGGAACAGAACTTTTGAAGGTCGCACGCCGACATCTCCGCATTGCAGGTCACGCCGCGAAGCGAACGGAAGCGTTCACGCTGGAGACGGCGGCAAGCGACGACGCGGGCGCGGATCTCGGCGGAACTCTCGCCCTTCTGCAGTGAACTCAGCTCGGAGAACTTGACGGGCGGCACCTCGATATGCATGTCGATACGGTCGAGCAGGGGGCCGGAAACCTTGCCGCGATATTGCTGAATCTTCTGCGCACTGCACCGGCATTCCCGTTGCGGATCGCCCGAATACCCGCAAGGACAGGGGTTCATCGCAGCGACCAGCATGAACTTGGACGGGAAGTCGAGCGACGCGGCGGCTCGCGAAATCGTGACGTGCCCATCCTCCAGCGGCTGGCGCAACACCTCTAGGACGTTCCTGTGGAATTCAGGGAGTTCGTCCAGGAACAGCACCCCGCGATGGGCGAGGCTGACTTCGCCGGGAAGCGGATGCGCGCCTCCGCCAAGCAGTCCTGCGTCGGAAATCGTATGGTGAGGCGCGCGGAAAGGACGCTGGAAGACCAGCGCTTGATGGCTTTTGAGCGTGCCGGCGATACTGTGGATGCGCGTCGCCTCCAGCGCCTCATCGAGCGTCATCTCCGGAAGGATGGTCGGGATGCGGCGGGCAAGCATCGTCTTTCCCGCGCCGGGCGAGCCGATCATCAGGAGGTTGTGTCCGCCGCTGACGGCGATCTCGATAGCCCGTTTTGCGGACTCCTGCCCCTTGACATCGGAGAAATCCTCCGCATAGCGGCGTTCGCGGGAAATCAATTCATTGAGGTCTGCACGGAACGGTTCGACCTCCACCTTCCCGGAAAGGAAATCCACCGCCTCCCTGAGCGTGCGCACGGGGAAGACGTCGATTCCTTCGGCAACGGCAGCCTCCTCCGCATTTTCGGCAGGGACAAGAATGCCGCGCTTTCCAAGGTCGCGCATGGCGAGCGTGACCGGAAGGACGCCCTGTACGCGGCGGACCTCCCCGCTCAAGGCCAGTTCGCCGATCATGGCGTAGTGCGAAAGTCCGGGCATCTTGGCGAGTTCAAGGGCGGAGATCAACCCCACGGCGATGGGAAGGTCATACACCGGCCCTTCTTTCTTGATATCGGCAGGCGCGAGGTTGATGGTGATTTTCGGGAAGGTTTCAAACCGGAAAGCGGAATTCCCGATGGCGGTCAACACGCGGTCTTTGCTCTCTTTGACAGCGGCGTCCGGCAGTCCAACAAGGACAAACTTCGGATCGCCGAGGCTACAGTTGATTTCCAATTCCACAGGATAGGCGTTTACCCCGTAAACCGCCCCTGAATAGACACGTGCCAGCATACCCCTCCCTTCGTTGAGGGAAAGTGTACGCCATCCCCCCTTCCCTTGTCAATGAAATCGAACACAGAGACACAGAGAACGCGAAGACAGGGCAACGTCCCCGTTGCCCGAATCGGGAGAGCCGCGCCCCGCCGCGTCCGTCACCACAGTGGGAGGGGTGGCGTCCCTCACGCGAACGGCAACGTGGGGATACCCCTCCCTTCTCTGTGTGAGACAAGAAAGTTACCCGCATTTACGTCCCCGCACGAACGCAGGCGGCCAACTAGTCGGCTCTTCGGAGTCTTTCGTAGAACGGGAATCATCCTTGTTCACAAATCTTCATTACCCACCAATACCAATAAAAGCAAACAAACGGATTTGCTCACGCCTGACATCGTTCGCGAGGAAGAAGTGAGCCGCGTTAACGGCGAACAAATCCGTGTGCTAGACGGAAATCGGGATTGTCGATTGCTGAACAATGAGGGTTGAAGATCGCGAACATTTCCACCGTTTTCTTTGAAGAACCAACTATTTTCTACTTCCCCTTTATCATTTTGGCGGAGACGACGGAGAGATCGAGGTCGATGTGCTGGTCGCCGATCGTCTGGATGACCTTGACGGCAATCACGTTGTCGCCTTCTTTCACGGCGTCGTTGAACTTCGCGACCGGTATCGAGAACGGCGTCCAGTTCTTGTTGAATTCCCTGACGGAAAGGATCAGGGAGCCGTTCAGGTAAACCTCCGAGCCCTCGTCATGGAACATTGTGACGATAACCCGGAGCAGTTCGCCCTTCGGCTTCGCGCAGGTAAAATGGCGGCGCAGCCAGATTTCGGGCGTCTCCCACTCCGTGGCGACCTTGGCGTACGGATAGTGCTCCAGGATGGAGGCGCTGTCGAACCCGCCAGCGGAACGCGCCCACACGGAATCGTCGAAACCGGGATTATCCCATCCAGCGGCGGGGAGGTCACCGTCCACGCCCAGGCGTTCGGATCGGGATCGAGACGGGGCGCGAGAACGGTGAACCCACGCGGCATCGATCCATGGCTTGCGGTTTCATGCGTTGCTGATGCCGGCTTCCCATTCTACCTCACGTCCTTCCTCGAACGGATGGACATATCGAAACACACATCTCCGCTTTCGATATAGGCTGTCGCTTCCACCTGTATGTCGTCATCCTCGAAAATCGTCGTGGCACGACCGTTTTTCTCCGTGCTCGAACGGGGGGGTAAGTTTCAGCCAATTTCCGATCTCGTTGCAGAAAGCGATGTATTCGCGCTTCTGCTCCATCGGTCTCTTTGATTTCGCGCGCCGTCCAGAAAGAGACAGCACCTTGAGTTCTTCTTGCCCGTTGCCCGGAAGTTGCAGGAGAAGCGACGACATGCCGAGCAACGGAGGCGAGACCTGCGCGAAGGGGACCGGGGCTTTTTCCCCGAATGTCACACCCAATGCATTCTCCACGAATTTCAGGCGGCTGAGGCCGCCCTGCGGATTATACGGGGCGGTCTTCGGCGTGAAAACCGGCGCAAAAGACCAAGTGAGGTCAATCGTAATGAGGATGCCGGTCTGTTTCTGGTCCTCGTCGTCATAGCGAGAGGCTTGGAGATCACCCTGAATCTCGACGCTGGCAACGCCGGGGCCTGTTCCCGTCTTTCTCAAAAAACGGCCGTTTCTTTCGACATCGTTCCATTTTTCAGGAAAACGTATGCCGGATTTTGCCAGTTCAGCGCAACAGCTGTCGAGTTCAAATTTTCCGGCGTTCGGGGTCATGCGTTCAATGAACGTAATCGCACTTATCCCGATCAATTTATCGTCCTCGGAGAAGTTCAACCTGGCGTTACGGAATTTTCGAAACGGCTTAGGGCACCGTACGGTTCTCGGATAAAGGTCGTCACCCTGTCGAACCTTCATACCCTGCTTCTTTTCCCCCGCCTTGACCCCGCAGAACTCCGTCAACAGCCCGAAAGAGGCCGTGTTTTGCGCCGTAGCCGGGTACGACAGGACGGAAGCAAGCAGCGCGGCACAAGATACCGCTCGACAAACAACATTCATATTCTTTCTCCTTCTTCCACACAAGGCATCGCCGCCTTGAAATCCCCTACCGTCATTCCGGTTCCGGCCCTTCACCGTCCCCGTCCGTTTGCAAATCCCCGTCTTCGGCGGGCTTCTGAGGGGCGGCCTTCTTACCCTGAGCGTCCATACGGGAATATTCTTCATTCCGCCGGCGCACTTCCAACTGGTGCGCCTTTTCCTGCGCAACAGTCTCCCTGGAATACTCGGTCAGGAAGAGGAACGCCGCAACCAGGGGGGCGGCCGCAGTCAGGAAGGCTTTTGCCCGATCCTCTGCAAGCCGGTATCCCGTACCCTCCGCGGCCGCCTTCAGCGCCTCGCGGTGCAACCGCATCTCCATGCGCCGAAGGATGACCGCCGATCCCACAGTCCCGATGCAGATGACCGTGAACGTCAGGAACAGTAGCGCGAAACTCTTTTCCCAGACAAAAAGCTACAAGACCACCAGTATGACCCCCCATACGACTCCGAGGGCCGTCAACGCCTTCCAGAGGAACTGCATGAGCGATTCGATCTGTTCGACGGGGGTTTCCTCCCCTTTTTCTTTCCCGTTTTCCATCTCCGTTTTCCTTCCTGTTCTAACGGTACACCACGTAATTGCGGACAAACATGATGCCCATCCGGATAATCAACGTCATAAAGACGGCCAGCGCGATAATGACCGCGAAAATCAACGCCACCAGATTCGGGGTGGGATTGACCTCCCGTTTTACCATCTGGTTGTCACGGTTGACCCAGACCGTCTCATTGATAACGCCCGCCATGCCGAGCGAGGTCAACGCCGCGCCCACCAGACTGAACGTGAGCACGGTGAATTTCCCGTCCAGTCCGCTCGGATGCGCGGCGACAACGTTCGGCGTCCTGCCGAATATCCCGTAGAGCACCAGCGGCACCAGTACGAAAAACAGGAACGAGGGCAGCTTGATCGCCAGGACGACGGACAGCACGGCCGCACCGATGATAACCCATTTCCCGAAACCGGTCTCCCAGAAGACATACCGGCGCGTAAGCCCGAAACGGGCGATGCCGGCGGTTTCGTTCAGTGCATCCACGACCTCCGCGTCCGTCGGCAACAGTTCACGGCATTGTTCCAGCGCCTCGCAGGCGATCAGGATATCCCGCCGGTGAAGGAAACCG
The DNA here is from genome assembly GCA_017962315.1 of Kiritimatiellia bacterium. Classification (GTDB taxonomy): domain Bacteria; phylum Verrucomicrobiota; class Kiritimatiellia; order RFP12; family UBA1067; genus RGIG8368. The sequence continues at coordinate 79,424 of JAGCVN010000023.1, forward strand.
CCCTCATCCTTCGGGAGGTGGGCCAGATAGTGCAGAATCCCGTAAGCCTTCCGGTATTCCCCCTCCGTCATCTTCTCCGGCCTCCCTTCCTCCCGGCGGGTCTGTTTCGACGTTTCGACCGAGAATTCGGGCAGGGCTTTTTTCCGTTTTGCATCTTGGACGAGACTCCACGCCGCCCAACCGGTGGCGAGGACGTAGGCGGCACAGAAAACCACCCAGCATCCGTCACTCGCCCCCGTCCATTTGACCAGCGGGTAACCGCCAACCTGTGCGACCGCAGCCTCCTCTCCGCATGATGCACAAACCATAAACAGAAATGCGGCGGCAGATACGATAAGCGTTTTCTGCTTCCTTACGTTTTTCTGTTGCACGAAAACCTCCTTTTTACGGTATCGGTATATTCGGGACAAATTTATGTCACACCTTTTTGAAAAAAGAAGGGGGGATGGATTGCGAATCGTTACGGGTTGCGTTCTTTCCCCGCTTTTCCGCGGGCAGAACGGAGGCTTTCCAGCAGATTGGACAGGGACCGCTTCAACTTGTCGAACTGGAAGCGGGAATCGCCATCCGGGACCTCTGCGTCCAGCGACTCCATTCGTTCGAGGGCGGCGGCGCCTTGCGTCCTCTTTCGCGAAATCCGGCAGATACGGCGCATCGCCGGCGAACGTCTCCGAAGGCGCCGCCCCTCCTTCCGGCCACAAGGCGTGGCGGCAGACGCCGAACTCGGCCAACGCCTCCGAAACAAACCGGATCGGGCAACCGCTCACCTCGCGGAATGTCGCGCGTGCCGTCTCCCTGAAGAGTTCGCACAGGCGGCGGCGCGGGGCGGAATCCTCTGGGGCTTCCAGCGCCGTGCAGCGCAGCGCGGCCAGGTTCTCTCTGAACACCGTCTCAAAGTCCGCCTCGCCGCGCCCACCCCGCATGACGGCGACGAGATTCCGCTCCAGCCAGCTTTCCAGTTTGATCCGCATCGCGGCAAAAAGGAACGCGGCGCTCTGGCGGACCCTGCAGTCCAGCCGGTACTCCAGCAGCGCGACGACGGCATGCGCCGTGCAGGCACCGTCGCGCACTTGTCCACCGACGACCGGGGGAAGGTGTTTTTCAAGCGAGACGCGGCGAGGCTGCATGGTTCTCCCTTTCAGCGTTCCGTTCCGAAAAACCGCAACGTCCCGGGCACAGGAGCACTCGCCGTGCGCAAAAACGAGACTTCGGGGTTGCGCGCCCCTCCCACGAACAACTCAAAAGGGATTGCCCCGTTTCCTCCCTACACCGGAATCGTGCAGCCTGCCAGCTTCAAAACCCGTCGGAGACAGGATGGCCGTCTTTGCCGCTCACGGAGACCGCGCACATCGTTCCCACGACCGAATTGGGCGGGACTGTCAGTTCCGCCCGCCACATGGACCGGGGATCATCGGTGAGCGATTCAAATAGGAGACGCACTTCGCGGCTCGGGCTTTTCGGGATTTCTCCGTCCTGTCCGTCCTTCCGGCGGGCGCCGGGCGGACGATACCCCGGAGCCAGGGAGACCAGCCTACTCCGTTCCGCCTCAACCCAACGCTCGAAATACGCCCGACATTCCGTATCGACAACGTTAACCATGTTTCTCTTTCAACCTTCTCATCGACTTCACGGCACGGTGAACAAACACCTGGTTCACGTTCATTTCGGACGACAACCCGAAGAAATTGCGTATCTCCCGTGCCGACATCCGCTCGCCAAGCCTCATGTAGTGGACGTACGCCCGCAACGGATTCTGGAGCCACAACCGTCCAAAGCAATCATCGGCGATCCGCCTCTCGTCGTTGTTTTCAAGCAGGGCGATCGAATTTCCGTCCCCGACCGGGGGGGTGTTTCCACGGGAATCTCGCGCCGCCGTTTCGGATTCGCCCGATGGATGTACCCCGCCACGTATTTCCCCAGCCAGCCGTACAAGTCGCCCTCGCCCCGGTAGGAAGCGAGCTTCCCTCTCACGACCATCTCTTCGTACAGCCTCCCCAGAAGCTCACCTTCCGTGAGCGCCCATTCCCGGACCATCTTCGAGTGCCGGAAACGATTTATTTCCATGCGGACGGAACGTTCCAGTACACGCAGCCAGACCGTCTCGTCACCCTTGCGAAGCCGTTAAACGTCTTCGCTTATCGATGTTCTTTTGCCGTCGGACATGAGACTCGGCGATACTTCATTTCGCGAGGCCAAGTCGCTTCAGCCAATCGGCGACGGCGGTTTTCGTCGCGGCGGCATCGGTCTGCGCCGTCTTACCGCGAAGGCCGAGACCGCGCGGTTCCACTTTCGACTTTGGGTATGCCGTGGCAAGCGAACGGGCGGTGGAACCGAGTCCCGAACCTTCGTGGGTACAGAACGGATAGATGGTCTTACCCCCGATCGCCGCCTTATCGAGGAACGAATACACGATCATCGGCGCGTCGCCCCACCAATTTGGATAGCCGAGGTAGAGACAATCATAGTTGGCGAGGTCCGGCGCCGTGCCGACGAACTCCGGCCGCGCGCCGGCGGCCAGCTCCTTCTTGGCGAGCGCGACACAGGCATCGTAACTCGTCGGATAGGCCGTCTTCTCCTTGATCTCCCAGATATCCGCGCCGGTTTGCGCGGCAATCTCCAGCGCCACCTTCGCCGTGTTACCTGTCGCGATGTTTCCCACCGCGTAGTTCTCGCCCGTGTGCGAGAAATAGACGACCAGCGGCTTCGCTTCCGCCATGAGTGCAGTTACCGTGATGAGTACTCCTGTAATGAGCCTGTTGTGGAGTAGAGCGTTCCGCCTCGGTGATTCCGGTGCGGACGCCCCCTCTTCAAACCGTGCGTGCGGATTTCCCGCACACGGCTTCCCGTGTGAAACTGATGTCATCGGTAATACCTCCTTCTGGTGAGGGCTATA
>JAGCVN010000143.1 GCA_017962315.1 Kiritimatiellia bacterium
CACGGCTGAATTCGCGCAAAACAGGACTCCCGACAAGCTTGCCCCTCAACAAAACCCAATAAAATCAAAGGGTTTGCACTTGTTGAGGCAGTCCTGTTTTGAAAACTACACCAGTCCTGTTTTGAAAACTACACGACAGGGTAAAATGGAGAAATGCTCCCGTCCTTCATTTTCGCGTTTCATTTCCATTGACCTCACCCATGAAAAATGAATACAATTGTTCCCGTCTTAAGGAATTGTTCCATGATGAAACCTACGATTGATGTCAAGTACGTCGCCGAGCTGGCGAGGTTGTCGCTGACGGAGGCGGAGGCCGCCTTGTTCCAAGAGCAGCTTTCCGGTATCGTCCGTTATGTCGAGAAAATCAGCGGTCTGGATGTCGACGGGATCGACCCCACCCTTCACGGGCAGAAACTTGTCAATGCGTTCCGCGAGGACACCGTCCGTCCGTCGATGGACCGCGAGGCGGCGTTGGCGAATGCACCGGAACGCCACGGAAACGAATTCCGTCTACCGAAAATCGTGGAGGGGGCCGAGTCATGAACATCGCTGGTTTGACAATTCGTGCGGCGGCGGAAGGGCTTGCCGCGAAGACGTTTTCTTCCGTCGAACTGACGCAGTCCGTCCTGGACGCCATTGCGGCGCGGGACGGCGATCTCGGCGCCTACCTGACGGTTGACGCCGAAGGCGCCCTTGCCCAGGCCTCCGAGGCGGACGCAGCGCGTGCCGCCGGGCGGGAGGGTCCGCTGCTGGGCGTTCCTGTCGCGATCAAGGATTTGATCAACGTCCGCGGGCAGCCCTGCACCTGTGCCTCCAAGATTCTCGAAGGGTATGTCTCGCCGTATGACGCGACGGTTGCCGCGAATCTCCGTGCGCAAGGGGCGGTCTTCGCCGGCCGCACGAACATGGACGAGTTTGCGATGGGGTCCTCCACCGAACATTCCGCCATGAAGGTGACCCACAACCCGCACGACCTCTCGTGCGTCCCCGGTGGTTCGAGCGGCGGTTCCGCCGCCGCCGTGGCGGGGGGCGAGGCGGTCGCCGCGCTCGGTACGGACACCGGCGGTTCAATCCGCCAGCCCGCCGCATTCTGCGGCTGTGTCGGCGTGAAGCCTTCCTATGGGCGTGTCTCGCGTTACGGTGTCACCGCCTATGCCTCTTCGCTCGACCAGGTCGGCCCGATGACGAAGACGGTCGAAGACGCGGCGATTCTTCTGCAGGTCCTCGCCGGGGAGGATCCGCACGACGGCACGACGCAACGCCTGCCGGTGCCCGATTACCGTGTCGCGCTCGCGGGCGGGTTGCAAGGCATGAAGATCGGCCTCCCGAAAGAATACTATATCGACGGGACGGATCCGGAGGTGATGGCCGCCGTGCGCCGGGCGGTGGACGCCTGCGCGGCGGCGGGGGCGGAGATCGTGGACGTAAGCCTCCCGCACACGGAGTATGCGATTGCCGTGTACTACATCGTCGCGACGGCGGAGGCCTCCGCCAACCTCGCCCGTTTCGACGGTGTCCGTTTCGGACACCGGGCGAAGGAACCACAGAACGTGTTCGACCTTTATGCGCGGAGTCGCGCCGAAGGGTTCGGGACGGAGGTGAAACGTCGCATCATCCTCGGCACCTATGTGTTGAGCAGCGGGTACTACGACGCCTATTACGGCCGTGCCCAGAAGGTGCGGACGCTGATCCGGCGCGATTTCGACGATGCGTTCCAGAAATGCGACGTGCTGTTGACGCCCGTCGCGCCGACGCCCGCGTACAAGATCGGCGAAGCTTCGGAAGATCCGTTGAAAATGTACCTTGGAGACGTTTTCACCGTGCCCGCCAACCTGGCGGGGCTTTGCGGCGTGTCTCTGCCTTGCGGGAAGACGGCGGGCGGTCTTCCGCTGGCGTTCCAGTTCCTTGCCGCGCCGTTCCGCGAAGAGACGCTTTTCCGTGCGGCGGCCGGGTATGAGCGACTTTCGACAAACGAGGGGTAGACGACGGTTGCCATGCTTTCGCATCTGCAAGTAAAAAATCTGGCGGTGGTGGAATCGGTTGAAGTCGCCTTCGGCGAAGGACTTAACATCATCACCGGCGAGACGGGGGCGGGGAAGTCCGTCCTGATGGGTGCGCTTACGCTCGTGCTGGGCGGACGGGGCGATCGTTCCGCCGTGCGCGAGGGGGCGAAGGAGGCTTCGGTCGAAGCGGAATTCGCCTTGTCCCCGGAAACGGAGAAGCCGGTTGACGCGCTTCTGGAAGAGGCGGGGCTGCCCGTCTGCGAGGAGGGACGGCTCGTCGTCCGCCGCACGCTTTCCGCGACCGGCGGCGGCCGGTGTCTGGTCAACGACTCGTCCGTCGCCGCCGCGACCTTGCGCCGGTTGGGTGCGCTTCTCGTGGATATCCACGGGCCGTATGACAACCAGTCGCTCCTTTCGGAAACGTTTCAACGCCGTCTGTTGGACGCCTACGGCGGCTGCGCTCCCCAGCGGGGCGCGTATGAAGAAGCGTGGGGGCGGCTTCAGGGGTTGCGCGACCGGTTGCAGGCGTTACAGGGCGACGCGGCCGATGTCGAGGCGGAGATGGAACGGCTGCGTTACGCGGTCGATGAAATCACCCGTGCGAATTTGACTCCGGAGGATGGCGAAGAACTGAGCGAACGCCATGCGCGGGCGGCGAATGCCGAGGAGATCCTTTCGTTGGGGCAGGCCGCCTCCGCGTTGCTTTCAGATTCGGACGATTCCGTGTTCAACCAGCTTGCCGCCGTGCAGCAGCAGTTCACGGAACTGGCGCGCATCCTTCCAGAGGCGTCCGACTGGCGGGCGGAGGCTCAGTCCGTCGCCGTGCAGGTGCAGGAGCTTTCACGCGCGCTCGATGAAAAGCTGAGTGCGATGGACGCCGATCCGGAAAGTCTTCAGAAACTGGATGAGCGCGTGACGCTTGTCCAGCGCCTGAAGCGCAAGTACGGCCCGACCCTTGAGGACGTCTTTGAAACGCTGAAGCGGCACGAGGCGCGTCTGCGGGATCTGGAGTCGCGCACGGAGCAGATCGAAAGACTGCAACACGAACTCGATGCGGCGGAGGCCGAGGTGCAGAAACGGGGGGCGGCGTTGACGAAGAAGCGTTCGGCTGCTTCAACCCGGCTTGGCCGCGCCGTCACACTGGAGCTGCACGACCTTGGTTTCCTGAAGGCGGGGTTCGATATCGCGCTGACCGCCGTGCCGCCCGGTCCTTCGGGGATGGACGCGGTGGATTTCGGTTTCGCCCCGAATCCAGGCGAACCGCGCCGTCCCCTCAAAGCGATCGCTTCCAGCGGCGAAATCGCACGCGTCGCGCTTGCCGCGAAAGCCGTCCTCGCGGAACACGACGTGATCCCGTTGCTAGTGTTCGACGAAATCGACGCCAACATCGGCGGCGAGGTCGGGCGCGCGGTCGGCGAGAAACTGCGCCGCGTCGCGAAGGACCACCAGGTTGTCTGCATTACGCACTTGCCGCAGTCGGCGGTCTTTGGAGAGCATCATTTCGTGGTGCAGAAGGAAGTCGTCAAGAACCGCACGTGTACCCGGATCCGCGAATTGGACGAGGCGGGGCGCGTGGATGAAATCGCGAGAATGCTGGGGGGGAAAGGATTGACCAGCGTGGTTGAAAAACACGCACTGGAGTTGTTGACTGCGGCTGGGAGAGGGCGGAAATGAGACCGGTGTCCGTCGTCCGCAATCTTCGGCAAAGGGAATGAGTCTGGAAGCAAGAAAGGAGAAGCAGTATGTTGTCGCCGTTTCGAAAGCTTAAGCCGATGGAGAAGAAGAATGCCGCGCGCGTTTCGATGTGCCTTTCGGCAGTCGCCTTCCTGGTTTACTTGTCCACGCTTACCGGGGCAATCTGTCCGGGGGCTTCCGCGAAATGGATTGCCTGGGCTTGCGGGACTGACGTGCGGGACGTGGTGACGCATCCGCTGTTCACGCTGTTGGGAAGCCTCGTCGCAAAACTCCCGGTTCCGATGACCACGACCGCTTTCCGGTTGAACCTGCTGGCCGCGATTGCCGGCGCACTGGTTGTCGGCTGGATCTACCGTATCGTCTATTCGCTGGTGATGGACGGGATGAAAGGGGAAGCGACCATCGCGAAAGCGCCAAAGACTGCGGTGTTCGCGGGCGTCCTGGCCTCCGCGGCGGCCGCGTTCGCGTATCCTTTCTGGCTGGCTTCGACACAGTTCCGTCCGGAAATCTTCGATACGTTCATCATCGTCGGGGCGCTTCACACGTTGATCGTCTACGCCTTCTCAAGGCGCTACTGGCTGCTCCCGTTCTTCGGTATGTTGACGGGGTTGGGTTTCGCGGAAAGCGCGGGATGCGCCCTCGCCGTGCCGTTCTTGTGGATCTGCGCGGTCTTTGTGGAATGGAAACTGGAATGGTGCCGGTTCCGGAGGCTGCTCGTCGCATTGGTTTTGTTCTTGCTCTGCTCGGCGACCGTCTATCTGGTCGCCGGGATGTTTACCTATAAGGCGGAGGTATACGGGGCCGGTGGACTGAACCTGTTGCGAAACGTGGTGCCCATCCTGTCTGAACAGTGGAAAGAGCTGGTTTCGTTCTTCCCGCAGAAACTCTGGATCCCCGTCGTGCTGCTGGGCTTCGGCAGTGCGCTCTGCGCTTGTTTTGCGGCGGCGCTGTTGCTCTACTCCGCCTGTACCATGAGTTTGCTTCTGATGGTGCTGGTGCTGACGGTCTCTTCGGTCGTGATGCTCTTCGACATCTCCTTCACGCCGTGCATTGTGATGCTCTCCAAGGGGATTATTCCCGCCGTCGCGTATGCCTTCGAGGGAATCGGATTCGGTATGCTTCTCGCGGCGTGGCGTGGTGCGGCGTTGACGGGTGCGGCGACCCGTGCCGATTTTTCGTCGGCGGCGGTGAAGACGGCACGCATGAATGCTTCAGACGAAGGATCGGACGACGAGGATAACGGCGAACTGTACGACGCCGACCGGTGGCAGTACCGTATCCCCTCGCTTTTGGGAGAATGGGGGGCGATCGCGGCAATCCCCGTTCTGGTGGTCTCGCTCGCCGTCGCCGCCGTCCTGCACGGTGTGTGTCTGGTTAAAGAGGATGTCCGTTTCGCCGACGCGGCGGCAAATGAACTGTTGGACGGTCTCGGGGAACGGGAGTGGGCCGTTTCAAACGGATTGCTCGACGAACACCTTCTGACGCTTGCGAAGGAACGGAAACACCCCCTGCATCTTTTTTGCGCCTACCGCCTCAACCACAAGCGCTATCTCGCCCGAACGTTGGAGGCGGTAAAGGTTTCCCCGCTGTTCTCGGACAGCCTGAAGCGCAAGGCGGATGCGTTGATTGCGACGAACTTTGCCCTTTTCCTGGAGGAACTGGCAGACGGTGATCCGAATCTGGACAAGACCCTCGTCACGATCGGCATTCCGGATATGTGGTACTCCGCTTCATGGATCCCCGTCGCGCAGGGTTGTTTTTATTCCGGGATCCGCGATGTGAAGGCGCTGGACGCGCAGTCGCTGTTCCAGTCACACAAGGAAAGCTGGGAACGCTGGCAGCCGTTCTTTGAGAAGGAGGACGGCGAGAAGTGGCGGCTGTCGTATGTCCAGCGGAATGCCCTCCGGCAGTACCGCGCGATGGATGCGAACAATTTCGGGATTCTGCTGGACGAGAAGGGGCTTCCAGAGCAGGCCTATGCGGCATACCGCCAGGCTCTGGCGATCCAGTCCGGGCACATCAGCGCATTGCTGAACCTGTTTGAACTGGTCTCGCGCGGTTTGCACCCGGAAGACAAGGAATGGATCGAGGTGGAGCTGAAAAAGAAGGTGGAAGATTCGTCCCAGCGCTATCCCCTTTGGGCGTTGAGCCGGTATTACGGGTATGTGCGCAATTGCGACCTCTTCCTCCGGATGGGGTGGGCGTGGGCGGCCTCCAGTTCGCCGGAATCCGTACTCGCGGGGCTTCGCAACACCTACGCCCTGGAGACGGACGAGGAAAAGCGGAACAGCCTCCGGACGCTTATGGCGTCGCTGTACGCGATGCGCGGCCAGTTCTCCAAGAGCAAGACCGAGTATGAAGCCGCGTTGAGGGCGAACGCCTCCGACGAAACCGCGATTTCCGGCCTCGTCCACCTCGCGCTGCAGGAGAACGACCTTGGGCGTGCCGAAGACCTGTTGCGGACGGGTGAAAAATCCGGTGCGGTCAAATCGCGGCTGGAACTCGACTGGGCCGCGTTGTTCATCGCGTCAGGCGACCTTTCGCAGGCGCGTATCCGCCTGGAGCGCATCTGCGACCAGCCGAATGCCTCGCCCGCCTCGATCGCCATGCTCGCGACGGTCATGCTGGAACAGGGTGAACTCGTCCCCGTCGAACATAAAATCCTGCCGAAGCTGATTGCGAAGGTCGGCACCCAGAACAACTATTTCGTCCAGATCGTCCACGGAAAACTCTTGCAACTCAAAAAAGGCGAACATTCGCTGGAAAACGCCCGCGCCTGCTACCTGCGCGCGTTGGCGCTCCGCCCTGATGTCCAGCCGTTGCTGCGAACGGTGTTGAATCTGGATGTGGCGTTGAAAGACCGGAAACAGACGCTCGTCCATGCGTTTACCCTTCGCCGGATCGCGCCTTCCGACCCCTACGTGAACTTCCTCCTGGGAAGTATCCGGTTGGAAGAGGGGGAATTCGGAGAGGCAGAGGATTATCTCCGCGTCAGTTGTGCGGCAGGCAAGGATTCCTCGATTGAAGCACTGAACAATTTCGCCCAGGTCCTCTTGCGCCTGAAGCGGCTTGACGAGGCGGAAAAGTACGCAAGGTTCGCGGTCGCGAAAAAGGAGCGGTACGAAACGCTTTCGACCCTTTGTTCCGTGCTGATCCAGCGGAAGAAACTGAAGGAGGCGGAAGATGCCCTGAAGAAGGCGTGGAGTCTAGAGACGCGAGACATCAGGCTCTATATGCCCGAAACGGCGCTCGCCCTCGCCCGGGACGATCTGTCGACCGCCCGCAAGGCGCTCGCCGCCATCGGAGGCGAACGCAATTCGTTTTCATTGGCCGAACAGGCGGAGTATCGCGAACTCGAAGAAGAGCTGAAACGCCGGTCGAAATGAAACTGAATCCTGTCCTTCGGGAAAAACTCGCCGGGCTTCCGACAAAACCCGGCTGTTACATCATGCGCGACAGGAAGGGGACGATCATCTACGTTGGGAAGGCCGTGAACCTGCGCCGCCGTGTGCAGAGTTATTTCCGTGATTCCACCCTCCGTTCCGCCCCCCCGAAAGTCCGTAGCATGGTGCATTGCGTGGAAGACCTTGAAACCGTTGTCGTACACAACGAGGCCGAAGCCCTCTTGACGGAATCCAACCTGATCAAACAGTACCGGCCCCATTTCAACATCTTGATGCGCGACGACAAACGGTATCTCGCCCTCCGCGCCGATCCGGCCGACCCCGTGCCCCGCTTGACGACCTGCCGTATCGTCCGCGCCGACAATGCGTATTATTTCGGCCCGTTCCCCTCCGCCTCCGTCGTACACACCGTGCTCGACTTTACGGAAAAACGTTACGGTCTCCGTAAATGCACGCCGATCCTGCCGGATGAGGAAACCTACCGCCACTGCATCAACGACATCGTGCGGTTCTGCTCCGCTCCCTGTGTCAACCGGATTTCCTCCGAGGCGTACCGCGCGAATTTTGAAGAGGCTTGCGCGTTCCTTCGCGGGGAACGGTTGACGGTGATCGAAGAAGTCAAGGCGCAGATGTACAAAGCCTCCGAAGAAAAAGCGTTTGAAAAGGCCGCCGCGCTGCGCGACACCTGGCTTGCGTTGCTTGAAATGGTGAAACAAAAGTCGCGGACTCTGCGTCCCCCGGAAATCCACGTACAGGACGCCGCGCACGGCGTGCGTGAACTCCAGCGCATTCTGGAACTTCCCGCAACCCCGGACTTGATCGAAGGGTACGACATCTCGAACCTCTTTGGCACGAACTCCGTCGCCAGCATGGTGGTCTCCGTGGACGGATTGCCGGATCGGCGGCTTTACCGCCGTTTCCGCATCAAGACCGTGGAAGGGGCGGACGATCCGCGCTCCATCGCGGAAGTCGTCTACCGACGCTATGCGCGGCAGCTTGAAGAGAAAAAACGCCTCCCCACTTTGATTCTAATTGACGGCGGCATCACGCAACTTCGCGCCGCTCGCGGGTCGCTGGCGAGACTGGGGCTTTCGCACATTCCGAGTATCGGGCTTGCGGAACAGCATGAGGAGATCGTTTTGGATGACGGACGCCCGAATCTGTTGCTGCCGCGGGACAGCGATGCGTTGCTCGTGTTGACACGTCTTCGCGACGAAGCGCACCGGTTCGCCATCACCTACCACAGGCGGCTCCGTAACCGGCTGATCCGCGAATCGGCGCTGGACACGATTCCGGGGATCGGACCGGCCCGTAAAAAAATGTTGCTTTCGCATTTCGGCTCGGTGACACGGCTGGCCAACGCGCCCGTTGACGTGATTGCCGGGCTTCCGGGTATGAACGAAACGCTCGCCGCCGCGATCCTCCGGGCGGTCACGCCGCGCGCGGCCCCGCCTGACGCGAAAACGGAAGCAAGCCTGTATTGAGTTCGTTCGAACCCCGCCTATTGTGGCGAACATCGAAAATGCGTGTAGCCCGCCGCCCGCGCTGTGCGCAGGAATGAAAATGAGGATAACTTTTAGCCTCTTCAGGCATACGTGTGGGTGTTTTATGCCGACTTTCGGGCATTTCGCCGAAACATGGATTCTCCTTTCCCGTCTTTCCGTTTGATTGAAAAGCAGAGGTGCGGAGGCGCAGAGAAGAACAGATTTCTAGGTGCGGGCATTCGGCGCAGGGAACGCAAAAGGGGACAGGCTTTCGTCGGCGATGTTTCCGGGAGGGGCAACGTCCCCCTTGCCCTTTTCCTGCACCTTGCCTATAACTTCATTGTTCACAAATGACAATTGTTCACAAATACCATCATTGCCACAAATACAAATACCGAAGCCACTTGCGATTTGTGATTTGTGAACAATTGTGACACGTGCGATTTGTGAACACGATCCAAGTTACCCCCATCTACCTTCCCGTGCGGAGCGCGGGCGGGGCG
>JAGCVN010000144.1 GCA_017962315.1 Kiritimatiellia bacterium
ACCAACCAACCAACAAACCAACCACCCACCCAACCAACCAACTAACAAACCAACTAACTACTCACTTCCCCGCGCACCACCGATTTGGTATACTTGCCCTGTTGCGTTGACGGTGCGGAACGCACGGAACTCATCGGAAAGTACCGCAGCCGGAGGGAATGTCGAATCCCCACGCCGCATAAGGAGAAGCAGAATGACCCCAAAAGTATGGATACTGTTGACGATTGCCGCGGCACGTGCGGCTCTCCCGGTGTTCGGTGCCGCCAACGACACCGTGACGGTAACGGTGACGGGGGAACTGCGGCAACCCGTCCATTTCGGAATCGACGCGGAACGACTGTGGTTCTTCTGGCCGGAACGGCGCGAACAACTGGCTGAGATGGCCGTCGGACGTCTGAAGGTGGACTTCGCCCGCGTGGCAATCAACGGCGCGTACGAGCAGGAAGAGGGCGTCACCAACATCAGCGCGTATTCGGATGTCATCATCCCGATGATGAAAACGTTCAGGAAATACAATCCGAACCTGCGTTTCTTCGCGTCCCCGCGCCCCATGAAGGAAGTGTACAAATCCAAGGCGGACGCCAAATGGCTCGCCGACAACTTCAAGCACGGGAACATCGGCATGGCGGCGTATCCGCTTTGGGTGGGCGGACACAAACGAGTCGTCAAGCGCGTCTACAAGAAGGTGGACAAGGACAAATGGGCTCGCTACCTTGCGGACTACCTGAACCTGATGGGGCGGGAGGGACTTGACATCGCATACCTTGACCTGATGAACGAGGACCAGTCGATGTGGGGCGGGGACATCGAGAACGTCCTTTACGTGATTGATCGAATCCCCGCGCTCCTCGACCGATCCGTCACCATGCCGAAGATCGTTTTTCCGTCCACGTGGAGTCCGGGCGATGGCCTGAAAAAGTTCCTGAACGTGCCGTCGGTTGCCGCGCGGCGCGGCGAGGTCTTGAAACGGATTGGCGTGGTCGCGACGCACAACACGCCCGACGCGGACCGGAACAAGTTTGACGAGGCCGGCCTCGTCGCCTTCGCGGACGCAGTCCGGGCGGTGGATCCGGACAAGGAGCTCTGGAACACGGAAATGCACGGCTGGGTGGGCACGCGCAGCCCGTCCGACGACATCCTCAACTCCATAATCCTCTGGCGTCACTTGGCTGCGGGGTTCTCCGGCATCGACACCTGGCTCTTCTTCGGCCCATGGAAGGGCGCCGCGCATCCGATGGTGTATTCAAACAGGGGACACGGGCCGGAGATGACGGCGAAGTACGAGATATTCAAGTCGGTCGTGAACGACACGTGTGGCGGACGATACGTGGTGTCTGCCTCGTCGGATAAACGGATCGTGCCCGCCGTGCTGATGAAAGAGAGGCGGATGCTCGTGAGCGTCCTGAACACGGGCGACGGTGAAATCGCGGTCCGCGTGCGGCTACCTGAAGGGGTGCACGTGTCCGGCAGGGTGGAGAGACGTCTGTGGGAGGCGTCGAAGGGCGACATTTCGCCGCGAATCTCGCACCTTGAATGCGGCGTGCAGGACTGGACGTCCATCGTGCCGGCCCGGTCGCTTGTCCATTTCGCCTTGACGGTCGAGAAGCAATCTTCCCCCTGAAGCTCCGCGTCCCGTCGAGCCGCCACGCCCCACCGCTGCATGGGATCGCCGCCATCTTGGCGGCGCCCCGCATTGAATCGCCAATCACCATCTTCTATCCTTGCAACTACGCCAAACAACTGCTAAAATATAAGACGTTGAAGCCCACAAAAGCATCTCATGAGACCGAAAAAGACAATCCTGCTGCCCAAGGCGGCCAAATCCCTTCAGATTCTGGGACAGAACTTGAAGTTCGCCCGCATCCGCAGGCGCATCTCCGCCGCCATGATGTGTGAGCGTGCGGGCGTTAGCCATGCGACCTTGACCGCCATTGAGCAAGGCAAGCCCTCCGTGTCGATGGCGGGTTACATGTCGGTCCTCTTCTGCCTCAACATGCACGCGGACATCGAGAAGGTCGCCTCGGACGATGTCCTGGGACGCGAACTGCAGGACCTGCAGCTCCCAAAGAGGGTCCATTCATGAAGCGCGTCGAGGTCCATATCGCCGAAGGCGAGGCAACCCGTCGCCTCGGAACACTCGAATACGATGAACTTCGTGGGAAAGAGGTCTCGTCGTTTGAACTTGACGGCGACTACATCCTCCATCCGTCCGTGCCGTTTCTCGGTCCGGACATCGGACTGTTCCGCGGCAAGCAGTATCCAACGCTTTCCTACGGCTTTGGAATCTTTCAGGACGCCGCACCTGATTCGTGGGGACGTAAGATCATCCGCCGCCGCGAGAAACGCGGCAACCTCCGCGAGAGCGATTATCTCCTCGGCGTATTCGATCTGACGCGCCTCGGCGCACTTCGTTTCCGGCTTGATGGCGCCGAGGACTTCGTAAACGCGGACGGCGAGAATCCCGCGCCGCCCTGGACGACGCTGCGAACGCTTGAAGACTCATCCCGTCGGTTCGAGGAGGATGATTCCGACGAAGCGGCGCTTGCCGTCCTGCTCCGCCCAGGCACGTCGCTCGGCGGCGCGCGGCCGAAGGCGAGCGTGACGGCACCCGACGACAGCCTTTGGATCGCCAAGTTCCCTTCGAAGGAAGACGACTTCGATACGGGCGCATGGGAATACCTTGTCCATGTTCTTGCGGAGGACGCCGGGCTGCGCGTTCCGGAGGCGAAGGCGCAGAAATTCTCCAAGACCGGCACGACATTCCTCTGCCGCCGGTTTGACCGCGACGGCGCGCGGCGCATTCCCTTCGCTTCGGCGATGGCGATGCTCGG
>JAGCVN010000145.1 GCA_017962315.1 Kiritimatiellia bacterium
AGGCGGCATACACCAAGGCCAGGCATGAGGGCGAAGACCTCTCTCCCTTCGCGGCTCGTCCAGCCTTGGCGCTTCGCGCCACCCCTTCGGGGACGGCTGGACTTCACCGCGAAGGGACACACCACACCGTGAACAACCAGCACATAAGCCGCGCAGAGGAACGAAGATTGAGTGTCCAGTATTTGGCAAATCAAAAAACACCAAGTTATCTACAGAGTGTCTTTTCTATTTGACAAACTGGGTGAGTGTCGCGTTGAGTTTCTTCGTGAATGCCTCGTACTCCTTCTTGGCATATTCAGGCGCGGAGGCCTGTTCCTCGGTCGTTTCCTTCAGGAGTTTGCGCAGTTTTTCGACCGCATAGCCGTTCAGCTCGGATCTGACTTGTTTAATTTGCTCGCGGCTGGGGCGCTTGCCTTCGCCGGCAACTTCCATGACCCGTTTCCTGAAACGGCCGTTGAGGTCGGCAAACACTGCCTTGAGCTTGTTGTCGAGCGGCATGCGGTACTTGACGAAGGGATATTTCGCGGCGTACTTGCCGTCCGTGTCGTTGTCGAGGAGCTCCTGGATAAGGGCTGAATTCTTCTTGAGGGTTTCCTCTCCTGCGTCCGCGAACGCGGCATCGATCTTTGCGAGACGCGCAGGATCGCCCTTGGCCTTTCCTGCGATGTCGCGCTTGAGGGCGATCAGCTTTGCGGAGGACTTCTTGATTTCGGCGAGGTGCTCCAGATATTTTTCCGGCCCGCCGTTACGATAGCCGGTCTTGTCCAGAACCGTGCCGTCGGCGTCCATAATCAGGACGGTCGGGAATCCGTGGACCTCGTACTTCTTGACCAGCTTGGGGTTCTGCTCCGCGGCCTTTTCGGAGAGGAGCTTCTTGTCGCTGGGCGAGTCGACCATCACGAGGACGAAATCCTTCTTCGCATCTTTAAGGAATTCGGGCTTGGCGAACACTTCCTTGTCGAGCTTCTTGCACCAGCCGCACCAGTCGCTGCCGGAGAAATCCACAAGCAGCAACTTGTTTTCGGTGGCGGCCTGCTTCTTGGCGGCTTCGAAGTCGTCGGTCCATCCCGCCGGAGTGGACGTTGCGGCGGACGTAATGCCCGCAATTACCGCGATCATGGCCGCGAGAAGTGTCTTCATGTTCATGGAATTTCCTCGTTTCTTTGTGCCCGCAGCCTCGGCGTTCCGGACCATCCGGCCGCGTCCCGGCAGACGAACGTTTGCGTCAGTGTAGCAAAACGGGGAAGGGGAGGGAAGAACAGAGTTTGAAGAATGAAAAAAAACGGTTCTTCCAGACTTTTGGGTGGAAAACAAAAACCACGAAACCGGGGAGGTTTCGTGGTTTCCGTTTTTCTGAGGGTGCCTACAGAAGCGACTTGTAAAGTTCCGTGATCTCTTCGACCGAAGTGTCGCGCGGATTTCCGGAGCGGCACGCATCGGCGAACGCGGACTTCGCGAGGAAGTCGATGTCCGTCTCCTTGAGGGCGGCGACGGTCTTCGGGATGCCGACATCCTCGCTCAACTTCTCGACTGCCGCGATTGCCGCCTTGCGGTATTGCGCCTGGGTCATCTTCTCGACGCCCTTGACGCCCATCGCGATGGCGATGTCACGGTATTTCGTTCCGCTGAACTTCGCGTTGTACTTCATGCCGATCGGCAGCATGATCGCGCAGGCGACACCGTGCGGGGTATCGTAGTACGCGCTCAACGGGTGCGCCATGGCGTGAACGATGCCCAGACCGACGTTTGAGAAGCCCATGCCCGCCACATACTGGCCGAGCGCCATGCCCTCGCGTCCTTTCGGATCGTTCTTCACGGCGGCGCGCAGGTTCTCCGCAATCATCTTGATGGCGGCGATGTGCAGCATATCGGTGATCGGCGCGGCGCCCTTCGTGATGTATCCTTCGATGGCGTGGGTCAACGCATCCATGCCTGTCGCGGCGGTCAACCCCTTCGGCATGCTCGACATCATGTCGGGATCGACAAACGCGACGACGGGGATGTCGTGCGGATCGACGCAGACGAACTTCCGGTT
Organism: Kiritimatiellia bacterium; assembly: GCA_017962315.1. Taxonomy (GTDB): domain Bacteria; phylum Verrucomicrobiota; class Kiritimatiellia; order RFP12; family UBA1067; genus RGIG8368. The sequence continues at coordinate 2,036 of JAGCVN010000145.1, forward strand.
CCTCTCCGTATCCGTGATGACATAGTTGATCGTGACCTCGGCGGCCGTCCCCGCAGTCGTCGGGACTGCGAGAATCGGTACGCTGGGGTTCTTGGTCGGCGCGGCGCCTTCGAGGCTGCGGACATTTGCGAATTTCGGATTCGTGATGATAATGCCGATCGCTTTCGCCGTATCCATCGAGGAACCCCCGCCGATGGCGATGATGCAGTCGGCTTTGGCTTTCTTGAATGCGGCGACGCCGGACTTGACGTTCTCGATCGTCGGGTTCGGCTTGATGTTGCTGTAGAGTTCGAAACGCACTTTCGCCGCCTTCAACAGATCGGTCACTTTCGCGGTGACGCCGAACTTGACAAGGTCGGGATCCGAACAGACGAACGCTTTTTTAAAGCCGCGCGTCTTGATTTCGGTGACGATTTCCGCGATTGCCCCCTTACCGTGGTATGAGGTGCCGTTCAGAATGATACGAGTTGCCATATGAATCTCCGTGGTTTGGATGTGTCCGTCGCGCTTTCACGCAACGGGGGAACTATAGCAGAGGCGGGGGCGTTTGCGCAAATGAAAAATGGCGGAAACGGAAAAACCGGACGCATCTGCGTTGTCTGCCGATTCACGTTGGGGGAGGATATGCGGTTTCGAATCCCATTGTCCACAACTGGGAAATCCTGTGGAGTAGAGACTGTAGGCTTGCCCTTGTGCGGAAAAATGCCTATACTAACGGGCGTTCTCAAGATGTGTTCTGGTTTTACGAGGGACAGGGAAGATGACAAGAAGGGAATTCATGTGCACCGGTGTCGCAGCCGGAGTGGTTTCCGCGTTTCCGGCGGTGGGCGTCGAGCCATCTCCGACGGTGGGACGACCGGATGACAACGGGGCGTTCAAGACGAGGTTGCGCGCGGCGTTGATCGCGCGCCAGGCGGATCCGGCGACGTGCAATCGGATTGCCGCCGCAGGATTCAGCGGGGTCGAACTGACGGAAAAGGGGATCACGACGGATGTTGCGCGCACCTTCCGCGCCAACGCCGCGAAAGCCGGTATTCGGATCCATTCTCTCATGGGGGCTGGCTGGAGTGCGTTCAACGCGAAAGATCCCGCCGCCCGGAGGGCGTCCATTGACAAGATGAAGCAAAGGCTTCTCGCGGCAAACGAATGCGGGGCATCGACGGTACTCTGCGTTCCGGCGCGTATCGGCGGTATGGCGATGCCGAGTCCCAGCGCGTTCAAGCCGGTTTTCGATGCGGGCACGCTTGAATTGAAATCCGTCGTCGAGGGCGACAACGCCCCCTTCGCGGAGTACATCGCCGCGCACAACGAGGCGACGAAATGGACGATGGAAGCCGTGCGCGAATTGATCCCCGTCGCGGCGGAAGCGGGTGTCGCGCTCTGCTTGGAGAACGTCTGGAACAACCTCTGGGTGGTGCCGGCGTTCATGGCCGCGCTGGTGCGTTCTTTCGACTCCGCTTGGGTGAAGGCTTACCTCGACCTCGGCAACCACGTTTGCTATGCGCCGGTCGAAGCGTGGCTGCGTGCCGAGAAAGGGCTCGTCGCGAAACTGCACATCAAAGATTTCCTGTCGGACAAGACGCTTCCGCACGAAGGGAAGTTCGTCCCGATCGGGCGTGGGAGCATCGACTGGAAATCCGTGCGCCGCGTTATCGAAGAGATCGGTTACAGCGGCTGGGTAAGCATCGAGAGCGGAGGTTTCTCGGACGCAGAACACAGGCAGATTATGAATCGCTTTTTCAAGGGCGAAGGAGCGTAAGGAGAGAATCATGGAGACATTGGTTTCACGCAGACTTTTTCTGGCGGGCGCGGGTGCGCTTTCGGTTGCGCCTACCGTGCTTCACGCCGACGCCAAGCGCGTCTTCAAGTACGCCGTCGTCGGCTGCGGCGGGCGCGGAACGGGCGCAAGCAAGAACATCGAAGATGCCGCCGCGTGGCTTGGGCACGAGGCGAAGATGGTCGCCGCCGCAGACTTCTTTCAGGAAAAAGCCGCCGCGTTGGCGGCGAAACACGGTTGCGACGGGAACCGCGTGTTCGCCGGCGCGGATGCCTATCGGAAGGTGCTGGAAACGGATGCGGAGATCGTGCTGCTCTGCACACCGCCGTTTTTCCGTCCGCTCCATGCCGAAGCGGTCGTCGCGGCCGGCAAGCATCTGTTCGCCGAAAAACCGGTCGCCGTGGACCCGCCCGGTATCCGCCGTTTCCTGAAGGCGGTTGAGACGGCAAAGCAGAAAGGGTTGATGCTGTTGTCGGGGACGTGCCACCGCCACAATTACCGGGCGCTGCGCATGATCGGCCCTGTCCGTTCGGGGGTGATTGGGGAAATCCTCGGCGGCGTCGTCTACCGTTGCCACGGTAAGATCTGGGAACGGCCACGCCGTCCGGGAGACAGTAACGCGGCATACCTCGCCCACAATTGGTACAACTTCCGCGAAATGTGCGGCGACAACCTGACGGAACAGGCGATCCATGAGGTCGATCTCGCCAGCTGGTTCATCGGTCGCCTGCCCCGGTGCGCGATGGGGATCGGCGCCCGTTACAGAAAAGGCACGGGAAACGGGTACAACCTGTTCAGCGTCGATTACGACTACGGCGGAAACCTGCACGTCCACGCGATCGCCCGGCAGCTGAAGGGGTGCTGGGACCGTTGTTGCGCCATGCTCACCGGGACGAAAGGGCGGATCGATGTCCTCGGCTCGAAGATTACCAGGACCGACGGAACCGGCGTGGCGTTCCCCTATGACAATGCGGCTGTCGAAGGGATACACGAAAACATGATGGTCAACGAACACGCCGACCTTCTCAAGAGCCTTTTGACCGGCACGTACCGGAACGAGGGCGAACAGGTCGCGATGGCGACCGCGACAACCGTCATGGGAACGTTGGCCGCGTATACCGGGCGCATGGTTTTGCTGAACGACTTGCTCTCGAACGAAGCCTCCGACTTCTACGCCTGGAAACATCCGCTCCAGCCGGAAGACTTTGAACGGGGGGACGACCTCGACCTTCCCAAGGAAGGCGACGGGCTGATCCCCGGCAAGGAGTAGGCAACCGTAACTCACTTGTAGAAGGCAGACATGAAAGCGATTCTTTTGGTTCTTTTTATGGCCACCGTATGGATTGCCGGCTGTGCCTCGACGGTTGTCGAAGACACCCGGACGCCGGTCATCGAGATGAACCGGTTCGGCGACCTCTTGTTCCACGGCGAGAAGCTGGAGCCCGGCAGGATTTGCACGACGCTCCGGCGCGCCGGTGTGCGCAAAGGGCAGGAGATCAATATCCGCATTCCCCCGAAGGCGGACCGCCGCATGATGGGGCATATCGCAGGTGAATTGAACAGAGGCGGGTTCACGCGGGTTGTCTTCACCACGAATCGTGCCGCCAATTCGACCGTACAAACCTACACCGGAAAACTGCCGATCCAGGAGACGCCCCCTCCGCCTCCCCCTCAGGTGCTTCGACGTCCGCGTTGACGAAGCGGGGAAAACGTGCTAAATTCGCGGCCTAGGATGTGAGTATGGAAAACACAGACAACAACGTTTTGAACAACAGCGATTATTCCCTGCCTCTGCGTTGTGAGGTCCGGGCGGTGACGCACGTTCTTTCGACCCAGGCGGCGAAGGTCAAGGTCGGGCTGGATATCGGGTTCACGAATCCCTCTGTCAGCCAGCAGTTCCGTTCGAGGGGCGGTTACTGGATGACCGTGGAGCCGACGCCCGAACGCCAGCGCATCGTGGAAGAAGTGCTGGGCGGCGACACGGTGCTCTGCACCGGCGCGGACGGGACCCTCCCGTTTGAAGACCGCCAGTTCGACGCCCTGGTTCTCGCCTACGGCACGCTTCCCGCGCGTCCCCGGTCGGAGGACGCGATCCGGGAGTGCCACCGCGTGCTGAAGACAGGCGGCGTCTTTGTCCTCACCGTCGCGAGTCGCAAGCGTTTCGGCCTGGCCTCCTTCCTGGGCGGCGGACGGCGGGCGGCGGGCGAAAGCGGCTGGTACACGGAAAAAGAGATTGTCGATTTGCTGAAACCGGGTTTTGACGTGCTGGGCTTCACCTACACCTGCCGGTTCTGGGTACAGCTTGTGAAGCAGTGGACCGGCCGTCGCCGCGAAGGGTGGCACGGTTCGGCGAACGTCTGGCTCCGTTTCCTTTACGGTGTCGCCTGGATCTTGGACATCCCGCTGTTCTGGACACGCGGATACCAGATGACCGTCTGCGTCCGCCGAAAAGGCTGGCGCGGGCAGGCCATGCGGGTCCATTCGAGCAGCACGCCCGTCTCCGACGCGATGCTGTTCAATCCGAAGTACGGCGGGAACCATATCTCCTGGGACAAGTTCAAGTAACGGTTCAAAAAAGGACGGACATGGGCAATCTTCTCTTCTTGATCATGTATCTCGTGCTGATGCTGCTCGTGGTCTTCGTCCCCCAGCTTCTTCGGCGGTTCCACGTTCCAGCCGTCGTCGCGATCATGTTGACGGGAATCGTCATCGGGCCGCACGCGGGCGATTTGCTCGGCTGTATTTCCCACGTCATGGACGGGGCGTATTCCGCCCAGGAGCTGATGACGGTGATCCGTGCGCTGGGATTGCTTGGACTGGTCTTCCTGATGGCGCTGGCGGGGATGGAAGTCGATCTCCGTATGCTCACCTTGGAGAAGCGTCCGGTCATCTGGTTAAGCCTGTTGACCTTCGCAATCCCCAGTCTCGCCGGTTATTTCATCTACGCCTGGTTTCGTCCGGACGACACGATCGGGAAATGGGTGTATGCCTCTCTCTTCGCTTCGCACTCGGTCGGCATCGTCTTCCCGGTTATCCGCGAACTTGGCGTGACCAAGACCCGTTTCGGAATCTCCGTGCTCGCCTCCACCGTGGTGACGGACGTGTTAAGCCTCGTCATGCTGGCGGTTGCCATCCAGTACAAACGGATGCAGGCACCGGCGGCAAACAATGCGTTCGGCGGTGTCTCGCTCTTCGAGCGGATCGATGTCGCCTCGCTCGGCGTCTGGTTCACGCCGCTCTTTCTGCTGGTGATCGCCCTCTTTATCCTACTTGCCGCATGGATCATTCCCGCCGTCTGGCGCAAGCTCATCAATTCGTTCAGCCCGCACGACGACACGCAGGTCACGTTTTTCCTGCTCTCCGTTCTGGTTATCGTGACACTTGGCGAACTGCTGGGCGTGAACCTGATTGTGGGCGCGTTCATCGCGGGACTCGCCGTTGTCCGGTCTGAAGGCTTCGAGGACAAAGGCCGCCATCTCCACCGAAAGCTCGAGGGCATCGGTTTCGGTGTGATGATTCCCTTCCTGTTCCTCCAGATCGGGATGGAAAGCCAGCCCGGCATTCTCGTCAAGGACTGGGGAAACGTGATGATCGCGCTCGCGACGGTCGTCGGACTCGTCGGCAGCAAGACTTTCGCCGGCTGGCTCGCGATGCGCCTTTCCGGCTTTTCGCACATCAAGGGGATCTGCGCCGGACTCATGACGGTCCCGCAGCTTTCAGCGACCCTCGCCGCCGCCGCCGTAGCCCTCGAACTTGAAATCCTCGACCAGAATTTTTTTAATGCGATCGTCCTGCTTTCGATGGTGACGACGATCCCCGTTCCGACGATGGTCCGTTACCTGATCGACCATTATCAGATCACTTTCGACCCCGTGGCAGTCCCGGATGCGGCGGCCATCGCCGCACCGCAACTTGTCGATTCTCCCGCCGCCCCCCGCCCGTCCCTTTTCTCCCGCTGGCTCAACCGTAAGAAGCGGGGGTAGGGTGGAACACGCGGATTTGGTCACCGCCTCTCCCGTGCTCCGAACCTCCCGGACAATACATCTTTAACCCGCATGGAGGCACAAAGCTACGGAGGTTCCGCACGTTTGCGGCAGTTTCCCGTGCGGTTTTCGATTCACCCGTTTGGTGAAGGAGCGATCCATTTTATTCTCGATCTAACCCCACTCAATCATTCAAAAGGCCGCCTTTTTCAGTCCTTCGCAGTTTTTAGTGGAACGGGAATCATCCTTGTCCATCCATACCGATGAAAACAAACAAACGGATTTGCTCACGCCTAACGGCGTTCGCAAGGAGGAGTAAGCCGCGTTAACGGCGAACAAATCCGTGTGCTAGAAGGAAATCGGGATTGTTGATTGCTGAACAATGAGGATGAAGATCATGAACATTTCCACAGTTTTCTTTGAAGAACCCTGTTTTCGGTCTTTTCTCTACATACTCCACATACTCCACATACTCTGCGCACTCGGCGGCTCTGCGTGAGATTTTCAAACGAGGTTTTTAAATCTAACGCAGAGCGGACCGACTGCGTCGCGAGCGGGAACATTTATGGGGATAAATGGCATTTTATAGGCAAGCTCGCCGCCCGCGTTCCCCACGGGAATGTACGAGAGGGTAAGTTTCTGAAAACAACATGAACAACATTTAATTCTTCCACGCACAACCATGCGCGGTTATGAAAACGCCGCGCTGTTGCGCGGCGAAAAAAGGATGTTGTCTCTACAAGTTGTTTCGGTTGTCATCAATCGAACTTATAGGCAAGCCCCCCCCCCCCCCGCCCGCGCTCACACGCCGTCGTTTAGAGAAGAGGACGGGCCGGTTTATCCGTCGATGGCGATTTCATACCAAAGCGTGCGGGAACCGGGCGAAAGGCGGAGGCGGGTACGCTCCGCGCTGTCCGACCCTGCCTCTGGTACGAGTACGGTTTTGCGCGAACCGTCGGGACCAAGCGCCCAACACTTCACGCGCGCCGGCGGTGCGGGGATCGTCAGCTCGCACGGGATTCCCTCGGCACACACGGGGGCGTGTCCGCGTTCGGGAAGACGGACCAGTTTCTCGGACACACGCTCGATCTTTGCGCCGGCGTTCGCGGCAACGCCGCTCGCCGCGACGAGGATACTCGCCTTTCCGTTCTGTCCGAATCCCGTCGCATTACGCGAGACGAGCGAAATTACCGCCGCGCCGGTTTCCGTGGCGCCGACTTTGAGCGACACGTCGCCGAGCTTGATTTCCCGTCCGTCGGCATAACCCGCGAAGAGCTTGCTGTTTTTCGTGTTGACAGCCACGTATTCCTTGCCCGGACGGTCGCGGTTCCAAATGAACTCGCCGAGCGTCCGTGCGCGGTCCGCCCGCAGGTCGCCACGCACCATCATCGCCGCGCACGCGGGAGAATGTACCCACACGGACGGCGTGGCGAGCGCATCGAAGATGCACCACGGCAAGCCTTCCGGCTCGAACGCCTCTGGGAAGTGGTTGTAGCTGTACTGGAAGATACCATCCCATCCCATCGTGCGACCGTACGCGCAGGCAAGGGGCTGTCCCTCACCCGTAAACGGACTCGGATACGGATGGCTGTACTCGCTCACCGTGAACGGCTTCGCGGACGCATGGCACTTGAACTCAAGGTTCGTAAGCGTCGAAAGGCCGTGTACGAGCGACTCGCCGCCGGCGACCCATTCGTTCGTGGAGTTCTTCACGACCCATCCCCGTCCCTTCCCGCTCGGGTGGTGGAAGTAGGCGTGCGCGTCCACGTAGTCGAGCTGTGCCTGGATCTCGCGCGGACTGTAGTGGGTTCCGGCCTGCGTGCCGGACACGGGCGACTTCGCCTTTAGCGTCTCGCGGATGTAGTCGCGCATCCCCTTCCAGTAGGCAAGTTCGTTATCCCAGAGGAAGTCGTCGAAGTCCTTGCGGAACTGCGCAGACGCCTTCGGGAACTTGTTGAGCAGCGGAGCCTTGCCGTTCGCGTACTTGACCTCGTTCTTCGGATACTTCTTCTTCAGCCAGGTGTTCCACTGCCTCTCCAGCTCGTCCTGATAGGGTTTCGCGAGCGCCTTGATGACCATGCGGCGGCGCGTCACCACAAGACCGCGGTCCTCGTTGCTGATCTCGATCATCGCGACGGCGGGCTCGTCGGTGTAGGCGTTGCCGGTGTACGGGTTCACGTGCGTGAGGAGGTCGTGCGCGTATTCCTTCTGTAGTTCGACGCAGCGCGGATAGAACTGCCCCACGGTCTTGTTCGCCCACGGCGAACCGGTGGGGACGCCGTCGCGTTCGTCGAGGGTTCGCCCCACGTGGAGGTTCATGTTCACGTAGATGCCACGCTTCTTGAAGGCGGCGATCATGTAGTCAAGCTTGTCGAGCTGCGCGGGGGAGAGCTTGCGCTGGGTCTTGGAGTCGTCGTCGAGGATGCACTGGCGGCGCGTGTCCATGAAGTTCTTGTACCACGTGTCCATAAAATGCAGGCGCACGCAGTTGATACCGAGACGCGCGAAGCGCGCGGCAAGGCGGTCGGCGACATCGTGCTCCGGAAAGTTCGCGGGGCCGGTGAGGTTCGTGCCGTTGAAGCGGATCGGCCCCGCGTCCGTCACGAACTCGCTGCCCTCGACACGCACGAAACCGTGCCTACCGGCGGGCGCGTCGAGGAAGTGCGCCACGCTGGACGCATTGTCCGCGCCGCCATACGAGACCACGAACGGGAATCGTCCCCCGTCGTCCGCCGCATCTGCGGGGAAGGTCATCCATGTTGACACGCCGAACACGGAAACCGCCGTATACATTGAAAAACGCGCCAATCGTGCGCCAAACAACCGTTTCGTTCTCATTTCCTGTTGCCTTTCTCGTTTCGATCCGTGCAGAGAGTTCCGTTTCTGCCCGAACATTCATTATCCTTCATGGCCGGTGAATACAACCATGCCTCGAACTCTTTGTCGTTGAACCATCCGTGGCCTTTCCCGGGAATGAGCTTCAGTTTCTTGTCGGGAGAGGCAATCATGTTGAACGCCGCAATGCCGCCGACCGTCTGGCAGTTGTCGTCCGCCGTACCGTAGATCATCCTGACCGGAGTGCGGATCATGCGCGCGAAATTGCAGTTGTCGTGGTAAGGTGCGTATTTTTCGGCGTCGGCCCGGTTCGCCGGCTTTTGGTTTATGATGTGTGAACTGCCGGGGGTACGGCCCTCGCGGTAGGCCATCATGTCACATTTGTTGGGACAATGGATGAGCGACTTGGCGAACCGCCCCCAGAGCGCGGTAAGGTAGAGGCCGAAACCGCCCCCTTGACTGCATCCGTGGTAGACGAAACGCGAGGCGTCCGCATACGGTTCCTTCGCCAGCCAGTCGATGGCGCGGGCCATGCCGAGCATCGCGCGATGGTAGATCGGCGCCTCGCGGCTTTCTGAGTATCCGACGTACTGGTAGCGCGGCTCTCCCGCTTTCTTCGCATATCCGGCGAACCACTTTTTGAAACGGGCGTGGAATTCGGCGTCGGTGCCGGTGAGCGGGATGCCGTGCATGCTCATCAAGAGCGTGATCCATCCCTTGCGAAGCAGGCGCTGTTTCGAGGGAAACACTGTGTTTGTCCCCGGTCCGGCACCCGGCACGTTCACGATGGCAGGGAACGTCCCCTCTCCCCGCGGCAGGAACAGCAGCCCGTAAACCCGTTCCCCGTTGAAGGTCGCGAAACTCACGTAGTACGCCTTGTGGTCGCGGGTGTCTAGGTTTGGCGCGGGCGTCTTTTCGACGGCGATGGGCACCTCGCGTTCCAACCTTGCCCGTTCCCCGCGCCAGTACGCTTCAAAATCGGACGGGCAAGGCGTGAGCGGCTTGATTTCGTCCACACCGAAAATCAACCTGTCCATCCCCGGATGGGCGAGAACGCCTGCGCCCTTCATCCAGAGGCGCAGGGAACCGGGCGTGGTGCGGGTGAGTTCCATCTTCACCTTCGGTTCTTTTGAGAGGTCGGCCGTGCGCCGCCAGACGATGTTTGTCCAGCCGTCGTCCGCCCACACCTCCACGGTTCCCGCCGTGACGGTTTCACCTGACCTGTCGGTGACATACGCCTCTACAATAGCCTTACCCCCGGCGGGGTACAGGTTGTCCGGCGAATCGGCACGGAATCTCGCATTCCCTGTCGCCCCGGCAGAGACCTGCGCCGCAACGCAAAGTCCCGCCGCCATTGCCGCAACCATCCTGTTCCCCATCGTCCTTCGTTGATTTACGTTCATGCGTCCAGTATACGCCTAGATTCCCCCGCTGTCAAACGCGATAGAGGCGTATCTGCGTTTTTCAACTATGCGCCTTCGTGCTGGAGACAACCGGGACAACAACTTGAAAAGGTGTGCGGACCGGCACGTCCGCGTATTGTCTCGCCGATAGACTACGGCGCGGTTACGCCGCGAATGTCCGCGGACGGGTCTGTCCGTCCCCCGGCAATGTTGGCTCAAGTTGTCCGTGTTGTCTCCAATCGTCAGGAGATTCTGCGGTGGATTACGCAGATGCGCCCACGCGACAGAGATTTCAAAATTTTCGCTGGATTCAGGGGGCGGGGTAGGGTATACTTTCCGGTATGTTCAATACGGGACACGGTAAACATGTCCGGAGGGACGGCCGGAGGGAAGGGGGACAAGCCATGCTGGAGTATGTGCTGGTCTTCGCGGCCTTGTTTGCGCTTTCCGCGGTTTGTGCGCTCTGCCTGTACGCGGTGCGTCAGCAGTCGAATCGTTCGTTGGACCTTGTTGCCTCGGAATACCCGTGAAGAACGCCAAATAAGGAGTCAGTTATGAAACGTTCTCGCAAGAACCGCAAGAGCGGCCAGACGATGATCGAGTACATCATCATCGTCGTGTTGATCGCCATCACGCTGTTGGTACTTTTCTCCAAGCTCAGCAAAGCGACCGGCAAGAAGGTCGCGGGTGCGACCTCCGCGCTTGACGCGGATGTCGGATCGGAAGCCGCGTCCCTCGCCGAGGAGATCGACGAGAAGAAGATCCGCAACCTCGGTACGGACGGCAACGCGAACTAACGTAGCCGTGGACGGAAGAACCGGGCAGCCGGCCGGCGCGGCCGCCACGCGCCGGCTTTCCCGCAGGCGGGGTCAGGCAATGATCGAATCGATTTTCGTCATTGTCCTGATTTGCCTTTGTTTTTTCGGCGTCTACCAATACGCCTCGCTCTATTCGACCAAAGCCGTCCTTTACCACGCGGCGGCGTGTGCGGCGCGCGCCCGGACGGTCGGTTTCAACGAATGGATGGCTCGGAAGAGCGCCCTCGCCGCCAGCATTCCCGTTTCGGGGCCGCGCCTCACGCCCGCCGGCGTGGGCGGGCTGGACGCCCGACTCGCCTCGTCCCTGGTGGACCGGGGGGGGAATCTTTGGAACACCGCCCTGCGGGCCTCCACCCGCTCGCCGGCCACGGCCATCGAGACGGCCCGCCTGCCCGAGTTTATGGAGGGGGTGAACGAGCCGACCGCGCGCGGCGTTCTCGATTACGCCTACTGGGACGCGACGCACGTGGATCTGGACGAGCCGATCGCGCTGGACGGGGATTCGCCCGGCATCGTGACCGCCGTCGTACGTCAGCGCCACCCGTTGCTGGTGCGGCTCGATGCGCTTGCCGAAGGGGAGCTGGACCTGCCGAATGAGGACGATGCCGACCATTTCTCCGTCCGGGGTGTCTTCTCCATCGAGTCCCATTACCCGCTCTATCTGGAGGACGCAAAATGGTGAGGCGGGGGAACAGCGGACAGGCTGTCGTGTTCATCCTGATGGCGCTGGTGATCCTCGTCTTCCTCCTCCTGTTCCAGGTCGATCTTCACCGGATCATCCAGCGGAAGGGACAGACCCGCAACGCGGGGGACGCTTCCGTGCTCGCCGCCGCCCGTTGGCAGGGCGCCACGTTGAATCTGATCGGCGACCTGAACCTCGTCCACGCGCTCGCCCTCGCGACCGGTTCGGAAGAGGCGGCCGCGGCCGCCACGAACATGCAGACCCGTCTCGCCTTCACCGGCCCGCTCGCCGGGCTCTATGCCGCGCAAGTCCTCGCCAAAAACAACGGGATGCGTGTGGACGCGGGAATGTCGCAGATCCTGTTCGACCACGCCTCGACCATCCGCAACCTCTACGCCGCCTCTACCGAAGACGGGGATATGTATTTTCCCGAACCCTGGCCGGGCGCCTGGGCCGAATACGCCGACCTTCTCCGCCTGATCGCCGACTCCGGTATCGCCGCCGGCCCCGACAATATGCAGACCTACACCGATCCGGGGGCGGGACATCTTTTGTTCACGAAAGATTTCTACCACGCGGTCATGGGGCACGGCTGGTGCTGGTTCAAATTCCACGCCCCGTCCTTGCTTACCGGTTACAACTCCTTCCACGACTGGCCTCCCCTGCCGGATTCGGACAGGAACGACTACTGGAACGCCGAGGTTTTCCCGCTCCACGTCCATCCCTCCGTCCGGCGTATGCGTATGCTGTTTACGCCGCAGGAGTTGGCCGGGTACGCGCAGGATGCCGGACACGCGGAGGCGAACGCCTCGTTGCTCGCCGCCACCAATTTGATGGAACGGGCGGAGGTCTGGTTTTTTTACAACAACGCCGACTGGGGGGAATGGAAGGCGATCAAGCCGGACGGCGAGGATAACTTCCCGATCACCGGCCCGGTCCGCGAGGAGTACGACACGGCCGGCGCGGATGCCGCCATCCGTGTCAGCGCCCCCGTCTCCCGCCTCACCCCGAACATCGCAGACGGCGGAGGGGAACGTGTGTTGTGGACGGCCGCCGCGAAACCCTTCGGCTATCTCGACACCCAGACCGGAAGGGACAAGGTGACGGCGGCGGCCGGTTTTGTCCTGCCCGCTTTCCGCCACGTGCGCCTGGTTCCCATAGACGCGGTTTCCAACGCGGACGCCTCCTCTTCCGACGTGGAATGGGTGGCGCATGTGCGTTCCCACTTGAAACGGTACTTGCAGGACGGACCGTCGGGGACGGGCGGGGGCTGTCGATACTGTAGCGCGCTCGCGCTCTGGGAGAACGACAGTTTCCGCCGGGAAGGCGCCGACTGGCTTGAGGAATACGGAGGCACCTGCCGCCGTCCCGCGCACGGGCCGGGACACGGCGGTGGTTCAAGGAGGGGGCATTGATGCGCAACAAGCACGGACAAGCCGCGTTGGAATTCGTGATCGCGCTTTTCCTGTTTCTGGTGATCGTGCAGGGAATGATTTTCCTGAACGACCTCTCTTGGACGTCTCTCTACCTTCAAGCCACGCAACGAGGGGAGGCGGGAAAGGATGCGATGTCCAACGCCGCGCTCGGCAGAATACCGGAAGGGATCCGGGACTGGACGGACGGTGCGGACGGAATCGCCTTCACGGGGGACGACAAACCCCTGAAAGGCGGGGATGATGCGTTCGTGACGCAGAGTCTCGCCGAACGTTCCGCCGCCTCTCCGGAAGACTGGACGCGGGTCGCGGACGAAATCCGCGTCCCTGTCTCGCTCGCCCAGGTACACGCCGCCCCCTCCCTCGCCACCCTCGTTCCAAGCGTCCGCCACAAGGAAGAGGTGGAGGTCGAAGTGCCGGAGTTCCTTCGGCGGAACGTTTACGGAAAGGACGACGTGACGATCCGCGAAACGGTCTGGATGCCCTTCCTCGACGGGCTGTACTGAAATCGGGTTATGTTTGACGCGCACGCACACCTTCAAGACGGGCGACTTGCCGGACGGGAACGCGAAATCGAATCCCTCGCCCTTGCCTGCGGTCTCTCCGGTGTCTGCGTCTGCGGAACCTCGCCGGAGGACTGGTCCAGCGTGGAGGCCGTCCCCTCGCGTTATTCGTTTCCCGTGTTGACGGCGTTCGGTGTCCACCCTTGGTACGCGGACGCGCTCCCGACGGGATGGGAAGTGGTCCTGAAGGAACGCCTTCAACACCATCCCGGCGCGGCGGTCGGCGAAATCGGGCTGGACGGAATCCGGGCCACGCCTCCGCTCGAACGCCAGTTTGACGTATTCGAACGCCAGCTTGCCCTGGCCGTGGAGCTAGGCCGTCCCGTCGTGCTGCACGGCGCAAAAGAGTGGGGGCTTCTGTTCGACCGCCTGACCCCGTATGCGGGGAAACTGCGCGGATGCCTTCTGCACGGGTTCGGCGCCTCCCGCGAACTGCTCCGCCGTTTCCTCGACCTCGGCGCGTACATCTCCTTCGGCGGGGCGGTTTCCGAGACGCGCTGCGTCCGCGCCCGCGAGGCGCTCCGCGCCGTGCCGTCCGACCGTTTGTTGCTGGAGACCGACGCCCCCGACTTCTTCCCGGACGGCGGTGTGCCGCTCGCCCCGGGACTGGACCGGATAAACCATCCCGCGAATCTCGCGTCCGTACTGCGTTGTGCCGCCGGACTCCGAGGCGTGGACGCCCCGACGCTGGAAGCACAGACGGAACAAAACGCCCGTGCGTGTTTCGGAATAGGGGAACCCCTGTCCCCCGTTGCCAGTCGGGCGAAGTGAAAATTTCCCTATCCTTTTGCCTTTCCGGTATGATAGAATCACGGCAACCTTGAACGGAGGAGAAGGAATGAAAAAAGGAAACATGCTGATCGCCCAGAGCGGCGGACCTTCCATGGTCATCAACCAGAGCCTTGTCGGAGCCGTGCTTGCGGCGAAGGCGAACAAGGCCGTTGGTAAAATCTACGGTGCGTTGCACGGTATCCAAGGCATTCTGGACGAGAACTTCATCGATCTCCGCAAAGAGACGAAGGCCCGTCTGGAGGCGGTCGCGGCGACCCCGTCCTCCGCGCTCGGCTCCGTCCGGCGCAAACCGACGCACGAAGACTGCCTGGCCATTTTCGAGGTGTTGCGCAAGCTCGGCATCCGTTACTTCTTTTACATCGGCGGGAACGATTCGGCAGACACCGCCCGCATCATCAACGAGGAGGCGGTCAAGGCGGAATACGAAATCTGCTGTATGCACATTCCCAAGACGATCGACAACGACCTGCGCGAAAACGACCATACTCCCGGCTGGGGAAGCGCAGCGCGTTTCGTCGCCTGCGCCGTGCGCGGAGACGACCTGGACAACCGCGCGCTCGGCGGCGTCAAGATCGATGTCATCATGGGGCGCAACGCGGGCTTTCTGACGGCCGCGTCGGCGTTGGCTCGCGTCGATTCCGATGACGGCCCGCACTTGATCTACCTTCCCGAACGTGCGTTCGAGGAAGAACGTTTCGTGGAGGATGTCAAAGCCTGTATGAAAAAATACGGGCGTTGCGTGGTTGCCGTCTCCGAAGGCATCGCCGACGCGGACGGGACGCCGATCGCCGCGAAATTCACGAAAGAGGTGGACTCGCACGGAAACGTCCAGCTCAGCGGGACGGGGGCGCTGGGCGACCTGTTGGCGAAAATCGTGAAGGAAAAATGCGGCGTGAAGCGTGTGCGCTCGGATACCTTCGGCTATCTGCAGCGTTCCTTCCCCGGTATCGTGTCCGAAGTGGACGCACGGGAAGCGCGCCAGGTCGGGGTCGAGGCGGTGAACGCAGCCGTCAATGAAGACGTTTCGCGTGGTTCCGTCACCATCAAGCGGGCAAAGTCCAAAACCTACCGCGTGACCTACGAGATCGTCCCGCTCCGTCGCGTCGCGAAAGAGACGCGCAGCATGCCCGACGCTTTCATCAACCGCGCCGGCAACAACGTGACCCAGGCGTTCCTCGACTACGCTCGCCCGATTGTCGGGCCGCTTCCGCTCGGCGAACGCTTCGCCCAGTTGAAAGGGTAGCGCCGTCGGGTGAAGCTTTTCCGAAAATCCAGCGAAACGCCGGAAGGCGCAGCCGTCTTTTCCCCGGTCTACACGGCCGTCTGCCTCTTCGCGGTGACGTTGTTGACCGTCGTTTTCGCCAGCCTTTCCGTGTTGAGTGTCAAGCCGGTCGCCGACGTCGCGCCGTGGCAGGAACAGTTCGTGCCCTTCTTCTTCTACGTGTTCGGCTTCCCGCTCCTGCTGGTCGGGATGCACCTTTGCAACTGGAAGGGGGATCCCGGGCTTTTCGGTTCGGTCGCCTTGATCTCCGGCATCGGGCTTGCCGTCCAGTACCGCATGGGCAGTTTCGCGGCGGGAATCGCGAAACCGGCCGCGCTCATCGCGTTTCCGTGCGGTCTGGCTGCATTCGCCGTCGGTTTCCTGTTGACCGCGAAGGGGCGCGTCGCGAAGCTCGCGTTTCTCGGCTGGCCCGCCTACGCGCTCGCCGTCGGCGGGCTTTCGGTAATGCTGCTGATGGGGCGTAAGTTCCGTGGCGGGATGTACCTGCCGGGCAATATGAACCCGACGGAAATCGTCAAGCCCTTGTTGGTCTGGTTCCTGGCTTTCTACCTCGCGAAACGAGGCAAGGCGTTTGCGGAGACGCAGGTCGGGATTCCCGCCCCGCCGTTGCGGACGCTCGCCGCGCTCGCCGCGTTCTGGTCCGTCCCGATCCTCGCCTCCATCCTGTTGCACGATCTGGGGTTGACTGCGCTCTTGAACGCGGTGTTGATCATCATGCTTTTCGCCGTGACACGAAAGGGCGGTTACCTCGTGCTGGGTGTCGGCGCGGTCGTGGTGGCGGGTTACGCCGTGCAGCTTCTCTCCGCACACGCCCGTGCGCGGTTCGACGTCTGGCTCCACCCGTTCCGCGACCCCACGGGCAAGGGCTGGCAGGTGCTGCAGGCGCTCTCGGCGATGTTCTCAGGCGGGTTGTGGGGCGCGGGGCTTGGCTCCGGCCTTCCCGAAGCCGTTCCGATCGTGACCTCCGATTTCGTTTACGCGGCGATGGCGGAAGAACTGGGGATCGTCGGGTGCGCCTGCGTGTTGATCGCCTACCTCGTGTTGTTTTCTCGCGGGTTCAAGGCGGCGGGGGCTTTGCCGTCGCCCTTTGAGCAGCTTCTCTGCGCCGGATTGACCGCCTCGCTTGCTGTGCAGACGCTCCTGAACATCGCGGGTGTCACGAAAGCGCTCCCGATGACCGGAATCACCCTGCCGTTCATCAGCCACGGCGGCAGCAGCCTTATTACCTCGCTGTGGATCGCCGGTATGCTCGTCGGCTTTTCCGACAGGAGGTAACACATCCTATGTCCTATCCCGTCGATGCCGTCCTGCCCCGCGTCGCCCGCGCCCTCGAAGCGAACCGGATCGTCGTCCTCACCGCCCCCCCCGGTTCCGGGAAGACGACTCGCGCCGCGCCGTTCCTGCTCGACCTTGCCCCCCCCTGGCTCGGTACCGGGAAGCTTGTCCTGTTGGAACCGCGCCGCCTCGCGGCGCGGATGTCCGCCGGTTTCATGGCTCGTCAACGCGGCGGTGCCGTCGGCGACGAGATCGGCTATCGCGTCCGTCTAGAAAACAAAACATCGGCGCGGACGCGGATCGAAATCCTCACCGAAGGACTGTTGACACAGCGGCTGCTTTCCGATCCCGAACTGTCCGACACCGCGTGCCTCCTCTTCGACGAGTTCCACGAACGCTCGCTCGCGGCCGACACCGGACTCGCGCTTGCGCTTGAACTCCGCGCCGCGCTGCGTCCCGACCTCCGCCTCGTCGTCATGTCCGCCACGCTGGACACCGGGGAGCTGGAGCGGTGCCTCCCCGGCTGTGAAGTCATCGAGGCGGAGGGACGGATGTACCCCGTCGAAACCCGCTACGCGCCCGCGTTCGCCGTGCAGGGGGAGACGTTCTGCAACCCCTCCGTTGTCGCCCGTGCCGTCAAACGCGCCGTCGCCTCGGAATCCGGAAGCGTGCTGGTATTCCTTCCGGGAGAGGGCGAAATCCGACGGACGGAAGATTGTCTCCGCGAAGAGGCGTTGCCGTCCAATGTGGACGTGTACGCGCTTTACGGCGCACTCGGCAAGGCGGAACAGGATGCCGCCGTCGCGCCTTCCCCGCCGGGACGCCGCAAGGTGGTGTTGGCGACCTCCATCGCCGAAACCTCGCTGACCATCGCCGGCATCACCGTCGTGGTCGATAGCGGCTGGATGCGCGTGCCTCGCTTCTCCGCTTCGACGGGTATGTCGAGGCTCGACACGTTGCGCGTCACACGCGACCGCGCCGATCAGCGACGCGGGCGTGCGGGACGCACCGCGCCGGGCGTCTGCTACCGACTTTGGGATGAGGCGGAAGACCGCCGCCTCGCCGAAACCTGTCCACCGGAAATCCTCGATGCCGACCTCGCCCCGCTTGCGCTCCAGTGCGCGGAATGGGGTACGACCAAGCGGGACGGTCTTCCCTGGGTCACGCAACCGCCGGATGCCGCCTGGCGCCGTGCCTGTGCCTTGTTGGAGGCGTTGGGGGCGCTCCGCAACGGTGCAATCACGCCGCGCGGACGGCGCATGGTACGTT
This sequence comes from Kiritimatiellia bacterium, assembly GCA_017962315.1. Taxonomy (GTDB): domain Bacteria; phylum Verrucomicrobiota; class Kiritimatiellia; order RFP12; family UBA1067; genus RGIG8368. The sequence continues at coordinate 20,148 of JAGCVN010000145.1, forward strand.
TCCCTATCCATCCGCGTCTTGCGGAGATGATTGTCCGCGCATCGGAGAACGGATGCCCTCGGCGGGCCTGTTTCCTCGCCGCGTGCGTCAGCGAGGTACAGGGGGAATCCGCCTTCAAACGGGAACCGGACATCGGGCGCGTCGTTGCCCGTGCCGCCTCGGGAAAGGATGGGTTCGCGCATCGCGTCGGTGAACTCGCCGGGCGTTGGGCGCGGCGGTTTCCGGAGGAGGATGGAAAGCGTTTTCAGGACGGCTTGATCCTTGCCTGGGCCTTCCCTGACCGGATCGCCAAACGCCGCGACAACGCGGGGCACTTCGTGTTGCGGAACGGGCGCGGTGCGGTCATGGATACGCTCTGTCCGCTTGCGTCTGAAACGTGGCTCGTCTGCCTCGATTTGCAAGACGCGGGAGCCGACGCGAAGATCCGCCTCGCCGCTCCGCTTGATGAACGCGACGTGCTGGAGGCGTTTGCGGAGGAACTGGAGGAAGAGGTCTCCACGCGCTGGGACAGGCGGGAAGAGGCCGTCGTCGCCGTAAAACGCATGAAACTCGGCGCGATCGTCCTGCACGAAGGCGCACAGGCGAATGTGGACGCGGAATCCGTAAAAACGGCACTCTTCGAGGGGATCCGGCAAAAGGGGGTTTCGCAGTTGCCTTGGACGAAAGGCGCGCTGGCATTGCGCGAGCGCGTCTGTTTCCTCCATCGTGCCTTACCCGGACAAGGGTGGCCGGATTTCTCCGACGCGGGGTTGGAGGCGACCCTGCCGGAGTGGCTTGGATCGTTCTGCGACGGGGTGAAGCGGTGGAGCCGGCTCGCCGATGTGGATCTCACGACGGCTCTCCTCTGCCGGTTGCGTGAATGTGGATGCAGCCAGGAGGCGTTAGACCGCCTCGCGCCGACACATCTTCCCGTTCCAAGCGGGTCGAACATCACCGTGCGGTATGATGCCGAGACCCCGTATCTCGCCGTCCGTATCCAAGAGGTATTCGGAATGAAGGAGACCCCGCGGATTGCCGCTGGAAAAGTCGCCATCGTCATGCACCTGCTTTCGCCCGCGCACCGTCCCGTCCAAGTGACGGCAGACCTTGAGAATTTCTGGCGGGAAAGTTACGCCTACGTCCGAAAAGACCTTCGGGGACGTTACCCGAAACACGACTGGCCTGAGGATCCGACGCAAGGTGTCCCGACACGCAGGGGGCGACAAGGAACGAGCGGTCGCTGAATCTGGGAAGAGCAGTTGACTAAAATTCAATCCGGTACAGTTTCAACTGCGTTTCCGGGATGAATTGTGGTGTGTGATTTGAGAGGCGTAGTTAGCCCGCCGCCCGTGCCGGGCACGTAGATTATCCGCCCGGAAAGTCAGGGTGCGATTTTTTCTTGTAACATCCATTCCCCCTTTCGCCGGGTCACGTCGCGCTGCGCATCTGCGCGCGAAGCGCGCTTCCACGTGAGGCCGCCGTCGGCGGATTTCTGGAGGTCGCGCTGCGCATCTGCGCGCGAAGCGCGCTCACGTAGATTGCGTTAGCGTACCGCCAGTGCATCCCCGCGCCCTTGCACCGCTGTCCGATTATGGCCTTGCACGCCGACTCGATGTGCCCGGAGCCGACCAGGTATCCATGGCGCCGGAGCCATCCGTAGTTCATGTGCCTGCGCCTCGCGTCGAGGTACATCCACGCCTTTGACGCCTCTTCGCTCCAGCGCTTCATGCCGTCCTCCGTGAAATGGGCCCTGAACTTGTTGCGCAGGTACTTCTCCGCCCTCTCGAAGCCGTGCCCGTACATCCTGTCCTTCACCTTACGGAACACCTCCTTCGCCTCTTTCCCGTCCCCCGCGAGGAACCCGCAGACCTTGTTGACGTATCCGAACGCATGGCTGCAGTCCAGCGTGAAGACCGCGCCCCTGAAGCCGTCCGCCGCGATGTTCCCGGTCCAGGCCGCCCCGTCGCCGATGAACTGCACGCGCGGCGTCTTCCCGTAGCCCGCCGCCCGCGCGGTCTCGCGCAGGCGCGTCCCCATCTCGTCCGCGTTCGCCGCGACCATATACTTCCGCGACGAGGGCGGTATCACCGGGCGGTTGTCCCCCCACCGCACGCTGTTGTAGACCGCCACCATCCCGACGTCGATGTTGTGCCCTTTGGCCTCTCCCCCGTCTCACCCCTTCGAGTCCTTCAGGTCCGCCTTCGCGCAGGGGGCGCACGTCCCGTCCGTCGAGACGACCATCGTCGACGCCGTGCGCCTCCGCCGACCGCCGACCGCCGCCTTCGGCAGGAGGTCGATCTCCGGCGGCGCGGGACGCTCGTACGCCTCCCTGCCGCGCCGCAGGGTCACCTCGCGGATCTTCGACTCCGATATGTCGATCCTCCGCGCCCGCGAGACCGCCTCCGCCCGCCTGAACGAACTCCGTTCGCACCCCTCTTCCGCCACGGTGTCCCCGTGCGCCCTCGTGCATCGCCCGGCGCGCCAGGCGAACCCGGGCCGTTCCCTGTCCCCGGCCACGTACCGCCTCGCGACGCCAACCTTTCCGACCCGCGTCAACACTGTCTCCGTCCGCATCCCCCGCGAACCCTTGACGGGGCGGAACAGGGCGCACCAGAGGAAGAACCGCTCCAGGAACCCGACCAGCGTCTTCCGCATCTGCTTCTCGAGTCGGCCCTCCGCCTCCGCGGATACGACGCCCGTCCCCGTGTCGCTTTCCTCCGCAAGGATCCCCGTGAGGTCCGCGAACTTCGGGGCCGGCATCACGAGAAGTTTTTTTTTAGCGCGCCGTACACCGCGAGCCGCGAACTGAGCTGCATGTACCGTTTGCTCAGCCCGCGCCATTTCCTGCCGTTCTCAAGCAGCTTCCGGACGGCCCCCTCCCTGTCCTTCGGGATGCGGACGGTCAGGCCCTTCCCCGTCCCCGCGAACTTCAGGACCGCGGAATCGTCGCACACGCGCTCCCTGCCGTCCTTCGTGCGGTACTTCTTCCTGCTCTTCGCGAGCGTCCCGAGCGCGATCGGGCCGAGTTCCTCCATGCGCGATCGGACGAGGGCAAGCTCTCTGCCCCACGCCTCTATCCTCTTGTCCAGCTCCATTCCAGGCCTCCTTTTCTTTCGTATCCGGTTCGTATTATGAATAAACTACGAACGATTGTAGCATATTCGCGCCGCGCTCCGCAACCCCAAAAATGGGGGAAAAACACGGCTTCCGCTCCAATTGCCTAACCCCTGGGTGCGATTTTTCCCCTAATAAGGAGAGCCGCCCAGAGGTCAATCAGATGTCACGTGAGAAAATCGCACCCGGAAAGTCATTTTTCCCTATACACGACTTTAAAATTTTGATAGAATCTATCCAGTTTCAGGGTATTTCACGGTTTATTGAGAACAATATCATGGAAGCGATGCTGTTTACGATGTTTGTCGAAACAGGTGAAAGAAGGGCATGAAATGAAAAATGGTGCGATGAAAATGAATCTGTTTAAGGCATTCGCTGCGCTACTCGCAGCGGCCGTGACCATGCCGGTCTGCGCATCCACGTTCAGCGTCGGCGGCAGCGGCAACACCTTCACCGTCACGCGCTCGGACACGAACGCCGCCGAGACCGTGCGCTGCCGCGCCGTGTCGCGCTCCGCGCTCGCAGGCCTGCACTTCATGGGCAACGTCGGCAGGCTCGACTTCGCCGCCGGCGAACGGTCGAAGTCCGTCTCCGTCCCGGAATACACCGCCGCGCAGATCAACGACCCGCGCTTCACCTACTACCAGTCCAACGGCGCGACCGGCAGTTCGCGCACGTACCTCTTCGAGGTCACGGACGACGGCGGCTTCCCCCTCGCCTCCGCCGACCGCGCAATCTCCTACGCCGCCTCCAATTCCGTCTCCTCGGACGCGTTCGCCACAGCCGCCCTCACGGTCTCCTCCGGCGAGATCACCGTGAAGGACACCGGCTTCGCCCAGGCCTACCACGCCGTGCCGCTCGAAAGCTACTTCTCATCTTCCATCCCGCGTGACTACCTCGTGGCCAGCGGCGCGAACCTGCGCATGCTCTTCGACCTCCAGGCGGCGGAGGTGGAGGACGGCTACCAATACATCCAGATTCTCGCAGACCAGACCTCCAGCTGCGACGCGCCCACGAGCGGCTCCAACGACGGCGATCCCGGCACGCCCCGGTACTCCCGCTACATGGCCGGCTTCGAGCACAAGCACGGCGGCAAGGACGAGAACTTCAAGAACTACACCTTCCCCGTCGTCTCCACCAACGACAACTGCGGCGCAACCCTGCCGTGGAGCGGCCAGGGCAACGACGTCGGCAACCTCGTCATGCAGCGCTTCAACACGAACTGCCGCGCCGCCGACGGCCGCCTCGCCGTCCCCTCCCAAATCTCCACGCTCGGCCTCCGCTTCACCGCCTCCGGCAGCGGCAACGACGACTGGGTCGCGAAGTCCGTCGTCGCGCGCCTCCAGGCCGTCCCGTCCGGCCCCTCGCTCCTGGACGTCAATCCCGCCGTCACCCCGGCGCCCGTCTGCAAGGGCTCCGTCGTATCCGTCTCCCTGCCATTCAACGAGATCGTGACCGTCACCGGCACGCCGACCCTCAACACGACGTGGGGCGACCTCGCCTACGTCGCCGGCTCGGGCGCGAACGTCCTCACGTTCGCCGGCCCCG
>JAGCVN010000146.1 GCA_017962315.1 Kiritimatiellia bacterium
AGTCCTACCTTGCCAAGGTAGTGGTCACGGGTTCGAATCCCGTAGCTCGCTCCATCTTTTTGGGAGTGTAGCTCAGCTGGTAGAGCAAGTGACTCTTAATCACTGGGTCCAGGGTTCGAATCCCTGCACTCCTACCATTTTCAAGGGACTGCGTTTGCAGTCCCTTTTGTGTGTGTCGTGTGGTTGACGGGTAACCGGACGTTGCCCCTCCCTTCTGCGTTTCAATCCGCGTGGTATCCGTTTCCACAAACACTTGGAAGAGCCAAAATTCAATCCGGCGCAATCACAACTGCGTTTTTCAGGGTAAGACTTACCCAAAACGAGAGGCATCCTCCTGTACACGCCATGCGGAGCGAGAACAGAGGGTCATACGCCGAAATGAAGGAGCGTCATGTAGAGCGCAGTTCCCCCGAGGATGGAGAGCAACGCATTACGGATGGCGAGTTGAAGCCCGACCGTCAGCACGCCGGCCGCCCAAGGGGCTATGAGGCGGCATTCCAGCCCGCAATAGGAATAAACAAGAAGCCCGGCGATGACCAGCGGCGAAATAACCCGGCCGAACGCTTCGACGCAGGGCGGCGTCTTGCGGCCTCCGCCGAAAAGGAGGAAGGGGAACGCGCGCAACAGGCAGGTGACCGCACATGCCGTCGCGACGACACCCGCCGGATGAAGAAGGTTTTCCAGGTTCATCGACCACGTCTCCTTTCGCCAAAAAACGTACGTACCTGATCGGTCAGGATTACGAGGAACAACGCGGTCATCGCGTATTCGATGCCTTCCGAAGGAATCGGGAGGGCAGACCCGGTCGCTGCGCCGACCGCCACCCCCGTCACCCAGTACGAAAGATTGAGCGCACTGAGCGTCACACAATAGGCAAGATGGGCGGCGGGAGGTTCAAGACGGCAGGCGACCTCCAGCGCGTAGTTTTCATCCGTCAGCGTGTGGATCAGAAAAAGTTTTTTCAACAGCGGCACGGTCTTCCAGCGCCCCAGCATCGAGACGCCGTACATCGCGTACCGGAAGTTGATCGCGAGGGTGAGCAGCGCCACCGAGAGCAACGGAGTATGGTTGGAGAACCATTCCACGATGACGAACTGGAGCGTGCCGGAGATGAAAAGCGCCGCCGTCAACACGCCCCAGAACACGGGACACGGCAGCCCCCCCTTCGCCACAAGCAGCACACCGGCCGCAAAACCCATGGTGACATACCCCATGAGAACGGGAAGGGAGTCGCGGAACGCTTTTTGATAAACCGCTTTCGACATGACAAGGATTAAAGGGAGGGATCGACCGCCTTCGGTTGCTGCCGACCGTCATCCAAACGACACGGCGGCACGTTGTCGCAACGCGCCGCCGTGTGGAACGCTTGTCCGGTTGATTGACTACCTCTTGCCCCAGGGACGGCCGGGGAGCGGGAACTCTCCGTCGCCGTAAACCGGCATCGGGACGTCCTCGTCCTTCTCGAAATCGGTGGGACGCGGAATGCAGTCCATGCGGTAGAACGCAGACTTCTCGTTTTCAAGGAGATCGCTCATGCGGACGATCTGCCCCGTAACGGCGGAGAGACGGGCGATAATCGCACAGGCGGTGCTCATCGCAACCTGCTCGCCCTCGTTGTAGTAGGGACCGGAGCCGAGGATGGAATTCATCAAATCCACGTGTTCGATGACCTGACCGTTGCCGTCCGGGAAGTCGCCCGAAAGCTGAAGCTTCTGACCGTTTTTGACAATCTGACCACCGCCGGAGATGAACGCATCCGCCGTGCGGAGGCGTTCGCCTATAATGTTATGGCAGCCGCTGATTTGCCGGCACATGGAGTGGATGTGTACACCGTCGCCGTAGTCGAAATCGGTGGAAAACATATCATACTGATTGCCTGTATAGCGGCGGGCGCGGGCGCCAAAGCAGAGCGCGCTCTTCGGGCAACGTCCGATAAACCAGTTCGCGATGTCGATGTTGTGTACGTGCTGTTCGGTGATGTGGTCGCCCGAAAGCTCGGTGAAGTTGAGCCAGTTGTCGCAGAGGTACGCCTTGTTCGACACCCCGTCGGCGCGCTTGCGGACCCACGGTACCGCGCTGTTCCAGTAGACGTTGCCGCCGATGACCGGCCCGATCACGCCGTCGGCCAGCGCCTTTGCCTGCAGACGGTAGCCGCGCGAGTGGCGGCGCTGCGTGCCGGCGACGATCGTGAGGTGCTTCTCGGCCGCCTCCTTGGACGCCTTGATGAAGAGCCGGACGCCCGCGCCGTCGACCGCCACGCCTTTTTCGGCGAAGACGTGCTTGCCCGCCGCGACGGCCGCCGCGAGATGGACGGGGCGGAAGTTCAGCGGGGTGGTCAGGATAACGATGTCCGCGTCGGACGCCATCACGTTCTTGTAGCCGTTGGCACCGTCGAAACAATACTTCTCGTCGAGGCCGAAACGCTGCGCGAATTTCTGCGCTTTGTACAGGAAGAAGTCCGCCGCCGCGACGAACTTGATGGAAGCCCCGGGGATCTTCTTCGCGGCTTCGATGATGTTACCGGCCGCACCGTTGCCGCGTCCGCCGCACCCAACGATACCGACCTTGAACACACGGCCCGCGCCCTGCGCACGGAGGATGGCCGGCGCGCCGGCGACCAGCGTGGTGAACGCCGCCGAGCCTTTGATAAACATTCTGCGATTCATGCTTGTATTCCTCTCTGGTTTGGGGTCAAGGCGGGAACGCCACACGTTCCCGCCGGTAAAACAACTTACGCCTGCGCCCATTGCTCACGGAGCAAGGCGCACATCTTCACGAGAAGCGCGTGCTTCTCCGCATTGTCGGGCATGATGGCCTTGCCGCGCGCATCCTTGCCCTTCGCGGGGTAGCCGCACTCCATCGACACCGCGCCGCGGTAACCGATAAACTTGAGTCCCCTGAAACCGTCGATGTAATTGTCGAGGTCACCGTCGGTTCCCGGAACCTTGCGGGTTCCGAGGGATGCGATGTGGACGTGCCGGAGAAGCGGCCCCGCCGCAGCGAATGCGGCGAAGAAATTCGGCTCCTCCCAGCGCATATGCCAGAAGTCGCCCATGACGGAACAACCTTTGCCGATCTCCTGCGCCATCTTGGCACCATCCGCGACTTGGCGGAGGAACGGCGTCTCGCCGCGACGCAGCGGCTCCAACACGATTTCCGTCCCGCAGGCGGCCGCCTTTTCGGCAAGGCGTTTCCCGTGATTCGTGACAAACCGCTCGCGGAGTTCCTTGTGCCCGATTTCGGGCTTGCCGCGCGCCGGGCAGATGATGAGGCCGGTGCTCTTGATCTCGCCAAGGATTTCAAGGATGGGCATGAACTTCGCAACCTCGGCATCGCATTTGGCCGGATCGGCGTAGTCGAACCGGGAGGGGCCACAGGCGGTGGTCAGGAAAAGCTTGCGGTTTTTGAGAGATTCCGCGACCTTGCGTCCCTTGTCCTCTAGCCAAGAGAGTCCGGAAGGAAGTTCGACAGCGGCGTACCCGTTCTTTTCGAGGTAGTCGAGTTTCGCATTCACGTCATCGGGCGTCGGGATGCCGCCCCACTGCAGACAGAGGTTCAGTTCGGCGGGCTGGCTCGGTTTCGGCAACTTCGGCATGCAGCCGCAGCCGGCGGCGGCACCGGGATTGCACGCGCAGTCGCTTCCACATTTACAGGCGGCATCCGCCGAAGCCGCATAAAACGCGGCCGCACCGGCCGTAGCCGTTCCAACGAGAAAATCGCGTCTCTTCATACATCCTTCCTTTTTTCTTTTCCGTGGTGACGGCCCCTGCCGCAACACACTTTCTTCGTTTAGTATAGCAGACTTCCCGGCGGCAAGGCAAACGGAAAATGAAAACGCAGGGTTATCAGAAATCATCAAGCGGCGTTGCCCACCAACCCGTTACCCCGCGTCTCGCAAAATCGGGGGAACGTGAATGGCCGTATCGATCACGCGAATTCTACCGGATATTCGCTTGTTGCCCGGCGTTGTCCACGTTGTATCCATTTTTCTCCCCATCGAATTTCGTTGACGAAGGTCGGCAAATCGGGTATGACTGCGTACATGAATCTGAACAAATTTTTCTCAATGGCGGTGGCCGTCGCGACGGGTGCAGTCTGCGCCGAGGCGGCTTCCGGTGCGTTTGCATTGTCGTATCGCCGTCCTGCGGCGGAGTGGGTCGAGGCGCTTCCCGTCGGAAACGGACGGCTCGGCGCAATGGCCTTCGGCGGTGTCGAAACCGACACGCTCCAGATCAACGAGGACACCATCTGGAACGGAGCGCCGATCACCGGCGACGAGGAGATTTCGCCGGCGGCGATCGCAAAGTGCCGCGGTTTTCTCTTCGCCGGAAAGAACGAAGAGGCCGTGCGTTCCCTCCCCCCGCGTTTCACCCAGACTTCAAGTTACCAGCCGTTCGGCAACCTCGTCGTCTGCCATACCCTGCCGGCGGGCGCGACGGAGGGATACCACCGTTCGCTCTCGCTGGACGACGCCGTGGCCCGGACGGCGTTCTCGCGCGGCGGCGCGACCTTCCACCGCGAAACCTTCGCCAGTTTCACGGACGATGTCGTCGTCTACCGCGTCTCCGCTTCGGATAAGGGGCGCGTGAACTTCGAGGCGACGGTCTCCTCGCCACACAAAAGCCCTTGCGTCGCAGCAGACGGGCAACTCGTCGTGCGCGGCGTCACGGGCGATTCGCCGCGCCACAAGGGCGGCGTCCTGAGGTTCGAGGGCCGCGTCGCCGTGAAGACGGAAGGAGGGGAGGCGACCGTCGCGGACGGGAAGATCGTTGTCAAAGGCGCGAATACAGCAACGCTTTACGTCTCCGTCGCGACGAACTACCGAAATTTCCAAGACCTGACGATCGATGAATCCGCGAAATGCTCCGCCGCGCTCGCCAAGGCGTTGAAGGTCTCCTACGCCGAAGCCGTCGCTGCCCATTCGGCGTTTTACCGTTCCCAAGCCGGGCGTTGCACGTTCACGCTCGGATCTGACGCGCACCCCGGCAAGACGACGGACGAACGCATACGCGATTTCGCCACGACGGACGACCCGTATCTCGTCGCACTCCTTTTCCACTACGGGCGGTATCTGCTCATCTCCTCGTCCCAACCGGGAACGCAGCCCGCGAACCTCCAAGGTATCTGGAACGAACACATGCGCCCGCCGTGGCGTTCCAATTTCACGGTGAACATCAACACCGAGATGAACTACTGGCCGGCGGAGGTCACGGGGCTGGGCGACCTCGCGGAACCGTTGTGGCGGTTGTGCGACGAGCTTGCCGTCACCGGTGCGAGGTACGCAAAGGCGGTGTACGGCGCGGATGGATGGGTCGATCACCACAACACCGACCTCTGGCGCCACGTCGCGCCGACGAGCAGTCCCGCGTGCGGAATGTGGCCGAGCGGCGGCGGGTGGCTTTCGATGCATATCTGGTACCACTGGCTGTACACCCGCGACCGTTCATTCCTTGAAAAACACTACGCGACGCTAAAGGGCGCCGCCGCGTTTTACGCCTCTTACATGGTGCGAGATCCCGCGACAGGGAGACGCACCGTCTGCCCGTCGTCCTCTCCCGAAAACCATCCCCGCGTACCGGGGCGTAAAACCGCCCTCGCGAGGGGATCCTCGATGGATCACCAGATTGCGCGGGACGTGTTGCGGGCGGCAGCGGATGCGGCGGACGCGCTCGGCAAAGACCGCGAAACGGCGGAGAAGTTCCGTAAACTCGCCTCCGAAACCGAACCCCTCCGCGTCGGCAAGTGGGGGCAGTTGCAAGAATGGACGGAAGACCTCGACAGCCCTCAGGACAAGCACCGTCACACGAGCCACCTCTACGCGCTCTATCCGTCCGACCAGATCACGCCAGAGACGCCGGTGTTCTTCGATGCCGCCAAAACGTCCTTGAACGCACGCGGCGACGAATCGACCGGCTGGTCGCTCGCATGGCGTATGAACCTCTGGGCGCGTTTGCGGGACGGCGACCGAGCCTATTCCTTCGTGCGCCGCTTGCTCCGCCCCGCCGTGTACGTGAAGGACGGGAAACGGTGCAACCGGAGCGGCGTTTATGAAAACCTTTTCGACGCGCATCCGCCGTTCCAGATCGACGGCAACTTTGGTGCGACGTCCGGTATCGCGGAAATGCTCTTGCAGTCGCACATCTGTGATGCAAAAGGGAATGTGACGATCGACCTCCTCCCCGCCCTGCCATCGAACTGGAAGGAAGGGCGTGTCACGGGGCTTTGCGCACGCGGCGGGTTCACGGTCGATATCGAATGGAAAGACGGAAAGCTCGTCCGCGCGGTGATTGCCTCCGGACAGGGGCTTCCCTTCTCGGTGCGTTACAACGCCCGAACCGTCCAACCGAACCTGAAAAAAGGCGCCCGCATCAGCCTAAACGCCTCATTGGAAGCCTAACCGCATCCTCGAATGGTGATTGCGAAGCCTCTGGACGAAATTCGTTTCAGCCCCGTGTTTCAGACTTCATACGTGTAACCTTGGTCGGCGGTCGCGTCGCCGAAAACGAATGTCACCGTACAATAACAATAGCCCGCCACCCATACGTTTCGCACGGGAATGTAGCTGGGGGTAAGTTTCCAAAAACAACGTTTGCTTCTTCCGCGCACAGCCGTGCGCGGTTATGAAAATGCCGCGCCGTTGCGCGGCGAAAGAAGGATGTTGTCTCTACAAGTTGTTTCGGTTGTCGCCAATCGAACTTATAGGCAAGGTCAGGAAACCTTTGCTTCCAAACTTGGAAGCCCCGTCAAATTCTCCTGTTCTCCATACCCAAAACCACCATCCACTGCGTTATCGAGGTTGATTCCCTCCGGGGCGGCGTCAGTGGAGGCCGACGGTTTTCGATCGCCACCGCGCCCGTTCGTCACAAAAAAACGCCCCCGCCGGCCGGCGGGGGCGTTTCAACCATACCGACGTTACACGCGGGGATAATCTAACGCTTCCGGAATCATGATGGTGGTGAGGTCGCGCGCGACGCGGTCTTTGGCAAGGCGGCAACCGGCGAGGGCGGCAGAGGTCTTCGCGACCAGCTTGCCGAACGCCTCGGCGTCCGCCTCTGCGGCGGTGCCGGTGAATCCGTAGACCAGTTCGCCGGAAATGCGCAGCACTTCGCCGGCCGTCCGCCCGATCTGCAGGTGGGCGAGGTCGGTGAACGTGTTCACGTACCCTTCGATATCCGCGCCGACGACCGGATGTTCCGGACCTTTTTCCGCCAGTTCCTGTACGTCCGCAACGAACGAACGCGCCGCGCAGAGCCAGGCGAGCGCATCGGCGAGCGGGAACACGACGCCGTGACGCTGGCCGTTTCCGAGCAGCTTGCCCGCATCGTCTTTCGTCCGTTTCGTAAACTCATAGACCCACTGCCACGTCTCGAACGCGTCGGCAAGCGCGGCGAACCCGTGACCGGGCTTCTTCGCATCGAGCGCGCACAGTTCGGCAATCCACAGACGGACCTGTTCCTGGAAGACCGGCGAGGCCATCGTAACGCTGATCTGGCGGCGCTGCACAACCTCAGGCCCCTCGTAGGTCGCCTCCAGCTGGGCGTCCACCCACTTGTTGAAGAGGAAGCCCGGGCAGTCCTCGGTGATCCCGTACCCGCCCATGAGGCTGACCGCCTCGCGCAGCTGGGTCGCGCCGTAACCGGTGTCCCAGAGCTTGCACGCGGGGCAGAGGATGTTCGTGATCGCGTTGAGACGGACATACTGGACGAGCGGATCGGCCGAAAGCTCGGCGATGCGCGCCTCGTCGCGGGAACCTTCCGGCGCCTGGAGCAGCTTCAACAACTCGATCGCATCCGCCTGCGGCTGTTTCAACGCCTTCATCATGGCGCGGCCCGAACCGGCGCCCTGCGCCTCCAGGATTTCGCGCGCCTTCTTCTCGATCGGCAACAGCTCGTCGAATGCGCGGGCGATCTCGAACCCGAGCGAAGAGGCGGCCTCTCCCGTCCCCCAGACGTCGGCGAGACGCTGCACGGCGTCTTCCTTCATCTGGATGCCGAGTTCATAACGGGGGGCGCCGCTTTCGACGCCAGCCGCGCCGCGGAAACGGCCGCGCTGGTAACGGATCACCGGCTCAATGGCGGAGAGGAGTTTCGCCGCCGTCATCACGCCGACGGTCACACGCGTCTTCGAGAAGACCGCCTCGATGATCTCGCTGTGGGAAAGGTTCGGGACGATCACGCCGTCCTTGATCGTGTATCCGCCGACAATGCGGCTCGCGGGGATGGTCAGGCTGAAAATCGGATCGTGCGTGTTGGACAACTGGTGAACCTGCTTTTTCGTCGCCGTGCCGCGATCGAAGACGCCTGGGTCGGACGACTCCAAGATCACCATACAGGAGGTCTTGATGCGGGGATCACCCGTATCGACCGCCGCGGTGACGAAATCCGCCACCTGCATATTGGTGATGAAACGCCCGCGCTTCTCCACCTTCAGCAGCGGCTCCTTGCCCTCTTGCCATTCGGCGACGGTGACGCGCCCGGAGAGGACGCCCGTGTCGACGCCGACGTAAGGCAGGGGTTCGGTGAGGGCGAACGCGCCGCGCCAGACCTTGCCGTTGACCTCTTTTTTCGCGGGATCGCAAAGGTTCATGTAGCGCGCGCGCTGTTCAGGCGTCCCCTTCTCGACGATCGGTCCGAGCGCCAGGTTGTTCACGAGGCTGGACGTCGCCGCGCCGCCGTCCACCCACGCCAGTTCGTAGGCGATGAGGGCCAGGGCGAAATTACGGGGACCGTCGATGATGCCGCCGAATTCCATGTCCAGACCGGCGGCGGTGATACCGGAATCGTCGAACGCCTGGTAGAGCGCGTTTTTCGCCTCCGTCCACTCATGGGTGTTCCGCTGGCCGTCGGCGACGAGCTTCGCCACGAGGCCGCGCGCCACATCGCGCGCACCCTGCACGGCCATCTGGATGTCAAACCGGTCGGTATACCGCCACATCAGCTGACGCACTTCGTCACCGGGCAGCATATTCATCGTCTTGGAAGAATTCTCCATGGTTCAAACCTTTCGTAACTGCAAAAACTTCGCCTATTCTAGCAAAACCAGACAACATCGGGCAACTCAATTCCTCCGCGATTTTATACGCGCTTCCGTGTCGCCGTGTTCTGAAGAATGCGTTCGCGCCGGCGGCGTTTACGCTCCTCGACCTCGGTCCGGAAACGGACGACCAGCCGGCGCACGACGAAATAGGTCGGCGGCGTGAGCAGTACGGCCATGACGAAACCGCCTAGGAAAAACGAGGCGAGAAGGTCTTCGCTGACATCCATCATGGCGGAGAAACTGCGTTCGTGGATCAAGTCGCGAAGGGCGGATTTGATGAGCGGGTAGGAGATGTCCCGATGGAGGATCCGCGCACCGAGCCAGCATTGCGCCGGATAGATGAACCAGACCGTGAAATGGTTGGTGAGGAACGTCCCAAGCACCGCGCCGATCTTGCTGCCCTTTAACAGGAGCGCGGTCGGGATGGAAAGGACGAGCTGGGTCCCGATCGGGGCAAACGTCCCGTAGAACATCCCCACGGCCCAGCCGCGCGCGATGTATTCGGGGGACGCCTTCTCTCCCACGATCTTCTCTCTCAGCTTAATCCATTTTCGGCGCAAAAAAAGTCCGGCGCTCATGTTCCCTTCCCAACGTTGACTGCCCCAAGAGTCTACCGATTTCCGATCAGATATTCAAGACAATCATTTCGGGGTTTTGCCGAAGTGAAAAAAAGGAGAACTCGGCTTGCCAAACGGCCCGCCGGAGTGTATACTACGTTCCGCACGTTATGAGAAACAAGTCCAAAGAAGGAAAAGCAACGATGAAAGCGAATCAGAAGAAATACGTCTATTTCTTCGGCGCCGACCAAACGGAAGGCAATGCAAACATGCGCGAACTCCTTGGCGGCAAGGGCGCGAATCTCGCCGAAATGGCGGGGCTCGGACTTCCTGTCCCGCAGGGTTTCACAATTTCCACCGAGGCGTGTACGCGCTATTACGATGACGGCCGGGTGATCGCGGACGACATCATGGCGCAGGTACACGAGTACGTCGGCAAGCTCGAGAAGTCCGCCGGCAAGAAGTTCGGCGACGCCAAGAACCCATTGCTCGTTTCCGTCCGTTCCGGCGCCCGCGCGTCCATGCCGGGCATGATGGACACGATCCTCAACCTCGGCCTCAACGAGACCGTCGTCAACTCCCTCGCGAAGCAGACCAAGAACCCGCGCTGGGCGTGGGACTGCTACCGCCGATTCATCCAGATGTTCTCCGACGTCGTGATGGAAGTCGGCAAGAAGCACTTTGAGAAGCTTATCGACGAGATGAAGGAGAAGAAGGGCGTGAAGCAGGACCTCGAACTCACGGCGGCGGATCTCAAGACGCTCGCCGGCAAGTTCAAGGCCGAGTACAAGGCCGCGATCGGCAAGGATTTCCCGGACGATCCCAAGGTGCAGCTCGTCGAAGCCATCAAGGCCGTGTTCCGCAGCTGGGACAACCCGCGCGCCAACGTCTACCGCCGCGACAACGACATCCCCTACTCCTGGGGCACCGCCGTCAACGTCATGCCGATGGTCTTCGGCAACCTGAACGAGAACTCCGGCACCGGCGTCGCCTTCACCCGCGACCCCGCCACCGGCGAGAAGAAGCTGATGGGCGAGTTCCTGACCAATGCCCA
>JAGCVN010000147.1 GCA_017962315.1 Kiritimatiellia bacterium
ATGCATGGTAGCCTATTTCCGTCACTGTGTCGGGTATCTCCACCTTCTCCAGCGCAGAGCAATTAAGGAACGCGACATTGCCGATGGCCTTAATCCCCGTGCCCCAGTTAATCGTCTTCAACGACGTGCAGTTGTAAAACAGGCCGTCAGTGACATCAGTGGTAGAAAGGCTCGCACTGTCCGCCGAGTCTCCATAGCCATTCCCAGAGACATAAGTACCGGCCCCCCTGTACGCAACACCGGAAAGTTCTACTAAACTATCACTCAATGTCACAGACTCCATTGCTGAACATCCCGAGAATGCACCCTGTCCCAGCGACGTGACCGAGTTCGGCATCACAAACTCCTCTAGGTTATCGCATCCTGCGAATGCACGGTAACCGATACTCGTCAATCCCTCACCTTGAATGGTCACGGCCTTGAGGTTTACGCAACCCTCAAACGCACTGGCTGGAATCGCAGTCACCGTTGCGGGAATCGTCACGCGCACTGCGCGCGTCTTGCCCTTGAACACAGCGGCGTCAAATGCCGTCACGGGATTGCCACCCAAGGTATCTGGGATTGTGAGGTTCGTCGTCTCGAACGAAACAGCCGTCACCTTTGAGCCGCTATACGTCCACACGTTTCCGGACTCGTCCGTCCACGTGTCTGCCCACGCGCCAAGGGGCGCGAACATCGCCGCGCCGACCAACAGGGCCGCCAGCGAGCGAATAAACTTCGTCAATCTGTTCATCGTCGTTCTTTCTTTGCCGTTCCCACTGTTGATCGATTTCGGATTTGGCGCGGGAACAAGACACCTCCTCCGATGCGTCAGATGAGGTGCTTAGGAATACCTTGGATGGCACAAGGAAGGAGGCGAAACTGCACACAGACAGTGTCCTCTTCATGCGTCCATCCAGATGATAGGTTCCTAAGCTTTCACCTGACGCAAACCCAAACGCGGCGGTGGCTGCTGTTGCTCGCCCCCTCCCGCGCGGGTAATCTGTTGTCCAACCATACAGCGGCCACTCGGCCACCGTTCGGTAGAACACTGATAGTTTACCACAGTCTCCCCCTGCGGCACAAGCGGGAAAATTGGGAATACAGGGAGACATCCATGTTTCTTTGTGGTTGACAATCACAACATATCCATGCCGTTTCTATAGAATCCATTTTCTTCTGTACTTGCCAACGGGCAAAATCCCTGCTAGACTTACCGAAACGGCTGGATTGGAGGTGAACGTGGAAAAAAATTATAACCGGATGCAGTGGCGAATGCTCTTCGCCACCATGGCTGGTTATACCCTGTTCTACTTCCTTCGTAAAAATTTTTCGTTCGCGATGCCGGGGCTGGAGCAGGATTGCGGCCTTTCCAAAAGTATGCTGGGCAATTTCCTTTTCGCGGGCGGGCTCGCTTACGGCCTCTCCAAGTTTCTCAATGGTTTCGTCGGCGACCGCGTGTCGCCGCGCAAGATGCTTTGTTCCGGGCTCCTTGCCTGTTCATTGGTCGGTGTCGCCCTCGGATTCGCGCCCCGGATCGCGGCATTGTTCGCAGACGGCCCGCTCGCGCTCGCCTGGACGTTCGGCCTCCTCTTCGTTTTAAATCAGGTTTTCCAGGGAACGGGATTCCCGCCGTGCGCGAAGTTGATCGCCTACTGGGTTCGTCCAAACGAACTGGCGACGAAGATGTCTCTCTGGAACACGTCGCAGTCCATTGGCGGTGCCCTGGGTTCGCGGATTTGCGGCTTACTCATGGGGCTTGGCGTGATTGGCGCGGCGAACCAAGGCATCGGGATGTGGCGCTGGTGTTTCTGGTGCATGGCGGGGTTGGGCCTGGCCGGTGCCGTCTCGTTGTGGTTCGCCCTGCCGGGCACACCGGAAGAAGAAGGGTTCGGGCAACCGCCTCCGAAAGCCGCGGCACAGGCAAGCCATCCCGCCGACGGACAGGCTTCCGTCGCGAAGACGGTCTTCCTCAATCCCGTGATCTGGATGCTCGGCCTCGGCAATTTCATGATTAACGCCACGCGCGCGTTGGTCTCGGACTGGGGCCCGACGCTGCTGCAAGAGGCAAAACCGTTCACCCCGGCAGGCGCGGGCAGGGCGATTATGCTGTTTGAGTTCGCGGGCGTCGCAGGGACGCTTTTCGCGGGTTGGGCGACGGATGCGTTTTTCGGCGGCCGCGCCCAGCGCATCTGTGTCTTCCTGATGGCCTTGACAGCGGTGTCGCTGGCCGCGTTCTGGTTCCTTCCCGGAACAGGTCTGGCGACGTTCGCCCTCGGCGCGGCGGGGTTCTGCCTGTATGGACCTCAGGCGTTGACGGGGGTGGCGGCGGTGAGCGTCTGTTCAAAGTCGCTCGTCGGGACGGCCATCGGTTTTCTCTCTCTCTTTTCCTACATCGGAGCCTCTGTCGCGGGAAAAGCCTGTGGCGTGATGGCGCAGAACACGGGGGATTGGCGGCTCCCCGTTCTGACAATCGTGTGTGCCGCTTCTTTGGGCAGTCTCCTCTTCGTTCCGATCTGGAATGCCCGGACGTATGCGTGTTAAGGAGAACGAGTAACATGACGCATGATGTCATCATTGTCGGCGCGGGAGTCGTGGGCTGTTCCATCGCCCGTTCCCTCTCCCGTTACAAACTAAACGTGTTGGTACTGGAGGCGGGTGAGGATGTCGCGTCCGGCGCGTCCAAGGCGAACAGCGCGATCGTCCACGCCGGATTCGACGCCGAGCCGGGCAGCAACAAGGCGAAGTACAACGTGGCGGGCAACGCGATTTTCGAGGAGACGTGCCGCGAGCTGCACGTCCCTTTCATCCGCAACACGTCGCTGGTCGTCGCGTTCTCGGAAGAGGAGCTGCCGAACCTGCGCAAGCTGCTGGAGCGCGGTGTCCAGAACGGCGTCCCCGGACTGCGGATCATCGGGCGGGAGGAATTGCGGACGCTCGAGCCCAACGTCAGCGACGAGGCGATCGCCGCGCTGGTCGCCCCAACGGGCGGCATCTGCTGTCCCTACGACCTCACCTTCCGTTCGGCGGAGAACGCCGCCGCCAACGGCGTCGCCTTCCGCTTCGACCAGCGGGTCGAAACCATCGAAAAGACGGACGGGGGCTGGGCGCTCGTCACGGGCACGGGTGAACGTTTCGAGACGCGCGCCGTGGTCAACGCCTCCGGCTGCGGTTCTGCAATCCTGAACAACCAGGTCAGCGCGGTGAAGTACAGCATCCAGCCGCGGCGCGGCGAATACGTCATGCTCGACAAATCCGAATCGGGGTGTTTCAAGGCGACGATGTTCCAGTGCCCCGGCCCGATGGGCAAAGGCGTACTGGTTTCGCCGACCGTCGACGGCACGATCATCGTGGGTCCGACCAGCGAGGATATCGATTCGGCGGAGGCGACGGAGACGACGGCGTTCGGCCTCGACAAGATGCGCCGCCTTTCCACCCGCATTTGGAAGAAGATTCCCTTCCGTTCGGCGATCACCACGTTCAGCGGCATTCGTTCGCACGAGCCGTCCAAGCACGATTTCGTTCTGGGCGAGGCACCGGACGCGCCAGGGTTCTTCAATGCGCTCGGCGTGGAATCTCCCGGACTCACCTCAGCCCCCGCGATCGGACGCGACATGGCCAAGTGGGTCGCCGAAAAACTCGGCGCGGAGGCGAAGGCCGGATCTGAGGTTTCGGACGACGTGAGCCTCTGGCCGCGTATCCGCGAATCGACGCCGGAACAGCTTGCCGAACTGGTCAAGAAGGATCCGGCGTTCGGACGCGTCATCTGCCGTTGCGAGACGGTCAGCGAGGCCGAAATCCGCGCCTCCATCCGTTGCCGCGTCGGCGCGAGGTCGATCGACGGCGTAAAACGGCGGACGCGCGCGGGCATGGGGCGTTGCCAGGGCGGGTTCTGTTCGCCCCGCGTGATTGAAATCCTCTCGCAGGAACTCGGCATCCCGCCGGAGGCCGTCACCAAGTGCGGGGGAAACTCCCGTCTCTGCGTCGGGAAACTGTTTGACTCGGAAACTCGTTCAGAAGGGAAGTAAGCATGGAAAACGATATGAACGTGGATGTGCTGGTTGTCGGCGCGGGTCCGGCCGGGCTCGCCGCCGCCGTGGCGGCCCGCAAGGCGGGATGCCGGAATGTGCGCATCCTGGAACGCGACGACGCGCCCGGCGGCATCCTCCAGCAGTGTATTCATAACGGCTTCGGGCTCCACCGCTTCAAGGAGGAACTGACGGGGCCGGAATACGCGCAGAGGTTTATCGACGCCGTCGAGGAAGAGAAGATTCCCGTGCAGTGCCGCACGATGGTTCTGGATATTTCACCCGGACGCGTTGTAACCGCGATGAGCCCCGACTACGGCATTCAGCAGTTCAAGGCGAAAGCCGTCGTCCTAGCAATGGGATGCCGCGAACGTCCGCGCGGGGCGTTGATGATCCCCGGAACGCGCCCGGCGGGCGTCTACACAGCCGGCACCGCGCAACGCCTCGTCAACATGGAAGGATTGATGCCCGGTAAGCGCGTGGTCATTCTCGGTTCCGGCGACATCGGACTGATCATGGCGCGGCGCATGACCTTCGAGGGCGCAAAAGTACTCGCCTGCGTCGAAATCATGCCCTACTCCAGCGGCTTGAAGCGGAACATCGTGCAGTGCCTGGACGATTACGGAATCCCTCTGCTGCTCAACCACACGGTCGTGGACATCCAGGGACGCGAACGCGTCGAGGGCGTCACGGTCGCGAAGGTCGATGAAAAACGCCAGCCGATCCCCGGCACGGAGATCCACTACGACTGCGACACGCTCCTGCTCTCCGTGGGACTTCTGCCTGAAAACGAACTTTCGAAGACGGCGGGGGTGACCCTTTCCCCCGTCACGAGCGGCGCCGTGGTGGACGATACCATGCAGACCTCCGTCCCCGGCGTCTTCGCCTGCGGGAACGTCCTCCACGTACACGACCTGGTCGATTTCGTCAGCCAGGAATCGGAAGAAGCGGGACGCGCGGCCTGGGCCTACGCCGCCGGCACGGCGAAGACGGCGGAACGCTACACGGCGGTACTGGACGGTTTCGGGGTGCGCGGCTGCGTGCCGCAGAAAATCGGGAAGACCGGTGCGGACGACAAGGTGGCGGTTTCCTTCCGTCCCGGCGGCGTCTTCAAAGATGCCGAATGGAGGATCCGCGACGGCGAGAACGTGTTGTTCAAACGTAAAGGACGCATCCTCACGCCCGGCGAATCCATCCATGTGGAGCTTCCGCGCAAGTTGTTCGCGGAGGCGGAGAGCGTAACCGTCGAAGTGGTTCAGGAAGGAGTCTCGAAATGACCTGTATCGGATGCCCGATGGGCTGTCAGCTGGATGTGACGAAAGAGGCAGACGGTGCGATCACCGTCAAGGG
Source organism: Kiritimatiellia bacterium (assembly GCA_017962315.1). Taxonomy (GTDB): domain Bacteria; phylum Verrucomicrobiota; class Kiritimatiellia; order RFP12; family UBA1067; genus RGIG8368. The sequence continues at coordinate 5,358 of JAGCVN010000147.1, forward strand.
CGCGGGTTGCGGACGAGGCGTGATCTACGGCAAACAGGAAGCCGTCGCGCCGCAACGGATGGTCACCGCGCTGATGCCGGTGAAGGGGCGTTCGCGCCCGTTAAGCGTAAAGACGGCGACGGCCGTGCCGAAAGAGAAAATCGGCGACGTGCTGGCCGCCGTCGCGGCGAAATGCGCGGACGCCCCCGTGAAAATCGGCGACGTGCTGATTCCGGACGTTTGCGGGACAGGCGTCGCGATCGTCGCGACCTCGAACGCCCTCTAAAACCAATTCGACGGCAACCGATCCCCAAAACCGGTTGCCGTCAAACTAGAAACGCGCCCGCCTATTCCGCCTGGAAGAATTCAAGGATGCGGTGGACATCCTGTTTGGCGAGGCCGTGCGGATGGTGCCCCTGTTCCGGCCGGCACTCGACCTTCAGGTCGCCCCCCGCCGCACGGAAACGGTTCATAAAGAGGACGCTGCTCATTTCGGGATTCACCGTCTTATCCTTCCCGCCGTAAAGCAACAGGACGGGGATACCGGTACGGGCGAGCGACGCGGCCAGATTGACCGGCATCTCCGGATTGGTAGTCCAACCTTCGCCGACAGCAGGGGCTTGTTTCGCCCACGGCCCGACAAGACGGGCAACCGCCTTCGGATCGGCGGGAGGCGGCGGGCAGAATCCGTCAAAGTTCAAGAGCGGCGCATCGAGATAAATCCGCGCCACGTTCTGCGGGTAGGCATAGGCGTAGCGGACGGAATAGAAACCGCCCCAGCTCATCCCGATCAGGTTCGCCTTCGGCGCAAAACCGAGTTCGCGGACCAGATACTCCTGAAAATCAGCGAGCGCAAGCAGTCCCGTCTCGTCCGCGCGCGTGTTAAACGCATCGAGATGGACATGGTGATAACCGCACTTCACGAGGTCGGGGGCGCCGGTACGGTCGAGGAACGCGCCCATCCACTGCATCGTCCAAACCCACGGACGCCCCGGCGCGGGCGTCGCGGGTTCGACCACCCAGCCTTTGCGGCCTTTGAAGTCAAAAATAATACGGTGGCCCGCGCCCCATGTGTCGGAGGTGAGGATCTTGTATTTTTCTGCAATCCGCGACTGAAGGGGGGACATCTCAGCAACCGCGCAAAACACGGCGGCGAGAACCATCGTGGCCATCATCTGTTTTCTCATCATTCTTCCTTTCTCATTCGTCCGCGACAACAGACGGAATGTAAAACGCCCCTACGATACCACAGAATCCGCGGACTGAAAAGGATTACCGGTAAGGATCGTCTGCGTCCCGTGGTTCGTCCACGTAGTAACTGCGGAGCCAGGCTTTCCGTTCCGGGTTTGCGAGGAGGTTTTCCAGCGGTGTCTGAACCGTCACACCGAAATTCGCGAGCAAACGCCCGAACGTCACATTCGCACGGCGTCGTTCCAGCCGACGCAAAACAGAAGAAGTCTCATCGTGGCCATCGAACGGGGGACGCAAGAAAACCATCCTCCCCTTTCCATGCCGGACGAGCGCGATCGCGACACCCCCCTGCCCCAAGTCCCGAAGCGCCCCGTCCGGTTCTCCGGTAGTCTCCTGCGGCAGGGACACGGGAGACCAACGGCGGATTTCGTCTTCCCCCATGCCCAGGCACAGGACGTTCAACCCTTCTTCGACCTGGACATCAAGCGCGGCGGGCGCCGGGCCGCCTTTTCCCGCTAGGAGCAGGGATGTCTCCTGGGTGAACGGCTTCGGTCTCAGATGGAAATCGCGCAGCCATTTTTCACACGCCGGATTGCCCAGATGCGAGACGACCGTTTCTTCTTCCCCCGGGCGGGATTGCGTCAGATAGGCAAGGCAGCGAACGGCAACGAGATCGGCAACCGGATCGGGCAACGTCCTCCCCGTCACATCCAGTTGGCAGAAGAGGTAGAGCCCACCCGCCTCCCGATGCGCCAGCAAAGGCGTGTACTGAAGGCCGAAACCACCGTCGAGCAAGGCAAGCCAATCTCCCTTCGCCGGCTTTTCGATCAGGACGGAGGCAACCGCCCCCCGTGCCGCGGGACGTTGACGTTGTAGACGCGGAAAACCGCACCAGGAAGCACGCACACGCGGCGTAAGCAACGTCGAAAGTTCGCGCCAATCGCGGAAATTCTCATCCGTCAATCCATCGGTCACGGGATGCGCACAACGTATAAAAAAATGCCTTGTTGCGCGTTCCTGTACACGAAACCCGAACACCCGTTCCAGAATTTCAGCCTGCTGTTCAAAGAACAAGACACGTCTCCCTTTCGGGAGCGCGGCGAACCAGGGGAGTCCGTTTACGCCGACCGCCTCCCGTCCAATGACAAGCACCCCGGCTGGAGGGAGGTCTGCCGCAGGTTCGTAAACACGATACGGAATCCGATTCCGCTCAAGAAACGCGGCGGTCAGTCCGACGGGATCGTAAAGGAAAACAGCGGCATCGTCGCCAAGCGTCGGCGGGGTATCGTGTACGACACAGAGGTCGAAAGAGTCGCGTTGCTCCACGCCGTTCGCGAACGCACATTCGGATTCAATCCGCAACCTTCGGCAACGCTTCGCGATGTGTTCCGAAAGGCGAAACACGATGGGCACAAACATCCGCCCCCCTGGAGGGAGGAGGAGGCTTCCATGGCGAGGGGGGACGATTTCTGCGCCATCGCGGCCGGGATCGGTCACGCGCCAAGACCAGCGGACGTTCATCGTGCGCCGATGGTCGTTCAGCAACACGATCGACTTCCGGATCTGTCCACCCGGAACATAATGGTGGTCTTTTTCCGTGAAAGCCTCCGCCGGTCCCGCAAGGAAGGAACATTCAGGCTGATTCCACCGGAGGAACGTTTCCTCGTCGAATGGGGTGGAGAATACCTGGAGCGCGACATGGTAGGTTCGATACCCCCGAAGTTCTTCCGTCAAACACGCGCGTTGCAAATCCGCAACCGCCCCGCCGGTCTCCCAAACCCCTGCGCCCCCTACCTGCGCGGCGTATTCCACGGCCAACGCATTCGCTTCCGCCCCGGACGGAGGCGACAATCGGGGAAGCCCGGTTTCCAAAACGAAAAGGGGTTTATCTCCCGTCCCTGCCCAACGTTCATATCTGTCGCCCCGTTCCTGACATGAGACCCATCCCGGATTCACGGCCACCGTATCGACTGCCTCCCTCGGATACGCAAGCACGGCGGGGTGGTTCCGCAACACATCCATCCGTTTCCCCGTGTGCGGGACGACAAGCAGCATACCCGTCTCGTCGCAAACCGACAACAATGCCTCGGCGTTTTCAAAACCATTCAGGAAAAAAGATGCGTCCTCTGCATAAAAAGCGTTGAATCCGAGCTTGCGCAGTCTGAGGAAACGTTCCCGCAAGGAAGCTGCGCAAAACCTGTCCGGCCCGGAAGCCAAGGAATCGTTCCGAAACGCCCGTAGATGGATTCCGCTCCCGTTCAGGAAAATCCCGCGTCCATGGAAACGAAACTCGCGAAACCCGAACGGAACGGGGTTCGACACATCCAGCCGCCGGCCATCGGCATCGGAAAGGATCACCGTAGCGCGATACCGGTTCTGCGGCGAATCCGTATCCCACAGCAACGCCTCGCGCCATGTGGACGAGAAACACAAACGCCCTGCCCCATCCGGGCGCAACGCCTCGGAGAGAAACTTTCTTGGATTCCCTGGACCATCGACCTCGGCACGCAGTCGATACATGCGCGAAGGATCAAGACCTTCCGTCCCCGCGATAAATTCGATGGCCGATTTTTGAACCGAGGTGCGTATCTCCACCGTTTGAAGCCGCCCGCCGGAAAGCGCCGTCCCTCCGCCTTCCACGCAAAGAAACGCTTCAAAAGGAAGGACCGCGATCCAAAACTTTGCCATCCACGTCCGTTTCATCGTACACGGGATCTCCTGCAAGCGGGCGGTTTAAAAACCGAGCGTCTTTCCCAGTACCGCTTTCGCCAGTGTGGCAGAAAGCGAAGCGGGCGTAATCGGCGCGAACCGGATCTGAATGTTGAGATTCCGGTAAAACTCGTTCTCGCTGCGGGAGAGATGCCCTTCGCAGATAAGGAACACAGGCAGACGCTTTGTCTGGACTTCCTCCCTGATCCGCAACGCACATTCTCGACCGACCTTGCCAACGCCGCCCAACAACAGGACGGCAACCGGCCTGCGCTCCAGACATTCGTGCAAGACGCAGTCACCGCACACGCAGGCAACCGCCTTGTACCCGCACGTTTCAGCGGTACGGCGCAGTTCCTCCACCGCCTTTCCTTCGGTGCCCGCGACAATCAGGGATGGCGTCTCGGCGAGCGGGAGTTCCACAGAAACTTCCGTCCCGCACCCCGTATCCGGGACGGGACTTGCGAAGAGGATGCTGCCGCCATGCAGTTCGACCAACTCGCGCGAAATGGCGAGCCCGAGGCCGGAGCCTTTGACGAAATTCCCGACACGGAAATAACGGCGGGAGATTTTCGGCAGTTTGTCCGCCGGGATTCCGATCCCCGTGTCCCGGCAACGGATGGTCACGACATCCGGTTTCGGGGAACCGGGCAGAAGCGTGACTTCAATGCGCCCCTCCGACGGCGTGAACTTGACGGCGTTGCCCACGATATTCAAAATCACCCGTTCCATTTTCTGCGCGTCGCAGAAACAGAACGCCTCCGGAATCCCTCCGTCAAACGTCAGTTTCTGGCGTTTGGAATCCGACTGGATCCGCAGGGAATCGACGGCAGAGCGGATCACCGCGCCGAGCGGAGTAAGCGCTTTTGCCAGGACAAGCGTGTTGTTCTCCGCCTGGCGAAGGTCGAGGATGTCGTTCACCGTGGTCAACAGACGCCGGCAGTCCAGCCGGAGGCGTTCCAGGTAGTGGATCGCCTTTTCGGACAGCGGTCCGACAACGCCGCGAAGCATGTTGCTGACACCGTAGATCATCGACGTGAGCGGCGTACGGAGTTCATGCGAGACGTTGGAGACAAACTCCATCCGAGCACGGTCATGTTCCTGCAGCCGCTCGACCGCGCTTTCCAATTCAGAGAGTGCCCGTTTCCGGATCGTGATGTCACGCACGAAAAAACAGAGATGGGCGCGACGTTTCACCTCCAGGCAACTGACCGCCACTTCGGCAGGGAACGAAGTCCCGTCCGTCCGCAAGCAGAGGCTTTCGAACAAGGCGTAGCGTTCCTGCTTCAAACGGACGCTGACGGAAGCGACAAACGCCGCGTCGGCTGCTTCGACCACGACCCCGATCTTCCGTCCCGTGAGCGTTTCGGAGGACAGGCGGAAAAACTCGCCGGCGCGTTCGTTGCATTCGATGATCCGGCCGTCGCCCGGATCCACAATCAACACGGCGTCGTACACGCACTCCAGAAAGCGGGCGTAGGGCGACCGGCGGGGAAACTCGTTTTTTTCGTTTTCGTCCATTTTCGTCCGGCTATTCCACCCGTGCGGAAAGCGGTTCCGCGCAGGATGCGGCGAAACGCTCAACCGTCCACGTCCACGCACAGGGCTTCGTGACACGTCCCGCCCCCGTCCAGGCCGCGCCCGCGTACCAGACAAAAGCCTTGCCCGATGTGACCTCGCCGAGCAACAGGAGGTCGCCTTTTCCCGTCTCGGCAAGGCGGGCACCGCCCGGCAGATAGACGGCGGTCAGGATACTCCCCTTCCCTGCCTGTTCGTCCTCTGCGTTCGCAACCCATCCCAAGTCGGGACGGAGGGCGAGTGCACCGGCGTGGAGATTCTTTGCCGCGATGTTCAATCCGGGTCCGCCAGCCAAGCGTTCGGCACCCTTCAGTTCAAAGACGCTTTCGTGACGAGAGAAGGGTTGACCGCGATCAAGCGTGATGACGCGGCGTTCCGCAATCGTCACCCCTTCGCCGCAAGACCACGGCGCATAGGTGATTTCAAACCGGGTACGAACGGGGCCGTTGCAGATTGTCCGCTGCGTCTCCCAATTCCGGCTCGTGTACACCTTGCCGTCGCGGTAGACGGCGAAACCACCGCAACCGCAGGTCGGTCCGACCTTGTAGTTGTCCATGCCTTCCCCGTGGTCGCTGTGGTAATGCTTGGCGGCGGCAAGCCACTTGTTGATGATCGGGTAGGAAACGGCCTTGTTCCAGACATCGACCCCGCTCGACACAAGCCCCTCACCCTTCGGCGGCCGCTGGCTGACGGCGAATCCGTAGATGCGAAAGGCGACCTTGTCGTTCTCCCAGAGGTAATCGTCCAGACGGTCCGGCGCATAACGCCCGTAGCAGAGTTCCGACAGGTCGGCTTGCGGCACGTCATCCCCGTTGAACACCCAGTACGAGGATTCCGCCTTCGCGGGAAGGCAGGCGGAGAACAGCAATTTGCCGTCGTCGAGCTGATGCGGGAGAACGGCTCCGTCGCGAACGCTGAACACGCGCAGCGAATCTTTCTTCAGACCGAGTTTTGCAAAGTCCAGTTCGACGGTATGCGCGGCGCGGAATTGTTTCGGTGCCGCCACAGTGACGGTCTTCCGTTCGGGATGGGCCTTGGCCACCACATATTTTTTGATCTCGACATTCGCCAGAAGGTACGCGCCGACCGCATACACCTCGGTGGAGTCGGGACCGTAGTCGGAAACGGGGCGGTCGCCGATCTGCTGAACCCATCCGAACTTACCGTTTTCCGTCACGTTGCGGTTCATCGCCTTCCACGCCTGACGCACCACGGGAAGGTATTCCGCCTCGTCGAGGAGGCCGTTGTTGATACCCCACATGATGCCAAAACAGAAGAAAGAAGTCCCGCTCATCTCCTGCATATCAGGGTCGCTGCTGTCAAGAAGGCTCGGCGACCACGCGCCGTCCTCCCGTTGGCAAGCCTTGAGCGCGGCAGCCATTTCCTTGAAAAGCGTCTCGTAGAACGGGCGGGCGGGCCAGTCTTTCGGCATATCGCGGAGGATCATCGGCAACCCGCCCAGCACCCAGCCGTCGCCCCGGCTCCAGAAGACCTTGGACCCGTTTTTCGTTTTGCGACCCTTGTAGCGGGAATCGCGGTAGAACAGATGCGCCTCTTTGTCGTACAATTCGTCGTAACACGCCCGGTACTCCTGGTCTAGGAACGTACGATATTTGTCGTCGCCCGTGAATGCCGCCATGCGCCCCCAGGACGCTGGCGCCATGAACAGCGCGTCGCACCAACACCAGCGCTCGAAATTCATGCGAAGCTTCCCTCCTTTGTCCGCCGCGGCCAAGGGGGTGCCGGAACGGGAGGAAAGAATATAGTCGAACGTGCGCCGGACATTCGCCGCCGCCGCGGGATTGTCCTCGTGCAGAGCGATCTCCAGCCATGACTGCGCGATGCAATGGTCGTCCGCGTGGAACGTGCGGCGGAGAAGTCCCCACTGCTTCGTTTTCCCCAACTCGCGCACGGTGTCGAGATACGGGAGGGATGGGTCCGACAGACCGAATGTCGTCAAACCGGCGTAGAACGCACCATACGTCCAGTCAAGCGGATGGTGTTTTTTGGGATGCGCCAGCATCCAGTCGGCAACCCTGCGGCCGTTTTCACGCAGAACGGAAAGTTCCCACGTATCTTCTGCCGCCGTCAACGGCGAGACCACTGACAGGAAAACGGACACGGAAAGGACGGACACAAGGGGGAAACCAGACGATTCCCGGCGAGAAACAGACCTATACAGTGCAAACATGACATATCTCCTTGTTTACGATGATCAAGACCGGGCGCAGCCATCGCGCCGTGTCAAACGAACGCCCCTCATTCTAGCACACGTTCCGGGGAAACGGAACAACGAAGAGAGATCTTTCGAAACGTCCGGTGAATTGCATCGGGTCGAGGCGTCACCCGACAACATGCTGGCTATGAGCCACCTCGGTGAAGTCCGCGACGACTCGCTCCTTCTCCCCGAACACACGGACGACGCGGGCGGCAACATCGTGAACTTCGACACTTCGGAGCTCTTCGACAAGAAGAACGGAACCAATCTCACATCGGTCGTTTCGTTGGCGCAGGCAGTTCGGACAGGCGACGAAAAGGCGATTTCCGGGCTTCGCGGAAAGCACTTCCGCTTTGCAAAAACAAACGAGACGATGAAAGGCATCGGTTTGTCTGGTGACTACTTCACGATTCGCGCCGGTGTGATTCTGCGGCACAACGGAAAGGACGCCGCGCACAGCATTTCACCTGACGAATGGCGCGACATAGCAGATACCTTGACGAACAAGAAGCCGGTGGCCGTGGAAAAACGCGGCGAGGATTCTTTCAGAATATGGACGCAAGCGACAATTGGCGGAAGGATTGCGGTAGTTGGGGCGGACGTGAAGAACGCTGGGCGCGATATTGACGTCAATTCCATAGCCACGGTGTTTGGCGTGGAAGGGATAAGCATCAAGGAAGACAATCTGGTCTATTCCGAAACGCAAGAAGAGAAGCGGTCACTTCTCACCCGGCTCAATTCCGGCAGATATCCCGCTTCTCTTCAAAACGGTTATAGTATACCACAACCCGCCGCCGGAAGTCAAGCGGCCGCGGAAAAAACCGCGTCACCCCAGCCGAGGACGCGGCGTACATGGACGCGGTGCGGCGCGGCGACACGGAGACCGCCCAGAGGATGGTGCTTGTGGCGGCGAAACGCAAGGGCGGTCGATACTATCGTGCGACAAGGAAAAACTAACGCCCGAAGGTGGCGTTCCGTGGATGATGTTTGTAGAAGAAGGGACGGCAAACGAAGAGGCTGTCACAGCGCCGCTTTACGGTGGACGGGGCGCGTATGGCGACAATCTATTTGTAGCCACGGACAGAGACGCTATAGATCTTGACGAACTTGTAAAGGACGAAAAGTTCATCAGAGCCGCAAAAGAATTCTATGGTGATGATGCCAACATGGAGGATTTCAATCCTCGCGACATTGTTGATTCTGCCGGAATATTTGATGATCCTGATTTTATTCAAAAACTATATGACGATGGAGTATGGGTAGAAAAGCCCATTGCCATAAAAACGAATAATGGACTGGTTGTCATGGGCGACGCGAAGTCAACTAAAGGATATGTCAAGTCGCTCGACCCCGTGACCTACGATGACACGGGGAACGTGATCCCGCTCTCGCAGAGGTTCGACAGGATGAGGGACGACATCCGCTTCGACACTTCGGAGCTGGCGGCAGAGGCGCACTCCCGCGCCGCGCTCGCCGACATCGCGGACGGGAAGCCCTACGGCGTCCTGCACAACCCGAAGTACGGCGAAATCCGCTATCCGCTGGGGCGCGCCGGAAAAGGCGGAGAAGGGTTCCTTCATATTGTGGAACACCGCATGAACGGCGGTTCAAGCCTTAATGACGCTATTAGTGTCGCAATCAAAGTCGGGGAAGCCGCCGAAAGCGGCACTCTGGGCGCCCTCAGCAGGCCGCAGCGCGCGCCGGCCACCGCCATCGACATGGCAAAGCCGCTCTCCCTGAAAGAACGCTGGGGCGTCAACCTCCACGACTACCGCAACCCGCTCAAATGGCTGCGCGACGAGATGGCGGAGCGCGGCGCGGCGTTCGGGGGCGAGACCGACTTCTACGAGGCCGCGCGTCTCCAGAAAGTTTTCGACCAGGCCGCCGTCAACGACGCCGAACGCCGCCTCCGGGAGTACACCGGGATGCTGAAGGAGCTCGGCGTGAAGCACGAGGAAGCCGTCGAGTTCATGCAGGTCCAGGCCGCGAAGGGCCGCAACGCTGCTCCCCGCCATCGACAACGCCAAAGCCGCACTCATCGAGAAAATCCGCTCTCTCCGACGCAAACAGCCTTAAGATTGTCACAAGAAACGCGGCACGATTCGCGTATAAAAAAGCGGATTCTAGCAAACCGTTACCGCCCGGAAACGGCATCTTTTCAGCCGAAATTTGCAAAAATGCGCCGTAATATTGCTGATTTTATTTAATTGATGCACCAATGCCCCTTCTGGTACAATACCCGGCATGAAAGCGTTCACACGGAGAGAGTTCGCGGCCGCGGCCGCCTTGTCGATCACGGCGATCGCGTCATCTGCGGCCGCCTCAACGAAGGAGAACAAAAAAATGGGTGTAATCACACTAGAGAAACTTCCCTACGCCGAAAATGCGCTCGAACCGATCATTTCGGCAAAGACGATCTCGTTCCACTACGGCAAACATCACGCGGGGTATGTCGCGACGTTGAACAAACTGATCGCGGGAACGCCCTTCGAGGGGCTTGTGCTTGAAGAAATCGTGAAACGTTCCGAAAAAGAGGGCGTGGCGGCGATTTTCAACAACGCCGCGCAGGTGTGGAACCACACGTTCTACTGGAAGAGTCTCGCGCCGGAGGGCGGCGGCGGCACACCGGAGGGTGCGTTCGCAGAGGCGGTCGCGCGCGATTTCGGTGATTGCGGCGCAGTGGTGAAAGCGCTGGCAGATGCCGCCGTCAAGCGTTTCGGGAGCGGCTGGGCGTGGCTGGTCGCGGAAAGGGGCAAGCTTTCCGTCATCTCCACGCCGAACGCCGAGACTCCCCTCACCCGTCCGGGCATCACGCCCCTGCTGACGCTGGACGTCTGGGAGCACGCCTACTACCTGGACTGGCAGAACCGCCGTGCCGATTACGCCGCAGCAGCACTCGGACTCGTGAACTGGACCTTCGCGTCCGCCGCGTACAACAAAACCCGCTAGCGGTCGCCCGCCACCGCGACTAGAACTCCTCCGGGGAGGCGTCGCGACGGCTCTGGATAATCGGTTTCGGTGTCCGGTTGTAGACTTTGGAATGAGGCGGCACGGAATGGATGAGCCATACGTTGCCGCCAATCACGGAGTCATGTCCGATAACCGTCTTGCCGCCGAGAATCGTAGCCCCCGCGTAGATGACCACGTTGTTTTCGACATCGGGATGGCGCTTGATCCCCTTGATCAAGTTGCCGTCCTCGTCTTTTTCAAACGAGAGCGCGCCGAGCGTCACGCCCTGGTAAAGCTTGACATGCGAACCGATCGAGCAGGTCTCGCCGATGACGACGCCCGTGCCGTGGTCGATGAAGAAACCGGGGCCGATTTTCGCGCCGGGGTGGATGTCGATACCGGTTTTCGAGTGGGCATATTCGCTCACGATGCGTGGAATCAACGGGACACCGCGCAAGTAGAGTTCGTGGGCAATCCGGTGCGCGGTGATCGCGATGATCGCCGGATAACTCATCACGACCTCCATCGTGGACCGCGCGGCGGGATCGCCTTCGTAGGCGGCCTGTATGTCCTGCTGGAGGACGTCGCGGATTTCCGGAAGGGCGGCAAGCAGACTCGACACGGTCTCTTTCGACACCTCTTCGGCATCCGTGCGTCCCGCATAGCGGTAGGCCCGCGTACACTGGTCGTGCAGGGAGTGCGCCAGTTCGCGGAGGCGCGAACGGAACCGGGTCATGCAGTCTGTCCCCCGGATCGGACCGAACCCGAAACAGCCGGGATAGAACACCGAAAGGAAGCCCTTGAACACCGCGATCACGGCCCGTGCGCCAGGAAGATTCACGTCGCGTTCGGTGTTGGCCTCACGCACACAGTGGGCGCAGGGGGAGAGTCGGTCGGCAAGCGGGATGAGATTCTGTTCGAGCCAGTCTTCCATAGTCAGCCTTCCTGCTGGCACGCCTCGCGGGTGAGGCGCGCGATGATTCGCGAGGACCCGAGTGTCTTGAATCCGAACAGGCGGAGGAGGCGTTCGACGACTCCGCGCGAAATCGCGTGAAGCTCCAACACACGGAGGCCCTGGTCGCGGCAAAGGTCGAGGAAATCGCGCAACGTGAAGAGGTGGATATTCGGCGTGTCGTACCACTCAAAAGGCAGCTGCTTCCCTTTCGGCATCCGGCGTTTGAAGAGCAGGCAGAACGGCACGATCCAGCAACCAAAGTTCGGGAACGCCACGACAATCTCCCTCGCCACACCCAGGATGCGGGTCATCAGGCGGCGGGGACGGCGGATCGTCTGCAGCGTTTCGCTGAGCAACGCGACATCGGCTACTTCCTCCGTCTTCGGGAGCGTGTAGAGTTCGCCGTCAAGGTCGTCCATAATCACGTCGCAGCCGGAGGCGATCGCAGGGATCACCCGCTCCACGTCATACTCCACGCCGAACCCGGTACACCCGCGTTTACGAGCGAGGATGTTCAGGAGCGTGCCATATCCGCAACCGAGGTCGATCACGCGGCTCCCCTCCGGCACAAGCTTCACCACGCGCTCGTAGTGGCGCAACTGCCAGTCGAGGAACGGGCGCCTGCCCTCTTCGTCGTCTGGCTCGATGAACGCACGGATGATGCGCTTGAGGTCGCAGATGTGCGTCAGAAAGGCATCGTGCCCGGCGGGCGCGTTCAAGTGGCAGTAGGAGACGCGCTTGCGGTCCTGCACCAACGCCCTGACGATCTCCTGCGCCTGATCCGCGTTAAACAGCCAGTCGCCGCTAAGCGAGACGATCAAGACCCGCGCGGCGAGGGGGGCAAACGCCTTTTTGAGGCCGCCGTACTTTTCGTCGGCGTCGAACTCGTCCATCGCCAGCGAGATATGCAGATAGGAATTCGCGTCAAACCGCTGGACAAACTTCTCGCCCTGGTACTTGAGGTAGCTTTCAATCTGGAAGAAGGTCGCGAAATTCCGTTCCATCTTCTTCTTAAAATCGGGGGCGTCCGCCGCCTTCTGCAACCACTCGGGACGTTTCTCGCGCCCGAACTTGTCCTCCATCAGCTCCTGTGAAAGATAGGTGATGTGGGCGATTTTGCGCGCGCTGGAAAGTCCGGCGTCTGGCTGGTCCGCCTGTCCGTAGTAGTCGCCGCTGTTCCATTTCGGATCTTTGACGATGGAGTTGCGCCCCACGATATCGAAGGCGAGGGCCTGGGTCGTGAGGCACGCGGCAGAGGCGATCACCATCGCCTTATCCGCCTCGTCCGGATGGCGGATCAGCCAGTCCAGCACCTGCATTCCGCCGAAACTGCCGCCCACAAGGACGGCGAGATGGCCGATGCCGAGCTGTTTGAGCAGCAACCGGTGGACCTCCACCATGTCGGAGACCGTGATCTTCGGGAAACGGGAACCGTAGGGACGCCCTGTCTGCGGATCGATCGACTTTGGACCGGTCGTTCCCTGGCAGCCGCCGAGGATGTTCGCGCAGACCACCCGATAACGATCGGTGTCGATCCCCTTCCCGGGACCGACCATGCCCTCCCACCAGCCGCTCGGTTCCGTCTCACCCTGCCGGATCCCCGCGACATGCGCGTCGCCGGTGAGCGCATGGCAGACGAACACCACATTGGACTGGTCGGGCGTCTCACGCCCGCAACATTCGTAAGCAACCTCGATCTCGGGAAGGACGCCGCCTTCTCCAGGCGGAAACCACCCTTCGGCAGATCCAGCTTCACGTGCCGGGTCTCCACGACCCCCACGCACGACTCGACTTGTTTCGTATCCTTGGCCATTTCTCCTTGCTTCCTCGTCCCGGACCGCAGACGTCCCGCGTCCACCCCTCCGTTCAAAAGAGAGCGGTTAGTTTATCACAGAATCCCGAAACAGGCGAACGAAAAATATCTCCTTGAAATCCGGCGTCGGTGCGGCTATACTGATGCGCAACGGATCGTGCCGAAGGCCGGAACACGGAAAGGCCGGGCAAGGTTCGCCACAGGGAAAGGTCTCGCATGATCTCCAGAATCCTTTTGTTTTCCGCGATCGTCTCGTTTCTTTTCGTATCCGGTTGCAGACCGGGCGACTCCGCGAAGCGGAAGTTCGCCGCCGGTTTTTCCGCCTACCGCGACGGCAACTACGCCGCCGCGGCCGCCGCGTTCAGCGAGGCGGCAAACACGCAGCACGCCCCGGTCGAAACGTTGTACCTGCTGGGCGTGTCGCGCCTCCGTCAGGGGGAGCTGGACGCGGCGAGCGCCGCGTTCCACGAAGCCCTCAAGAGCCGCCCCGGCCACGGCGAGTCATTGGCCGGACTTGGCGAAATCGCCTATCACCATCAACAGTTCGACGACGCGCTCCGATATTACGGACAGGCCCTCAGGGCGAAACTTTCCACCGAAGAAGCCCGTGCCGCCGTGCTCAACGGGATTGCCCTGGTCTATTCCATGCAGAAAAATCCGCCGCTCTGCCGACTGCACCTGCTTCAGGCGCAACACACCGCGCCCAAGTACGCGCCCACCTACTACAACCTCGGAGCCTTCTACCGCGACACCTACAAACTTTATGAAGAGGCGAAAGACCAGTTCAGCCTCTTCCTTACCCTCGCAGAGAAGAAGGATCCGAAAGCCGAAGCCGCGAAAAAGAATATCACCAGGCTCGACGCCGTGATCCGACGGAACGCGCCCAAACCGCCGGAGCAACCGGTCAACAACGAGGCGTTCAACAAGCTGCTCGAAGCGGGAAGCGAAGCCCAGGCCAGGCACGATTACGCCCGCGCGATCTATTCCTTCCAAGAAGCGATCAAAAAAGACCCGCGTTCGTTCACCGCGCAGTGGGGGTTGGCGATGGCCTGCAAGAACAGGGGCAAGAACATCGAGGCACTCGAAGCGTTCCGCGCGGCGGCCCGGTTGAATCCCACGCACCAGGCGTGCTACGCCAATGCGGCAACGCTCGCCTTCCTGCTGAAGAAGTACGATGTCGTCGAAAACGTCCTGGACACCGCCCTCGCACGCAGCCCGTTCAACGCCGCGACGATGAAACAGACCGCGCTACTGTATTCCTATCAAGGACGGAAAGCGGAATGTGTCGCCTACGGGAAGTTTTACCTCTCGCTGTTGAAGAAGGACGCGGGCGACACCACGTTCGAGAAATGGCTGGAGAAGAATTTGTAGGAGGAAGCAGACGATGGAAGATTTTTTCGCATCCCTGTCCGGTTTGGACTATGTGGTACTGGGGGTCGTCGTCCTGCTGGTGATCCTCGGCTTCCGGCGCGGGTTCTCCGGTGAACTCGGACGCCTCGTCGGTGTCCTGGCCGCCGCCGCGACCTTGTTTTTCGGGTACAACCCCGTCATGGACTGGGTGAACGGACTGCAGCTTTTCAAAAGTTCGCCGCTCGCCACAAAGCTATTGGTTTTGATCTGTCTGCTCGTGCTCTGCATCTCCGTCTGGCTGCTGGTAAAGAAACTGCTCGCCGACGCCGTGAAGACGGTTCTCAAACAGCCGTTTGACGCAATCCTAGGCGGTTTTATCGGCGGGGTGAAAGCGGTACTCGCCCTTTCCCTGATTTGCACCTTCGGCGTCCTCTCGCCGAACACCGCCTTCACCTCCAAACTTCAAGAAGGGTCTTCCTTCGTCATGCGTCTGGCAGAACTCATCAAACCCTGGCTCCCTCTCGCAGAGGCCGTCCAGCAGAACAACGCCCCCACCCCGAATGACCCCGCTCCCTGAACAAGACGAAGACCTCATGCGGCTTGTCCGTGAAACGGACTCCCACGCCGCCTTTGAAACGCTCGTCAGGCGGCACACGCAAAATCTTTTGAACTATTTCACGCGGTGCGGCGTTCAACAAGATGTGGAGGATTTGGCGCAGAAGGTTTTTCTCCGGCTTTACCGCTACCGCGAAAAGTACCAGGCCAAGGCGAAGTTCACCACGTTCCTGTACCTAATGGCGCGGCAGGTCTGGATCGACGACCTCAGGCGCCGTTCGCGGCGTGAACAGGAGTTCACCGAGACGCAGGACGAGGGGCGTAACATCGCCGACGACCGTCCGGTGAGCGATACCGGACACATCGACAACCGGACGGACATCCGGCGCGCGCTCGATGCCTTGCCCGACGCCATGCGGCAGGTCGTGGTACTGGGAGCTTTCGAGGAACGCCCCTATGCCGAAATCGCAGAGATCCTGGGCATCCCGGAGGGAACGGTAAAGTCGCGGATGTTCAACGCGCTCGCGAAGATGAAAGTATTTTTGACGGACGACGAATCATCCGCAGGGAAACGGAAGGAGTAAGGAATGACACTGACGGAACACTTATCGGAATTGGGATCGATTGAACGCAAGGCGTTCGGCGGAATCGTCGCGGGCCTTCGCAGCCTCCCCGTCCCAGCACCCTCGGAAGGTTTTTTCGACCGCGTCATGGATGCGGTGAAAACGGAAGGCGACGCCGGCCGGCGCGCGCCCCGCGACGATTCCGCGTTCCGTCGCCGCCCCCCCGTCTTCTGGCGGAGTCTCGGCGCGGCCGCCGCCCTCGCGCTCTGCTTCTGCCTCGCGGCGCTCTTCAGCCGGCGCGGCGTCCAGCCGCCCGCGAACGACGGTGCCTTGGCGTGGCTCCGTTCGACGCAAGAACGCGACGGTTCCTGGCTGCCCTCCCGGCACGGCGGGGATAACGCCTACCGTCCCGCCCTGACCGCGCTGGCCGCCCTCTCCCTGGAGGAGTCTGGCGGCTACGCCCGTTCCGTCGATTCCGCCTGTCGCGCCCTTGCCGCGATGCAGACGGCGGACGGCACGTTCGGCGGACGCGACCGGGTACAGGCGTACAACACCGCCGTCTCCGCCTACGCGCTCGCGGTACTCGCCCCCGTCCACAACGGCACACGAGATGCGCTCTCCCGCGCCGTCCGCGCACTGGCGGACACGCAGTCGCCCACCGGCGGCTGGGACTACGGAGGCGGCAAAGACGGTAACTCCGCGTTGACCGCGTGGGGCATCCGAGCCCTCGCGGAAGCCGAACGGCAGGGCATCGCGGAAGCCCGCGTGCCGTTGCGCCGCGCCTTGCGCTGGATGCGCGACCTCACCCGTGAAACGGGGGCTATCGCCTATCATCGCGGTTGCGCCCCCTCCGCGTCGGAAAGCCTGCGCGCCCTTGCCGCCCACGCCTTGATGACGGCTGGCGACCGTTTCGACGGACTTCCCGAACTGGGCAAACATCTGGCCGCGGGATTGCAAGCCTCCACGCCGCAAACCGTTGACGGCTACCGCGACTATGCGAAAGTGTTGGCATTCAACGCGGCGGGCGACCACGCGAAGGCGGAATCCGTCCTCGCCGACTGGCGTCCGGACGCAGTTCACGACGCCTGGGGGGCGATCGGCGGCCGTGTCTACACCGAGACCTTGCGCTTCTTGGCACCCCGTCGCAACTAAATCAACCGTACGCCTGAAACACAAGCAGCGGACCTCCGACGAACGTCAACTTGAATTCATGTCCCGACGCTTCGTTCAGAGCCGCCTGCCACCAGCGCGTGAAAGGGACTTGGTCGAGCGGGTAGACAAGTCCCTCTCCGTAGAGGCGGATGCCGGGTTCAAACGAGAAAATCGAGACCTGCTGTCCCGGATACGAGGCGAAGACGGTCGAACGAAGACACGGCGTGAACAAACCGGTATCGGTGTACAGGCGGACTTCGGCGGACGACGCGAAATCGGCGAGCAGACTGAGATTCGCCAGCGTGTGGTCTTCCCGCCCCCCCGTCGCCCCAACGATGTGCAAACGCCTCCATCCGTGCGAACAGGCGAAACGGAACGCCTTGGAGAGATCGTTCGTCTCCTGTTCGTCCACATGGACGAGTTTCCCGGCGAAACGTCCGCGCCCCTCCTCGCTGAGACTGTCGAGGTCGCCGATGACCCGCCACGGTTCAAGGCCGTGTTCGACAAGACGGTCGGCCGCGCCGTCGCAACAGAGAATCCGCCCCGCCGACTGCAGGAGCGAGAGCGGGACGGGATGTTCCGGGAACGGTCCATTCGCCAGGATCACCGTTTCTATCCGATCCGCTTTCATGGTTTCCGTTTCATAATCCGCAATGCGGTTTTGTTCTGTCCGAAGTCTGGCACGACCGCCACTTCCTCGTAACGACGTTCTATCGCCTCCAGGAAACCGCGCCGTTCCGCATCCGGGACCGGCGTCATCACCGGCGAAGCGATCGCCCAGCCGTACCCGCTGTAGGCGCAAACCTCGCCGGGCGCCTCCTCCAACAGTCGTCGCAGCGAATCACGGTTGACGACGCGGTGACGCACGGCCTCTTCGTCATCCGGGAAGTACGAGAACGGACCCATCTCCAGTCCCGGAGGCAGGACAAGCCCCGATTCGACCGCGAGGTAAGCGTCCTGCGTTAGGAGGACGCCCCCCTTCGGGGCAAGCGTGCGCAGTTGCCGCCCGACTTCGCGGAGCTGCGCCAGATCGGATTTCTCGCGCATCAACGTCCAGAATCGATCCTGCCGGATGACGAACCATTCCTGAAGCTGCGACGTCGAAAAGGCGGTCAACCCCGCAAAAAGGACGGCGACGAGGGCGAGCCGCCCGTCTGGCTTCGCCGCTGCCCCCCGTTCCGCGCACCAGGCGGCGGCAGCGGCGGCGAAAAGCCCCATCACGGGCACCTGGTAATCGTCGTACGGATGCGGACTCGCCAACTGGAAGAGAAACACCGCCGCCGCGCAAACCAACCAGAACAGGGGAAGCGGAGAACGGGATTCCTGCGGTTCGGCCGTCTCTCCTCCGGGACTGCGCAGGAAACGGAGAAGCGCCACAGCCGCCGTCAAGGCGACAAGGGGGAAGTACCCCCGGACAATCCGCGAGAGTGCGCCGACGGAGAGCGCGAGGTTACGTCCCCCGCGCGTGACGTGGAACGTCTGCGCAAAGAGGAAGGAATCCGTCGAAGCGAGAAGCGGCACGGCGTACACGGCCGCGACACCCGCCGTCGCCCCCACACCGAACCAAAGCCAGGAGAAACCGTAACGTCTGCGCATCATCAACAGGCCGAACGCGGCGGGCGGAAGCAGGAGGATCAACGAAACGCGCGTCCCCGCGCCGACGGCGACAAGGAAACCTCCGAAGAACGCGAAGAATCCGGCACCCTTCCCGTCGCAGAACGTCAGCAGGAGAAAGCCGCCCAGAACGAACAGGGAGGCGAGCGCGTACGTTTTCGGAATCGACGTGAAATAGGCATGGTAGAGGTTGCAGCCGGTGAAGGCGAACGCCGTCACCGCCGCGCAGAGACGGCGCCCGGGCGGGAGAGAACGGGCGGCGAGCGCGGCGGCAAAGAAGCACGAGAGGATTCCGAGAAACGCGGTGAACAGTCGCCCCCCCAATACGCCGAAAGGCTGCCAGAGTGCGTGAAACGCACCATAGACGGCGGGCAGGACCGGTCCCTGCGTGAAAAAGAAATCGCGGTAGAGCGTCTTCCCCTCCGCGACGCTACGAGCGGCATACAGATACCAGCCCTCGTCCTGGTTTAACGGGCCGAATCCGACGGCGAACGCATACAACGCCACGGCGGCGGCAACGGCAGCAACGGCGGCAAACACGGTTCCCTGTTTACGAAAAAAAGACACGATACGTTCCATTCCCCTTCTCCTTTTCCCTCTCGGCTACGCGGCAAGTTTACTCCATCCCCTTCCCTTCCGTCAACGTAAACGAGCAACGCCCCATCGTCCGATCCGGGTGGAACGCCCCCCGCCGCGACCGAAACGGAGCCCCCTGCGGACGGAAGGTGCCGTAATCCTAAAAACGCAGTTGAGATTGCACCATTCGGGTGAAATCAAAGATGAATCTGAATTCCACCCCCATTCTTGTTTTCCCCTCAAAATCAATCAGATTCTCCTGTTCCCTATGGTAAAAACCACAGTCAACTGCTTTTCTAGGTTAACAGCTTGCGTGGCCCCCCCCCGTTTGGTATACTCGTTCACCAGTACGTGTCCTATTTTCTGGAGGTTACCGAAATGAACAAACTTACCAACTTGACGTTATGCGCGGCAGCCATTGCGGCTTTCGCTTCCACCGGGTTCGCGGCGGGCGCACCGGAACCCAAGAACGTGCCGGATCTACTGACGACATACAAAGGGGAAAAAATCGAAACCTTCGAACAGTGGGAAAAAGTCCGCGCACCGGAACTGCTCGAAATATTCACGAAGCAGGAATACGGGCTTCGTCCGGTGGAGCGTCCGCCGGAGCTGAGTTTCGAGACGGCCGAGCCGGATGCGGTGATGATGGACGGAAAGGCGCTACGCAAGCGCATCCGCGTTTGTTACGGCGGAAAGTACGGCAAGGGTTCGTTCGTGCTGACCGCCTTCATCCCGCGCCAGGCCAGGCCGGCCCCGGCGTTCGTGCTGATCTGTAACCGCCCGGCCGCAGAGAACATCGATCCGACGCGCAAGGTAAAGAGCGGATTCTGGCCGGCAGAGGAAATCGTCGCGCGCGGGTACGCCGCGATCGCGTTCTGGAATGGCGACATCGCGCCAGACTGGAACACGGGCAACCGTGAGGGCGTGTTTGCGTGCTTCGAACAGCCGGGTGCGCGGAAGGGAACCGCGCTCTGGGGCACGCTCTCGGCATGGGCGTGGGGCGCGAGCCGCGTGCTGGACTGGATCGAGACAGAGCCGCTGCTCGACGCAAAGCATGTAGCGGTGGTGGGCCATTCACGCGGCGGCAAGACCGCGCTCGTCGCCGGCGTGTACGACAAGCGTTTTGCGATGGCGTGCTCCAACTGTTCCGGCTGCAGCGGCGCGAAGTTGAACCACATCGACCTCCCGAAGTCCGAGCACATCGCACAGATCGTCAAGAATTTCCCATACTGGTTCTGCCAGAATTACTTCATGCATGTGAACAGGGACGAGAAGCTTCCGTTTGACCAGCACCAGTTCATCGCGCTCATCGCGCCGCGCCTCGTGTGCGTGGCGTCGGCGACGAAGGACGCCTGGGCCGGACAACCCGGCGAATGGTGGTCGGCGAAGCTCGCCTCGCCCGCCTGGGAGCTGTACGGCAAAAAAGGGCTCGTGTCGGACGCGATGCCCGCCCCGGATACGCCGCAGCAGGACGGCTGCATTTCGTACCACATCCGGACGGGAATCCACAACCTCACGCCGTACGACTGGAACCGGTACATGGACTTCGCCGACAAGCACGGCTGGCGAAAGTAACCCTGGTAAGCGAGGACATACCATGAAAAAAATCTTGATGATGTTGATTCCTGCGGTTGCGGCATGCGCCGCCCCGGTTCCAGTAGATCCGCCCGAATTGATGCGGACGTTCGAGGGAAAAGAGGTGAAGACGCTCAACGACTGGGAGAACGTGCGAGCCCCGGAACTGCTGGCGAAATTCGAATCTCAAGAGTATGGGCGGCGTCCCGCGGTCGCAAACGAGAGGGACCGACTCTCCTTCGAAGTCTACGATGTCCGCGACGCGATGGGCGGCAAAGCGGTGCGCAAGCTGGTTCGTGTCACGTACAAGGGACCGAACGCGACGTTCTCGTTCCCGTTCACCGCCTATATCCCGAAGACGGCGAAACCCGTCCCTGCGTTCATCCTCGCCGCGAACATCAAACGCGGCGTGTTCGACAACAAGGACGGGTTGCGGAGTGAATTCTGGCCGGTGGAGGAAATTGTCGCACATGGCTACGCGACCGCCGCGTTCCGCTTTGACACAGTTGCCGCCGACCGGAAGAACGCCGGTTTTTCGCAGGGCGTATTCCCGGCGGTTCAACCGGAGACCGAACGTGACAACGAATCGTGGGCAACACTCTCCGCCTGGGCATGGGCGGATTCGCGCATTCTCGACTGGATGGAGACCGAACCGCTCATTGACGCAAAACGTGTCGGTGTCGTCGGACATTCACGCGGCGGTAAGACCGCGATCTGGGCGGGCGTCACAGACAAGCGATTCGCGATGGTCTGCTCAAACGACTCCGGCTGCAGCGGTGCGAAGTTGAACCACATCGACCTCCCGAAGTCCGAGCACATCGCGCAGATTCTGAAGAACTTCCCCTACTGGTTCTGCGTCAACTACCGCAAGTACGCAGGCAAGGAGATGTCGATGGACTTCGACCAGCACCAACTCCTTGCGCTCATTGCGCCGCGCCTCCTCTGCATCGCCTCGGCGACAGAAGACCACTGGTGCGGCCAGCGCGGCGAGTGGTGGGCGGGAAAATTCGCGTCACCCGCATGGGAACTCTACGGGAAAAAGGGCCTTGTGGCCGAATCCTATCCCGATCCTGATTCGCCCCAGCAGCAGGGTTGCATCTCCTACCACGTCCGTACGGGAAAGCACCTGCTTTCCTCCTACGACTGGAAATGTTACATGGATTTCGCAGACAAACACGGCTGGCGCGGCACATTCGATCCGTCGGACGCGGAACCGGTCGCCCTTACGGTTGACCGCAGGCGTGAAAGCGTGAACGTGGGGGCGGTTCCGTCATTCGCCTGGCAGATGAAATGCGCCCGCAAAGGATCCGCGCAGACGGCCTACCGCGTGATCGTGTTTGAACAGAACGGCGGAGAGATGTGGGATTCCGGTACAATCTCCGATTCCCGTTCCGTCGGCATCCGCTACGCGGGCAAACCGTTGGCAAGTGCCCGACGGTACGTGTGGAGGGTGAGTGTGAAAGACGACAAAGGGAAATGGACGGATTCCGCGTTCGCGCACTTCACGACCGGGCTTCTCACGGACGGCGACTGGAAGGGCTCGGAATGGATTTCGGCGTGGGGTGACGCGGCCCAAAAAGCGGGTACGGCCTGTTTCACGAAATCCGTCGTCAATGCGAAGACGCTCCGCGAGGCGTACTGGACGGTGACGGGACTTGGCGTTTTCGAGGCGTACGTGAACGGCAAGGCCGTCTCATCGCCCGACCTCTTCACCGACGAACGCATCCATGACTTCCTCAAGCCCGGATTCACACATAACGGGAAACGGAAACATTCGTTCACCTACGACGTGACGCGCCTGATGAACACGGAAGCAAACGCGACGAATATCTTTTCCTCGGAGGTTTCCGCCTCATGGTGGCGCGACCAGATGATGCACAAGTCGAAAAAGAAATCCGCTTTCAAGGCTCAGTTGATTCTGCGTTACGCGGACAATACGGAAGAGCGTATCGGTACCGACAGAGACTGGCGCGCGGCCGTGACGGGTCCTGTAAAGGATGCCGGCATCTACGAGGGCGAAACGTATGACGCGCGCATCGGAACGCCGTGGAAGACGTCCGCGAAATGGGCGGACGTCTTCTTACGCGCCGAAATCAACAGCGAGTTCAATGGCGCGGTACTGCCGATGGACGGACCGGCGATCAGCCTCAGGCGCGATCTCGCGCTCGCGCCGAAAGCTATGTACGTGTGGAAGGAGGCGGAAGGTGTATCGAAGGACGCACACGGGAAGGTCAAGATTCTGCGTACCTGCAAGGACGGCAAACCGTTCACGCTGGCCGCGGGCGAGACGCTGGTGATCGATTTCGGGCAGAACGCGGCGGCGGTACCGGAATTTACGTTCTCCGCAAAAGAGGGTGTCTCCATCAAGGCGCGTCCCGCCGAAATGCTCAACGACGGCAATGGCGCGAAGTCGCGCGGTTGCGACGGTCCCGAAGGCAGCGCCTACTTTGCGAACTACCGCAACGCGAGAACGACGATGCAGTATGTGTTCGCGGGACGGGGGCGAGAAACGTACCATCCGCGTTTCACCTTTTTCGGATACAGGTATCTCTCCGTCACGGCAACGGGGAATGTGCAGATCTTCTCGGCAAGGTCCCTCCCCGTGACATCGATCCCGAAAGGATCCGAAACGGGAAATCTAAAAACTGCGGTCGCCGACATCAACCGACTCATCTCGAACGTGCTGTGGGGGCAATACTCCAATTACCTTTCCGTGCCGACGGACTGCCCGCAACGGAATGAACGCCAAGGGTGGACGGCCGACACGCAGGTATTCACGAAGGCAGCCTCCTACAATGCCGACGTTTACGGTTTCCTCGCGAAGTGGCTTGCCGACGTGCGCGACTCGCAATGCCCGGATGGCTCCATTCCGGGTATTGCGCCGGTCCCCGGCCCGCGAAACGACGGTTGCCGCTTCGGGTGGGCCGATGCCGCCGTGATCGTCCCGTACACGCTCTGGCGGCATTTCGGGGACACACGCGCGATAGTGGAGAACTGGGAGATGATGACAAATTATGTGACGCTCATCAATCGTACCAAGTTCGACACGCCGAAAGACCAGTCGTACCAGTGGGCGGACTGGCTCAGTTACGAAAAATACGAGAGCCACAGAAAGGAATCATGGACTAAAGATCCGAACGGCAAGCGTTGCCCGAAGCCGGAGACCCAGACGTATTGGCTTTACCTCGGCGGCTGTTACTGGTTGTGGGACACCGATATGATGCGCCAGATGGCTCTCGCCAAAGGCAACAACTTTGAAGCGTTCAAGTACCTCCGCATGGAGACTGCCGCACGCAAGTTCCTAAAGGAAAAGTTCCTGAATGAGGACGGCAGATTCAAGCTGGACGACCTCAACACCATGCAGACCCCGGCGCTTTTCGCCCTCAAGCTCGGCCTCGTGGAAGGTGAAGCAAAGACGCGCATGGCAGAGGCCATCAGGAAGAACATCTCCGACCACGGCGACTGCCTACAGACCGGTTTTCTCGGAACGTCCATATTGATGGACACGCTCACGGAAAACGGCATGGCCGATGTCGCCTACACTCTACTCCTCCAGCACAAGAACCCGAGCTGGCTCTACTCCGTCGATCAAGGGGCGACGACAATCTGGGAGCGCTGGAACTCCTACACCAAAGCGGACGGATTCGGTTCGGCGGGCATGAACTCCTTCAACCATTATGCCTACGGCGCGGTACTTGCATGGATGTACGGGACGATGGCCGGCATCCGTGAAGACCCCACGGAGGGCGGATTCAAGCGATTCATCCTCGCCCCGATTCCCGACAAGCGCATACCGAACGTCTCCGCCCGCTTCCGTTCGCCCTACGGGGAGATCCGCAGCGAATGGCGTTACGAAGGAGATCGATGGATCTGGGCCTTCACGATTCCGGCGAATACGTCGGCAGAGGTGACCGTGCCGGGAGGGAAGACGGAAACCTATGCGTCGGGTACCTATTGCCTCTCGTCCGACCTGCCCGGCGAACGCCGTTAGCCCGCCACCCGCGCGAATGCCGTTTACACGGACTCGATCGCGTATCCCTCTCCGCGATATGTAGCGGAGCAGACGTACTGGATGGCGACCGGAGAGAGCGGTCGTATCGTGCCACGAGAATCGAGATAAGATTCAGAGAATTGCGCTTGACAAGGTTGGGACGGAGTGCGTAGGATTGGCGCGTTCCCGCGACGGGCGGATTATCTGGCGGGTGGAAGCCCCGCCCTAGAGCCCAAGGGGCAGTCCGCCGGCGGGAGGCCCGGCGCGGTCACGCGCCGGGCCTTTTCCTTTTGTGGAAGGTGGACGGGCAGCACCCGTCGTGGTAGTCGACGCCGAGGACGAGGGTGGATCCGTCGAGTAGATCATATTCGAGCAGCATGAAGTCTCCGTGTCGGCCGTCCCACGCGGCGCGTCTGGCCACGCTGATGCGGCCCTCGGCGATCGCCTGGTCCAGGAGCAGGGCGCGGTGCGCGGCGCGCTCGTTCGCGAGCTCGGCCTTCGCCTCGTCCTTCTCCGTCTCGGCCTGCGCCTTTTCGGCTTCGGCCGCCTCGGCCTTCGTGCGCTCGGTGGCGAGTTCCTCGACCGCCTTCGCGCCGGCCTCGATGGCGGCAATGACCTGTTCCTCCGTCGCTTCGGGCGGCAGGCCAAGCGCCTTCTTGAAGGCTTCGATGTCCATTGTGCTTGTTCCTTGTTTTGTTCCGTTGCCGCCCTGCGACTCGTTCGCAAGGCGAAATTCGGGGATGTTGGGGTTGTTCACGAGGCCGATGGAGGCGATCTCGGCCACGATGTGGCAGCTGCCCTCGCGCTCGTTCGCGATCCAGTACGGCGAGAACCAGCGGAAGCCCCTGCCGGGGTCGCGGTCCCATTCGACGAAAAGATTCAGGCCGCCTTTAATGTTGCCGGTTCCAATTCCCAATTGGCCATTGGTCTTGGCATTGGCAACACTTCCACATTGGCAACATTCGTTGACGATGTCGATGCGCGTGACCCAGCCGAGCGCGCCCTTGTCGGGGTAGCGGGCGGCGAGCTGCGGCACGTCCGGGTGGCCGGCGTAGACGGGGATTCCCGGCTCGCCCTTGGCGACGCGGGCGTTGAGCTCGTTGGCGATGCGCTCGCCGTGGGCGCGGTCGAGGCGCTGGCGGCTTGCGCCGTCGTAGTCCCATTCGCCGAACGGGATGTAGATGGGCTTCCCGCTTCCGGCCATCGGGTGCGCGGTGTTGTAGAGTGGCGTTTTCATGCTTGCGTCCCCTCCTGGGGCGTGGTAAACTGTGCGGCGAACCCGTGAAAACGGGTAACGCGGCCCTGCCTCTGGCGGGGCTTTCTATTTGTCAATTCAGTTGCCATCCGTTCAACACCCCGCTGTCTGTATAAGCGAACGCCTTGGACTTTCCCGGTCCCGACCTGCGTTCGTAGATGGTCTGGGTTCCCTTCGGAGGCTTCTCGCCTGGCATCATTGCAATACGCCTCTCGTCGAGTTCGTGGTGGAAGCTGTCACACTCGCGAATTGCCTTTATCGCCAATGGCAACGATCTGAGGCGCGCAATATCCGGCTCTCCGCCATGGTGACGCCTCTCTCCGCACACGTAGTGCCTTATTGGCCGCTCTGTCAGCCGGACCGGCTCCTCTCCGCTTGCATTCGGCGTGATCGTGGCATGCGAGCGCAGCGCCGCAATCGCCTCGTGCGCCTTGCACGGCGAGTCTGCGCCTGCCGTTATCTCGGCAATCCGCTCGGCGGTGACGCTTGCCGACTGCTGCATCAGGTCGTCAATGCCGGCATACCCAAGGCGGGTTGCCTGAGTGTCGGCCTTCGCCTTGGCGCGCGTGTTGCCCCGGAAGTCGATCTTGCCGTCGTTCCTCCCGGAAGCGCCTTCGCCCTTGCTCACGAACTGGCCGCCGTTGGCAGAACCTTTTGCGGCATGTTCGTTGCCGTTGGCATCCGTGCTGTTCGCAAGTTCCGGATTTTCCGGCTTTTCCGTTTTTGTCGCCTCGGCAGACGCACCGAAATCATCCGGATTGCCCGGTGCGTCTGCCTTATCGGCTGTACTGGATTTGGGTGAAGTTTTTGCCGGCGTGCCGTGCGTGGGGCATGTGGCTGGATTTTCCGCGCGGCACTCGAGAGCGTTGGCGAGTTCCGGATTGTCCGGATTGTCCGGGTCTTCCGGTCTAGCCGCCTCCCACGCCTCGCCGTCAAGCTCCTCCGCCGCGGCCTTGAACATCTCGTCAAGCAGCCGCCCCTCGAAAGCCGCCGAAAACGGCCCTAGGAGCGCGGCGGTCTCCCGACCCTCCCCTTGCCCGTCCGGAGGGCGCGGAGCGTTTTGCAAGGGGTTTGCAAGCGTTTGCAGGGGGGTCGGGGGCTGAACCTCGTTCGGCAATGACGAATGACGAGTGACGAATTTGGGGGCAGCGAAGCGTCATTCGTCACTCGTAATTCGTCGTTTTCGTCCTCGGCCTCGGTGCGGCCGTACCGCCGGAGGGCGTCCCTCTTGGAGAGCGTCACGCCGAGCGCGGCGAGGTGGGTGTCGATGGCCATGTTGCGCTCGGTGCCGTCGGCGTCGGCGGGCGGGTTGATCACGATCTCCGCCAGCGGCTCGAAGTCGCCGCACTCGAAGCGGATGACGAACTTCTCGACCTGGTCGCGCAGCGTCTCGGCGACCATCTTGCAGCCGTCGTCGTCCATCAGTTCCGACTCGCCGGCCTGGGCGTTGACGCCGGCGGCGTCCGGGGCGCCCGACATCGTGGCGAGGTCGCCGCCCCGGTAGAGGGCGGAGATGGAGCGGTCCACCGTGTCCTCCAGCTGGCGGTAGGTCTCCGCGCTGACGGTGATGAGGTCTGCACTGTCCGCCTTCTCAAGCTCTTCGGGTGAATTCACGTACGCACAGACCTTCAGCATCGGTACACTTCCTGTCTGTGTCCG
>JAGCVN010000148.1 GCA_017962315.1 Kiritimatiellia bacterium
CACCGCCGCCAGGCTCGTCACCGCCCCCCGGCTCGTCTCCGCCGCCAGGCTCGTCCCCGCCACCCGGCTCGTCGCCGCCGCCCGGCTCGTCGCCGCCACCCGGCTCCTGGACGATGGCGGTGAGGGTCACAACATCGCCGGCGGAGACGCCGATCGTCTGGATCTGCGTGGCATCAGCTTCGTTCTCGCCCACCTTCGCGGTAAACGCGATTCCGTTTCCGGCGAGGGCCGCCACGTCGATACGTCCGGCAGAAGGCGCGGTCCACGTAAGTTCGGCGCGCGGATTATCGTTGGAAGAGAGGTTGACGCAGCGCAACACCCCCTGCTTATCGACGTACCAGATACCGGCGGTACTTCTGAGCGAAGCGAGATTCCCGTTGGACGCCCTGTATTCCTCGAGCGTCTGCGCGACGTCCTGGTCCTTGATGGTCACGACCGTCGTGCGGGTACCGAGCGTCGCGGAAGAGGATGAGGCCGACGTGGAGAGGGTCAAGGTGACGCTGTACGACTCGGTGAACGCATCGTCGGACGGGCGTCTGGGCGTGTAGGTGAACGACGTGCTGCCCGCGCTGGATCCGGTCGGGAGCGTGATGGTGGAGGGATTGATCGCGCCGCCGTCGCTGGCGGAGAGGGAGACCGTCACATTGTCCCTGCCCTTCGTGTAGGTGATCGTCCCGGTATAGCTCTGGTTCTCCGCGATTGTCGCGGAACCCGCCGTCAGGCTGATGGATGACGCGCTCGCCACGATGGGGACGTACTGCTTGACCCAATTGGAGAACGACGTGCCGGAAGCTTTCCCGTCGTTGGTGTAGACTTTGTTGTAATCGCTACGCCCATTGAGAATGCTCAATGCCTTCCCGTTCGATCCATAGATGGCAAGTCCGGGGAACTGTCCCCCGCCCGGCGTTCCGTTCATGTATTTCGTGTAATACGACTCAAAATTGGATTGCCCCACATCCTGCAGGACGATAAACAGCAGGATTAGTTCCCGTTCCTTGAGCAGATTGCGCCAGGCAGAACCTTTGAGACCGTAATCGACCCATCTTTGGCAATGCGAGCAATCCTGGCTGACCAGCGCGACCATGATGGGCCGGTTCAGGCTCTTCGCCGTCGAAAACGCCTTGTTGATCTGGCTCGTCCACTGGTTCACCTTGACATCGCCGGACGTTGTATATTCAATTCCCTTGTAACTTGCGGAATGAACGGTGAACGCGAATGTCGCGCACACGCAAAGAAGCCACTTTCTTACCATGACAAACCTACCCTTTCTCCTTGTCCTGCCCTGATTACCAGGGAGTCCCCAAAACCGTCGTACCCAACGACGAAAAACCACGTGATTTTCCGTTAAAAAACGTCGGGTGTCAAATAAAATTGGGGAGAAAATAAAACTTTGCGCTTTTGCGTCACCGGCAGGCAAAACCGCGCTCCGCGAGGAACGCCTTCAGCGCGGGAATGTCCACGAGGTGGAAGTGGAAAACGGAGGCGGCCAACAGGATGTCCGCACCCGCCTCGGCGGCTTCCGCGAAATGCTCCATCGTGCCGGCGCCGCCGGAGGCGACGATGTCCGCGTCGGTAACGGCGCGGAAGGCGCGGATCAACGGCAGGTCGTACCCGGTACGCACGCCGTCGGTCGATTTACTGGTCGGAAGGAGGCAACGGACGCCGTAGCCGTCCACCTGCTTCGCCCATTCGACGGCGTCCTTTCCGGTCGCCGTGCGGCCGCCGTCGATGAAAACCTCGTAACCGGAGGGCATCGCCGCGTTCTTCGCCACGTCGATGGCGACCGTCACCCTTTCGGCGCCGAACGCCTTGACCATCTCGGCGATCAGTTCGGGACGGCGGAAAACCGCGCTGCTGGTCGAAACCTTGTCCGCGCCCGCCTTCAACACCTCTTCGGCGGCGGCGACGGAGTTGATGCCGCCGCCCATCGTGAACGGCACCGTCACAGCGGCGGCGACTTTGCGGACGACTTCCAGCATCGTCTTGCGGCCCTCGACCGTCGCGGTGATATCGAGCATCGCCAGTTCGTCCGCCCCTGCCGCGCAATACGCCTCGCAGCACGCCACGGGATCGCCCGCGTCGCGGATGTCCACAAAATTCACGCCTTTCACGACACGCCCGTTCTGCATATCCAGACAGGGCATAATCACCAACGGTTTCCGGTTCTTCATGGTTTCAATCCTCGTTCAGTGCGGTCAAGGGATGGGGTTAGAACGCGATATGCACCCGTTCCGGGAGGGCGGCGCGCACGCGATCCTGTTCGGCGTCCGACAGGTTGCAGCGCGTGAGCGAAAGCACCTGAATGTTCCTCCACCCGCTTAGGTCGGGGGGCAGGTTCGTGATCGCCGTCGAGTCCAGATTGAGCTGGCGCAATTTGGGCAGGGAGGTCAGCCACTGCGGCACTTCGTGGATCGGGTTGTTGTCCAGCGCGATGTCCTCCAGCAATGGCATGTCTTTCAACACCTCCGGAACCGCTGCCAGCCGGTTTTTCTCCAGGTAGACGCGCTGAAGCTTCTTCAGCTTGGCAACACCGGCGGGAAGCGAGGTGAGCTGGTTCGCGTTCAACCGGAGCCAGCGCAGGCCTTCGAGTTCGCCGATCTCCTCCGGGAGGGCGGCGATCGCGTTGCGGTCGAGGTTCAGATACCGAAGCGCCTTCAACGAGCCGATTTCCTTCGGGAGGGCTTTCAACGCATTGCCCGCGAGGTAGAGCGTTTCCATCTTCGCGAGCGAGAAGAGGGACTGCGGGACGGTGTCGATCTTCGTCTCGGAAAGATCCAGAAGCTTCAACCCGGCGAGCGGGGCGAGGCCGTCGAACTTGGACAACCCCTTGGCGCCGCGCAGCTGCAACTGTTCAAGTTTCGGCATCGAGGCGAACTCCGCCGGAATCGCGGACAATTCCAGACCGGGCAGTTCGACCGCCTGGACCGTTTCGCGGAGTTTCGCGGCTTCATCCAACGAATGCGCGGTGACCGGGCGTTCCGGCGCGCCCTGGTGCTTGAAACACCCCGCCGCGAGCAGCAGGATGGAAAACATGGAAAGGTTCCGTATGACCGATTTCATTTCGAGGCCTCCTTCTCGGATGGTTCAAAGGGAACGGGCTTGATCTCGCCGTCGGACTTCGACAGCTTCTCGATCTTTTTTTCCACTTCGTTCAACTTCGCGTTGCAGAACTTCACCAGCTCCTGCCCCTCCTGGAAAAGGGCGAGCATGGTGTCGAGACTGGACTCTCCCGACTCCATCCCCTGCACAACCTCTTCAAGGCGTTTGATCGCCGCCTCGAAACTCGCCCCGCCCGCGGGGACCGCTTCCTTTTCTGTCTTGTCTGCCATGACGTTCTCCATTGAGGGAATCCAGTATAACGGGAACAAGCCCCCATATCCAGAAGAAAGTAATACTCAAAATACCGGCATACGCGGCCACGGGAGCGGCGTCAGCCGCGAGTCCGCGGCCTCGGCGTGCGCCCGCGACCTTGGCGCGCGCCCCGTTTCGCCGACGTCCGGCGCGGCTCCTCCGGGGGTTCGGCGGGGACGAAGTCGGCGCGGCGGTTGTCGAAATCGACTTTCGCCACGATAACGTCCATCTTCGTGCCGACGCGGAAAACCGCCTCGCCCGCACTCAGCGTCTCCGTCGTCGGGTTGAACCGCACGAACTGGCGCGACAGCTGGGAGATGTGGACCATCCCGCCCATCGCCAGGTCGGGAATATCGACAAACACGCCATAACCCGTGCATTTCGAGACGACGGCATGGTACACCACCGGCTTGTGATCGTCCAGCTGCTGCTGGAGGAAACGGAATTTCTTGATTTCGATCAACTGCCGCGACGCATCGTCCGCGACCTGTTCACGTTCGGTGGTCTCCCGCGCCGTCGCCGCAAGGTAGTCTGGCGGAAGGCGGCCTCCGCCTTTTCCTTCGAGGTAATCCGCGAGCTGGCGGTGGACAACCAGGTCGGGATACCGGCGGATCGGCGAGGTGAAGTGGCAGTAGAACCCTTTCGCGAGACCGTAGTGGCCGATCGTTTCGGAGGAGTAGACGGCGCGTTTCAGGCTGCGGAGGATCAACATCCCCGCATGGGCGCGCAACGGGTGGTCTTCGATGGAACGCAGGAACGCCGCGAGGTTTTTCTGGTGCGAAAGGTCGCCTGGATGCATACCGAGCTGGGCGAGCGAGGCGTGCAGCTCTTCCAACTTGTCGGGATCCGGCGGTTCGTGTAGGCGCGTCAGGATCTTGACGCCGTTGCCCCAGAGCCCGCGTGCGACCGCCTCGTTCGCGGCGACCATGCACTCCTCGATCAACTGGTGCGACTCGTCGTAGGGGCGCGTTTCCAGGCGCTGCATCCGTCCTTCGGCGTCGAGGACGACTTCGACCTCAGGGACTTCAAGGTCGAGCGCCCCGTCGGCGAACCGGCGTTTGCGCAGCTGGTCCGCCAGCTGCCAGCATTCCTTAATCAGCTTCGCCGCCTCGGCGGGGACGGGAGCGTACCCTTCCGGAGCGGGCTCCCCGGTGAGCGCGGCATACGCCTGTTCGTAATTGAGGCGGAGTTTGGAACGGATGCGCGACTTCGCGAAAGAACTCTCCACCATATTCCCCCGCTCGTCGAACGTCATAAAGACGGAGAAGGTCAACCGGTCTTCGTCCGGCCGCAACGAGCAGACGCCGTTGGAAAGCTGTTCCGGAAGCATGGGGATAACGCGGTCTACCAGGTAGACGCTCGTACCGCGCTCCGATGCCTCGTGGTCGAGTTCCGTTCCGGGGCGGACGAAATGGCTGACATCGGCGATATGGACGCCGAGAACGCGGCGTCCCTTGTCGTCGTGTTCCAGCGAAACGGCGTCGTCGAAATCGCGCGCCGTCGCAGGATCGATCGTGAAAATGTACCGGTCGCGGAGATCGAGTCGCTTGCCGGGACGCTGCAGCCGGCGCGAAACCTGTTCCGCCTCGTTGATCACCGCATCGGGGAAGGCTTCCGGCAAGTCGAACTGCTTCATCACGACGAGCGTGTCGAGAGACGGCTTGTCCGCCGGCCCGATCACATCGACGATCTCGCCTTCGGGCGAGACGTGGGGATCCTCCCACTTGATGAACCGCACGACCACGCGGTCGCCCGGCTTGGCGTTGTTCGCGGCCGGCACGTAGAAGTCTTTGTGGTAAACGGGGTTCAAAGGCACGACGTAGAAGAATTTCCCGGTCGTGTGGAGCGTGCCCACGATGTCATGGGGGCAGCGTTCAACGATTTTGATGACTTTCCCGTGATCCTCCCCGCCCTTGCGGAAAAGGCGGATCGTCACAAGGTCTCCGTTCATGGCGGTCTCAAGGTCTTCCGGTTCGCACCAGACGGATTTTCCGGCGGCATCGGTCACGCATCCCGCGCCGTTCCGCACCATGCGGAGCCGCCCCGTCACGAGATCCATGCGCTGGGCGAGGGAAAACGCGCGTCCCTTGCGGATCGGGACAATCTCGCCGTCCATCACCAATTGATGAAGGACGGATTTCATACGGTGGATCTGCTTGCCGCGCAGTCCGAGGGTGGACGCGATCTCGCGTTCCGTCCAGGCGTAATCGGGTTCGGTTTCAAACAAATGCCGCAAGGCAATTCTTTCTTGATCGTGTATCATGTTCTGTCTTTCCTTTCGTGTTTTTAACCAGAGGCGACCGATCTGACGATATGGAACGCAAGGCAATCGCGTTCCCTCCTCCAGCGGGAAAATCTTTCCACCTCTTCAAAAACGAGCGTCAGTCTACTATCCGGAAGCCCTCTCCGCAAGAAAAAACCTACTTCTTCTGCCACGTGTCGCGAGAGACGGGAGCTTGGCGAAGGCCAAAGACTTTCCGCAACGTGCCGACACCGTAGACCCACAACGTTACCCAGCAGACGGGTATGTGGTAAAGCCAGGCGGTGTCGGGGTGGCGGATGAACCCTTTGACCATCTGCCAGAGGAGCGGGAATACGAGCGAGGTTTCCAGCACAAACCGGACGATTCCGGATTTTTTCTGCCGATTCCACGGATAACTGCGCTGCTTTTCCTGGGAAAAATAAAGGAAATCGCGGATCCGCCGCCGTTGTTTGCGGGCGAAATCCGCAAGCCGCGCGCAGTACAGGTGTACAATCCCCGTCTTCACCTTCGCCACGAGGTTGGAGCCCGCATCGATCGCCTCGCAGAGGATGTCGATGTCGAAGAAATACGGCGTCCAGCGGACGTGCTCCAAGAGCGTCCGCCGGAAGACGAACCCGTTGGCCCCGATCGTGGGCAACGTCTCTTTGGTCAACGTCAGTTTGAGGTAATTGCTGACCAGTTCCTGATGGACGGGGAGTTCCGTCCAGCGTCCGGTCACGCAGGAGAAACGGTCGTAGTTCCCCGTGAAGAGGCAGAGGGGGTCGTTCATGCCCAGAAGGGCAAAATACCGGGTTAACGCCGGATCTTCCGCGCGTGCCGTGTAACTGAGGGGTTCCGAGGCGACGATCGCCGGGTCGTCGAACGGCGCGACCATGTTGCGCAGCCAGACGGAGTCGGGGAGAATGTTATCGCTGTCGACTAGCGCGATCAACGCGCCGCGTGACGCCTCGATCCCCGCCGATTTCCCCGCCTCGCCGGTTTTCAGGGGATTCGGAACGACCTTATCGACGCCCAGCGACCGGGCAATCTCCAGTGTCGCGTCGGATGACCCCGCATCGGCGATAATGATTTCATACTCGTCACGCGGGTAATCCTGTTCGAGGATGGAACGCAGGCACGCCCCCAGCGTTCCGGCGGAGTTCAGCGTGGGGATGACGAAGGAAACGTACGGTTTCGCGTCTACAGCATGGTTGGGTTCGATTGACATCGCACGGTTCCTTGTTCAAAACAGCCGTTGGTAGACTTCGAGTTCATGGACATGGGCGTTGGGATTCGCGGTGTTGCCCAGGACGGTCAACCGCACAAAACGGGCGGGTGTCTCTTCAAACACAACGTTGACGCCATCGGCGGTGGCGGGTTTCGGATCCGTCTCGTTCCCGCCGACTTTCTTCCACGTCTTTCCGTCCTCGGAAAGTTCCAGCGCGAACGTGTACGTCCGGGGGTCGCTGTACCAGAAAAGGATTTTCGCGGCATGGACAGGCAGGACTTCCCCGATATCCACCGTTGCGACGGCGGGAAGACCGTGACCGAACCAGGGTGCGGGCGTCCCGTCGGTGAGGTTCGCCGCGACCCGGTTGCCTTCGTGCCGGACGTTGGTGGAGACGGGTTTTCTCTTGGCGACGTTGCGTTCATCGCCGAACAACTCGTCGATGCCCTTCTTCGCCTCGCCATCCGGCATCTTCGCCCGTTCTTGCAGCCAGACACCGAGCAGGCGTTCCTTGTTTTCTTCCGTGACTTTCTTCCGCAACCCCATCACCGCGAGCTTCCGGCATTTCAGACTTTGCGAAGAGGCAGCCAGACGGAGCAACGCCGGACACGCGGCCTCGTCCATCCAGGCGGCGAGTGCCCGCGTGGCATCCTCCGCCGTTCCACCCGTACCTTCGGCGACCTTGACGACGGTACGCAGCAGGCGTTCGCCGCCGATACGCGGAGCGGCGGCCAGCGCGGTTTCCCGTGATGCCTCGTCGCCGGTCTGGATGGCGGCGTCGAGCGCCGATTCGACCACGCCGCCGTCGCGCTTGGCGATTCCGGCAAGCGCGGCGACCGCTTCCTCGCGGACACGCCCGTCCGGCAAGGCCAAAGTGCGGGCCGCGACGGCAGACGCCTCTTTCGTCCCCGCCGTGTCGCGCAACATCCTGTACCCGCCGATCTGCACCCAGACGTTGGTCTCCGCCAAGGCGGCGAGCGCGTTCTGTATGCCGTCCTGGATCCGCCGCTGCCCCATCAGCTCCAGCGCGATCTTCTTCCCCGTTGGCGAAAACGACGCGAACGACGCGCACAGTGCCTTACCGAGCTTGACAGTCGGCAGGCGGCGCAACGCATCCAGCAACACCCGTTCGTTCGCGGGCGTCGCAGCCGCCAGAAAAGCAGGCACCCGGGATGCGACGGCGGCGGGAGAAAACGCTTCCAACGCCATCAGGGCCGCCTCGCAAACTTCCGCGTTCGGATGGCTGACGTAACGCGCGGCGAAATCGGCGGAGGAGGGATCGCCCGCGCGTCCCAGCAGATCGAGCGCGCGGATACGCGCCTCGTCGTCCTTCGCCTCCTCCAACGCCTTACGGGCAACCGCAGGGTCGCCCGTCTCTTCCGGCGAAAGCGCGAGGCTGGTCATCCCGACGCCCGCGCCGGTCGCCGAGTCCGCCGCCAGCGCAGCCATGCCGGCGGCCCCCGGAAGCGCGGACGCGAGGATAGAGTCCTTCTGCTGCGGAAAGGCGCACCAGCGAAGCTGCTCGAAGAACATACTCTGCGTGTCGGCGTCGCGCGCGGCTTTCGCGGCTTCAAGCAGGGCTTCCGCATACGCCTTGCGGGCTGATTCCTTGACCGACGGCGAGGCCGCGTATTGCGTCAGCGCGTTGAAGCGGACGGCGACCACGGGGTCGATCAACCCGGCGGGCTTGACCTGCGCGAACAGGTTGGTCAGCGCAGCGCGGTTCCCCAGGAGCGCGGCCTTCGCCGCCGGTGTGTCCAGACGCGCGAGTTCCGCATGGTTTTGCGTCTGCCACACGGCCATTTTCGCAGGCGGTGCCGCGAATGCGGCGGTTGCCGCGAAAACAAGAAACGGTAACGGATTCATGTTCTTTCCTCCTCATCTCCCGGCGTTACATTGTCCACGGGGCGCGCATCGGCTGGTACAGGTAGCGTTCCGCCGCCGGATCGTCAACCGCGTGGAGCGTTTCGGGATCGAAGCGGAAACCGCGCCCGAGACGCATGGCGACGAGACCGAGGTTGACAATCGTGCAGGAACGGAACCCGTTCACTTCATTCAGCGCGAACGTCCGGCGGCGGCGCACGCTGTCCATGAAGTCCGTCTGCTGGCGAGGCGGTTCGGGCATCGCGCGAAGCTTATCGGCGAGGCCGGGGATGTCCGAACGGAGGTGCGGCCAGAGGCTTCCCCTGGAACCCCGAAGGAACGGCTCTTTCGCAAGGGAACCGTTTCCGTCGAGGATGATTTCACAGCCGTCCGCGTAGGTGTAGACGATCCGCCGGAAGGCACCCACCGCGTCGGGGTGCTGAGGGTCGCAATCCACGTCCACCTTGACGGGGCTGGTGTCGTCCTTGTCGAGCAGGTACTGCACGGGGTCGAGGTAGTGTTGCCCCATATCGCCCAGCCCGCCGCCGTCGTAGTCCCAGTACCCGCGGAAGACGCCGTGGACGCGGGCGGGGTTGTACGGCTTGTAGGGCGCAGGACCGAGCCAGAGGTCGTAGTCGAACGTCTTCGGCACGGGTTTCGGATCAAGGTGCGTGAGCCCGCTCCAACCGAACTTTAGCCCGAACCCCTGCCCGCCACCGACGACGACACGCAGCGGCCAGCCGAGGATGCCGCTCTCGACGATTTTCTTGATCGGCTTCACTTCGCTTCCGAAACCGTAGAACGAGCCTTGGAAACGAAACCACGTGTTGATCCGGAACATCCGCTTGTGTTCCCGGACTGCCTCCATCACGCGGCGACCCTCGCCGACGGTGCGCGTCATCGGCTTCTCGCACCAAACATCCTTGCCCGCCTCTGCGGCCATTTTGGAGATTAGGCCGTGCCAGTGCGGCGGTGTGCAGACGTGGATGATGTCGATGCCCTTGTCGGCGAGCAATTCTCGGAAATCCTTGCAACCGTGGATCTTGCCGAGTCCCCTTTTCTGCGCCAGATCCACCCCGCTGGCGACGCGCAGGGCGTCGGGATCGCAGAGTGCGACCAGCCGGGATCCAGCGAATCCGAAATGGTTCGCGCTGTGGGCAATCCCCCCGGACCCGACCAGCGCGCGCGTCAACTGGTTGCTCGGCGCCGTCTCCGCGCGCAGCACACGCGCCGGGACGATGGTGAACAGCGAGGCGGCGGAGGCCGCCTGCCGCAAAAATCCGCGTCGTGTAATAGCCATACGTATATTTCCCCCTGGAACCGGCGTTGCGCGAAATCCTCGCCCGCCCCGATTTCCGTGACGCGGGGAAGTCTACCAGCTTCCGTTATGAATGGCAATCTCGATCTCGTGCTTGAACACGTCCCGGAATTTTGCTAGACTGGGGATGTTTTCATCAGAAAGGAGTTACCATGAGTGTTTCTAGACGATCATTTTTGAAGACGGCGGGGGCTGCGGTCGCCCTGCCTTGGCTGGATCTTCGCGCGAAAGACGTCGCCGCGCCGAGTGAGCGCATCAATCTGGCCTGCTGCGGAATCGGTTACCAGGGCGCATGGGATGTCGGGGAAATGGCGAAGACCGGCCTCGTCAACATCGTCGCGCTCTGCGACACCCATCTCGGAGCGCCCTTCACCCGTAAGGTTCTCGACAAGTACCCGAAGGCAAAACGGTACCATGATTTCCGCAAGATGCTCGACGAAATGGGCAACCAGATCGACGCCGTCTGCGCGGGCGTCCCCGACCATTCGCACTTCCCGATCGCGATGATGGCGATGGGACTGGGCAAGGGTATCTATACCGAAAAGCCCATGGGGCACACCTATCGCGAGATCGGCCTCATGATGCAGGCCGCGAAGAAACACAAGGTCGCCTCGCAGATGGGCAACCAGGGGCATTCCCGCGAAAACTACTTCCAGTTCCGCGAACTCGTCGCGAAAGGCCGCCTGAAGGGCGTCACCAAAATCGTCGCGCACATGAACTCGTCCCGCCGGTGGCACAAGTGGAAGGGCAACGTGACCGCCCTCCGTCCCGCCATGCCGATTCCCGAAAACCTGGACTGGGACACCTGGCTGGGCACCGTCCCCTTCCACGCCTACCACACCGATTACACCGAAGGCGATTGGCGCTGCTGGTACGATTTCGGCAACGGTGCGCTCGGCGACTGGGGAGCCCACATCTTCGATACCGCCCACGAGTTCCTGGAACTCGGGATGCCCTCCTCCGTGAAAGTCCTGCACATGGACGGGCATAGCGATTTCGTGTTCCCGATGAACTGCACGCTCGACTTCGCCTTTCCCGCGAAAGGGGAGCGCGGTGCGATCGACCTCTTCTGGTACGAAGGCCAGCAGAATCTGCCTGAAATCCCGAAGAACCTGGGAGCGGTCGAGGGCGATTCCGCAATTCCGCCGCCCGGCGGCGTGAAAAAGAGCGCGAAGAAAGGGTTGCACCCCGGCAAGGAAATCTACCTCGCCGACGGTACGATCCTAAAAGGCGCCTCCCATTCCTCCATCCTCAGCCGCGTGGGTGCGCCGAAGGATGAAAAGCTGATCGACTTCCCGAAGCCGATCGAGTCGCACCACAAGAATTTCGTCCGCGCCGTCAAGGGCGAGGTCGAACGCTGCAATTCGGACTTCTCCGTCGCCGGACCGCTCAGCCAGGTCCTCTGCCTCGGCTGCATCGCCCAGCGCCTGAACACGGACATCGCGTTCGACGCCGTCACGGAGACCATCCCCGGCAACGCCACGGCGAACGCCCTGCTCGCCGGACCGCCCCCGCGCAAAGGCTGGGAACAGTTCTACAAGGTATAATCCGTTTCCCCGCCCTCCGCCGATCCCGGCGGAGGGCATATAAATATGCGTCTGCCGGGATTCGACTATTCACAGCCGTTCTTTTACATGGTCACGATGAAATGCCATGCCGGACGGCAACCGCTTTCGGCGATCGTGGAACCGGGACGATGCGAGATGAACGCGACGACCCGTGCGATGGTGAATTGTATCCGCAATTTCCACCTCGGCTGCGCGGCAATCGAACCGATTGAATGTTTCTCGATCATGCCCGACCACATCCACATACTTATCAAGATCAAAGACATGGTCGGCGCGTGCGGCGAACCTGTTCGTCCCGTCCCTGTCCCCTTGCGCCTTGAGACCATCGTAGAACTCCTCATGCAGGCACTGGAGGGGCGTTACCGCGAAACCACCGGTATCCGGGAAGAGGTCTTTGAGGCGGCCTGGCATGATTGGATCGTTTCGGCAGCGGGACAGCTCGCAACTTTCACGCGGTATATCCGGGAAAACCCACGCCGTTCTTGGGTGCGTCAGCAGAACCGTCTGTTTTTCACCCAATTACGGCGCCTTTCCTTTGCGGGACGGGAGTGGTTTGCCTACGGGAACG
This sequence comes from Kiritimatiellia bacterium, assembly GCA_017962315.1. GTDB lineage: Bacteria > Verrucomicrobiota > Kiritimatiellia > RFP12 > UBA1067 > RGIG8368. The sequence continues at coordinate 12,139 of JAGCVN010000148.1, forward strand.
ACGCGCTTCTGGAACGCCCCGTTATCGAACCCTTCCGTTGTTCACGATCATGGACGGAGGACGGGCCTGAATGGCGCGAAGCGACGGGAAGGGCGGAGCGTATCGGTCCGGGCGGAGCCGGTGCGGGCACGTTCATGAGCCCCTGTGAAAAAGCCTGCGGCAATGCCATCTACAAAGCAGGCGGAGCGCTGATTGTACTCAGTCCGGAGGGGTTCGCCCCCCGGTGGCATCCGCCCCGTAACAAAGAAGCCATATGCGCCAAGGGACGTATGCTCTTCCTTTCCCTCTGGGAACCGGACGGAAGAAAACCCGATAACGCCACACTTTACCACCGTTGTCACGAAATGGGGGATGTACTCGTAAGGGCAGGACGCTTAGGTAAGGGCAAAACGCCTAGGAGATAGCCGCCGCCACACTCTCCTAAGTACCCCTGCCCCCCACCACACTCTCCTAAGTACCCCTGTCCCCCACACCCCCGCCACACTCTCCTAAGTGGCCCTGACCCCCACACCCCCACCCCACTCTCCTAAGTACC
>JAGCVN010000149.1 GCA_017962315.1 Kiritimatiellia bacterium
CATGCATCGGGGAAAATTGTTCTACAGGTTGGTTGAGCAGGCCGTGACCACAAGACCTAAACCAATCAAAGACTTTTATGTTACGGGACGTAGAAAGATTGTCGAGAAATGAAAGGCCCGTCAATCAGCCACCCAGTTTTTAAATTGTTGGACCCTCATGTACATTCCCGCGCGGCGCGGGCGGCGGACTCTCAAATCCACCGGTATCGGATTGCTGGTTATTTCGAGGTTTCGTCAGTTTGCAAATTGCCGCCAGATTTCCTGCAACCGGCGGATTGCGTCACGCGGGGAAGAGGATTGGCAGACGGGACGCACGACCGCGAAATTGACCGCGCCGGCGCGCAACACCTCCCCAAGGTTCTCTTCGTTGATTCCCCCGATGGCGACGGTCGTGAACGGGGCGCCCCGGATGATCCTGCCCGCCTCTTCCACGCCGACGACGGGATCGGGGATTTTTTTTGTCGGCGTCCTGAATACGGGACCGACCCCGCAGTAGTCCGGAGCGACGCCTTCCGCCTCCCGCGCCTGTTGCGCGTTGTGTGTCGAAAGCCCGAAAATCCGAAGTCCGGGGAACCTCCTCCTAGCTTCCGGAATCGGCATATCGGTCTGTCCGAGGTGCACGCCGTCGGCTTCCGCCTCCTGCGCGATTTCGGGATCGTCATCCACGATGAACCGCGTCTCCGTCCCGCTCGTGATGGCACGCAGGTTTTTCGCTGTCGCCAATACCTCTTCGCGTGTGCCGGGCTTCTGCCTGAGCTGGATGTAACGCAGTCCCTCCGCCACGGCCGCTTCGGCGCACGCCTCATAGGAGGTGACGGGGTTGGTGATCACCAGGTAAAGTCCAAACCGTTCAATCTGCACGCTGTCCCTCCGTTTCAATAGGCTTCCGCCAATAAGCGAGAAATTCGACGTTCCCCTCCGGGCCCTTGATGGGGGAGGTTTCGCAACCGAGCCACTCCAGCCCGATTTTCTCCACACCGAAACAATGGATCTCCTCCACCACCGCCTCGCGCACGGCGGGGTCCCGCACGACGCCCCCCGGCACGTTTTCGCGTCCCGCCTCGAACTGCGGTTTGATGAGCGAGACCAGCGGTGCGCCGGGCGGCAGAACCGACGCCATCGGCGGCAGAATGAGCTTGAGCGAGATGAAGGAGACGTCCGTCACGCCGGCCTGCGGCTGTTCCGGCAGATCCTCCAGTTTCAGATAGCGTGCGTTGAAGGATTCCATCACGAAGACGCGGGGGTCGTTGCGGAGTTTCCAATGGAGCTGGCCCTTCCCCACATCGACCGCGATCACCCGCGACGCGCCGTGCTGCAACAGGCAGTCCGTGAACCCGCCCGTGGAGGAACCGACGTCTAGGCAGACTTTCCCGGTCACGTCGAACGAAGGGAAGGCGTCGAACGCGCCTTGCAGTTTGATCCCGCCCCGGCTGACGAAGCGGGGTGGATGTTCGACTTCCAATGCCACGTCATCCGGCCATTTATGCCCGGCCTTGGTCTGCGTCTGCCCGTTGACGCGGACTTCCCCGGCGAGGATCAGGCGCTGTGCCAGTTCCTTGCTCTCCGCAAGTCCCGCTTTGACAAGAAGGTTGTCGAGCCTATCTTTCACGGCATCCTCCTGCCAGATCGAGTCTGTGATCCATGCCCGGCGGGACTTCGGACGCACGGTGCGCGACACAGAGAACGGTGAGCGAGGGCGTTTGCCGGATGATCTCCCCGATAACGGAGAGGACGTGTTTGCGCGCGCGGGCATCGAGGTTGAGGCAGGGTTCGTCAAGCAGCAGCAGGTCGGGGTGCGGATAAAGTGCCCGCGCCAACAACGCCAGCCGCTGTTCGCCCGTGGAGAGCGAACCGAAGGCGGTACGTTCTTTCCCTTTCAATCCGAACCGTTCGAGCAATACCCGCGCCTCTTTCCGTTTCGCAGGCGTAGGGCGTTCAATGTTCCCCTCCTCGTTCAGGCATCCGGTGAAAATGAGTTCAAGGCAGGTGAGGTCACCGTCCGTGTAACACTGCAACTCCGGTGAAACCTGCCCGATCCGGCGACGGATTTCCCACAGGTCGCCGGTTCCGCGAGCCTGTCCGAATACCCGGATGTCCTGCCCGTAAGCCGCCGGATTGTCACCGGCGATAAGGCTGAATAACGTCGTTTTCCCGGAACCGTTCGGCCCCGTCAACAACCAGCGTTCGCCCTCGCAGACAGTCCAGTCGAGCCGGTCCAGCACAAGTCGCTTCCCATATCGGACAGTCACGCCGCGAAGTTCAAGGACGGGCGGGCGGGCGCCTCCCCCCTCCGGACATAAACAACGGGAATGCCGCCCCGCCCTGCGTTGTTTTGACGAAAGGGAACAGAGATGCAGGGTACGGGAAGCCGTCTCCGTTGTCCGGGAACACACGGAGATCCGTCCCATGCGCCGGACTCGCAAGGCGTCCAGTTCCAGTCGGTGCGTCGCACAGGAAGGGAATTCGTCGGGATCGCGCAGCATCATCACCAAGTGCAAGCCACGTGCGGCAAGGGCATCGAGCGCGGCTTTCAATTCGCGACGCATCGCGGGGTCGAGTCCCGCAAACGGATCATCGAGGATGAGCAGCTTCGGCGATTTCAACAATGCGCGGGCGAGAAGCGTCCGGCGCATTTCGCCGTTGGACAACTGCACGATCAAGCGGTCGCGCAGTCCGGCGATGTGGAGGAGTTTGTCCAGCAGACGGGCCTGACGCGCGAAACGTGCGCGTTCCGCCGCGTCATCCCCGCGTACTTCGAAGGGGGTGATCTCGTTTACCGATTCAAACGAGAGCCACTGGTCCACGGTCTTCTCGTCTTCGATCACGCTATCGTGCCAGCGCGCCTGAAGCCAGCTCTGCCCCGCCTCGGACTGCTGTTGTCCGAAGGTCAGGAGCGCGACGCTGCCATCGATCTCCTCTGGCATTTCGACCTGTACGCCGCGGCAGGGCGTTTCACCGGCAAGGATGGTCGCAAGATAGGTCTTTCCGGAACCGTTCGGTCCCGTTACGACCCACTGTTCACCTTCGTGAAACGTCCAGACGGTTCCGGCGAACGGGGCGTCCCGCGAGGCAGCAAAAGAAAAAACTTCGCGGTTCATGGCGTATCCTCTTCGCCAGACTTGCCGTCCTCCAGTCCGCATGGAAGCTTAAAGGCGCATTCATGTTCAGAAACTGCTTCAAGGGACTCCGGCGGGGGAAAACCCTTTTCGCGCTGGAGGACATCCAACACCTCGTCTAGGAAAGTTTCGGGGGTCGAGGCACCGCTGGTGACGCCGAGCGCCGAGCCGTCATTCCATTGCATCGGGACGAGGTCGGCAAGGGAACTGACCAAATCGGCGCGAATACCGGCGCTCGCCGCCGTCTCGACCAGACGAAGCGAGTTGGAACTCGTTTTCGAGCCGAGGACAAGGACATGCGTGCAACGTTCCGCAAGAGCGCGGACGGCGGTCTGGCGGTTACGTGTGGCGTAACAGACTTCGGTGGAAGGAGGGACGAGCAGGGAGGGGAACTTCACCCTGAGAACATCCAGTACACGATTCACCGTATCGAGGCCGAGCGTGGTCTGCGTAACGACGGCGGCGGGATGGTCGGAGGTGGCGAGGGCGGACGCCTCTTCCGCGTTTTCCACGACAGTGACATGGCCTGGAGCTTCCCCTGCAACACCGGCCACTTCGTCGTGGTTGCGATGCCCGATGCAAAAGACGTACCGACCTTCGGCGACATGGCGGCGGACTTCGGCATGGACGCGCGCAACAAACGGACAGGTCGCATCGATCACGCACAGTCTGCGCGATTGCGCCTCCTGTCGAACCAAAGGCGAGACGCCGTGGGCGGAGAAAAGGATCCTCGAACCGTCCGGCACATCCGCGACACGCTGGACGAAGACCATGCCGCGCCGGGAGAGCGCAGCCACGACCTCCCCGTTGTGGACAATTTCGTGGAGACAGTAGATGGTTTCACCGGGATAGCGAGAAAGGACGGCATACGCCGTCCTGACGGCACGGGAGACACCGGAACAGAAACCGTGCGGAAGGGCGACCGTCAATCGCCGCATGGCGGATCTCCCGGCCGGCTCGCCTGCTGTTCCTTCTCCAGTTCGGCGAGGATGAGTTCGGCGGGCGTATAAAACCGTTTTTGTTTGTTGCAGGCGTCGCAGGCGGGGACGACGTTGGAACGGACGCTGCGACCGCCGCGTGCAACGGGAATCACATGGTCCATCGTCAGGTTTGCCGTGCCGACTTTGCGTCCGCAATAATGGCAGACGCCGTTACGGAGCTGTTGACGCCACCATTCGGTCTGGCGCAACTGCCGGGCCTTTTCGCGTTCCCGTGCAACGTGGACGGGGTCTGGGCGGATGTCGATCCAGTCGTTCATAAAACACTAACGCCCCTGTTCGAGGCGCGTGGCGAGACGTTCGGGAAGACCGGCCGTGCGATTCTTCTCCATCGCTGCCTCGACGTCATACGGGACGCGGATAAACTCCAGTTCGCGCGTCTTCGCGTCATAGACGACATACGAACTGCGCGGATCACCGTCGCGCGGCTGCCCGACGCTACCGACGTTGACAAACAGCTTCTGGCCGATCGCGGGTTTGAATTTGCCGACTGGCGCGAGCTGGCTGATACCGATCGAGGTGCGCTGGTAGACGATCGGCACGTGGGTATGCCCGTGGAAACAGATGGACGTCGTCTGGTAACTGAAATTCGCCTCTGCCGCAAGGATGTCGAAAACATACCCCCAGTGTTCGGGGCAGTCAAGGGTACTGTGAACCATCATAAACCCGGCGATCGATTTCTGATAGGGAAGGTTGTGGAGCCAGGATACATCGTCCTCCGAAAGCTGACGGCGCGTCCAAGCAATGACGCTGGCGGCAAGCGGCTGGAAATCGTCGAGGCTCTCGTTGTAAGAACAATAATGATCGTGGTTGCCACGCACGGTGACGCAGTTCAACTCGCGGATGAGCTTGATACACTCGGAGGGTCTGGAGTTGTAACCGACAATATCCCCGACGGAAATAAAATCCGTAACTCCGCGCGAACGAGCATCCTCCACAACGACGTTCAGCGCATCGATATTGGCATGTATATCCCCGAGAATGGCAAACTTCTTGTCCACAGAAAAAACCTTTCTTTCTGCCTTCGTTAAACGATCTTCATCTCCGCGGCGGCGAGGGGAAGGTCTTCCGGAGTGGTGATTTTGATGTTTGGGCGCCTCCATTCGACCAGGCGGACCGGTTCGTTGAGCAGTTCAACGGCCCCCGCCTCGTCCGTGACGGTCAGTTTTTTCGCTTCGACCTCCTTGTAGGCGCGGGTCAGAAGTCCGACCTGCGCAGCCTGTGGCGTGGCGACGGCCCAGAGCTTCGTACGGTCGACGGTGTGGTCGACGAACTGTCCCTTCTCGGCATACTTCACCGTATCCCAGATACGGGAGGCGGCGACGGCACAACCGCTACGTTTCGCCGCCTTGACGACCTCCGAAATAAGTTCGGGCGTCACGCAGGGGCGCGCACCGTCGTGTACGACGACAAGCCGTGTGCCCGGATCCATCTCTTTCATACCCGCCTGAACGGAATCCTGTCGGCGCGCTCCGCCGGAAATGATCTTCCGCAACTTGGAAATTCCGAACATGGGTTGCAATCCTTTCGCGGACTGCTGCTGGTCTTTCCGCACAACTAAGATGATCTGATCGATGTCCTGACAGGCTTCTAGCGCCATAAGGGACCACGCGATGAGGGGTTTCGACCCAAGGCTCAAAAACGCCTTGTCGAGATTCGCCCCCATGCGCTCGCTTTTCCCCGCGGCAACAACAATCGCTGTATTCATACGCCTCCTAAAACCGTATCGTGAATCAATGCGTTTTTCGTAGTCAAGGGTAGCGCACTTTATCAAAACAGTCAAGATTTTGTTTAACCGCTGTTGGCCGACGCGCAAAGTTAGACTTTTGGAGTGAGCAAAATTAGACAGTTTCGGGCACGCAAAGTTAGACTTCTTCTTGCCGGGAGACCAACACTGCATCATTACGGTATTTTCCGTGAGCCTTTTGGCAAGAAGTTCCCCGCGACATGTTTTTGGACGATCCCGCCGCAACCGGGACGAGGAGAAGGGCGGGCATCTCGTACGCGGCCTTTCGAGGGAGGTGTTCATGCCATAGGGCAACATGTTCCGGCAACCATCCGAGAAGGCGAAACCCCTAGGCGGCCTCTTCGTTCAACCAGCGCACGGCCTCATCCGACCGCAAGGACATCGGGGGCGCGACGGGCAAGAAGCGCATGAACGCAAATGGGTGGAGAAAGGACTTCGGACTTGGGACTTTCAGATGGCACGACCGAGACACTGAAGTCCGAAGTCCAGAGTCCTCGATTACCGATGGCGACCTCCATCAGTCCACCACCACCGCGTTCGTTTTCCCCAAGGCCGCCTCCGCGTTCTCTGCCCACGCTGGCATCGACGGCGTGGAGTACCCGAGCGTACACCGGATGTTCCGAACCGTGGCCGTTACCCGAACGCGCCGAGTCTCCGACTCCGGAGTGCCGCGACGATCATCTCGCGCCCGAACTGTTCGCGGGCGGTGTCCGGGAGGTGGCGGATGACCAGCGATTCACTCACGCCGTGGTCGAGGTCGGCGCGGATCTTCCTGCCGAGCTTCTTCGCGTCGATCAGGACCCGCTTGGCCTCGACGGCGAGCTTCGCGTTCGGAACATCCCTACGTGTGTGGGGAAAAGGACCAGTTAGGAAAGACACCAAAAAAATATAAAGGAACATCCCTACGTGTGTGGGGAAAAGAGCGGCACGACGAGCCGCATGATGCGGAAGTCCGGAACATCCCCACGTGTGTGGGGAAAAGGAGTGATAGCTTTTCTAGCACGCTCACAACCCCGGAACATCCCCACGTGTGTGGGGAAAAGTAAACCAGCCCATATCAACCTCCAAAAAAAGCCGGAACATCCCCACGTGTGTGGGGAAAAGATCCTTAGTGGTCTTGGAGATTTCAAAAACCACGGAACATCCCCACGTGTGTGGGGAAAAGAATTTGCGTGTGGTGAATATGGATCTGATTCGCGGAACATCCCCACGTGTGTGGGGAAAAGATCCTTAGTGGTCTTGGAGATTTCAAAAACCACGGAACATCCCCACGTGTGTGGGGAAAAG
>JAGCVN010000150.1 GCA_017962315.1 Kiritimatiellia bacterium
CTCGCGAAGCGGTCCCCCGGTTTCTTGGCGAGCGCCTTTGACAGCGCGGCGCGGACGTGCCGGGGCAGGTCGCCGGGGATCGCGGGCGGAAGCGTCGTCACCGCGTTCATCATCACCGCGGGGTCGTTCGTCTCGAACACGGAGGCGAAAGGCACCGCCCCCGTCAGCAGCTCGTGGACGAGGACCGCCAGCGCGTACTGGTCGGTCGCCGCCCCCTGGGGCCCCCCCAGCCACTGCTCCGGCGCCATGTACGGGCGAGCGCCGGAGGTGTCGCGCACCTCCCGCGAGACCCGCCCCATCGACGAGCGGATCTCCGCCGCCAGCCCGAAGTCCAGCACGCGGGCGGCGAGCCTCCCGTCCGGCCGCGTCTCGACCACCACGTTGGAGGGCTTGACGTCGCGGTGGATGATTTTCTGTTCGTGCGCGTAGTCCAGCGCCGACGCCACCTGCCGCGCGATCTCCAGCGCCTGCGGGAGCGGCACCCTGCCGCCGGGGAACTGCCTCCGCCACCTCGAGAGCGTCACGCCCGGCGCGTACTCCATCACCAGCAGCGTATCGCCCGGCATCACGCGCGGCTTCTGCCGCACACTCTCCTCCTCGTACAGGACCTCCCTCGCGGGGTGCAGCGCGTAGGCGCGGGCGATGTGGCTGTGGGTCAGCCGCGAGACGAGCCTGAAGTTGGCGCGGATGCCCTCCAGCTCCTCGAGGCTGTTTTTCACCTCAGGCGGAAGCCCTTTGCCGGCATAATCCACCTTGGAGACCGTGTCCTTCGCAAGGTACACCGTCCCGAACCCGCCGCCGCCCAGTTCGCGGATCAATTCGTACTGGTCGATTTTGGCAAGGAAACCTTCGCCTCGACGTGAAGGAAGTATAGATAAATCATCCATGCCCATTTTCCGCCATCTCTTCGCTATTCATGCAAAACGCACGTCTATCTTACCAGAAACGCCGACAGAAAACAAGCCGAGATACAACCACGAAGTTTCCGCCTATGGTTCCAGCTCGATTCCCAGCGCGGCCGTCTTTTGGGCATTCTGCCGGAGGAAATTCATCAGCCGTTCCTTGGAAAGCGGATGTGTGCTCGCCAGGTCGGATTCACCGTCCGCCTGTACCGCCAGCGCGTAATGCCAGAGAAGCGTCCCCGTGAAGACGTACTCGCCGAAGGGACTCGCGCTGATCACAGAGGAGGCGAAGGAATCCGCCTCGCGTTCCTGGTTGCGGTCGATCTCCAGGTTCTGCTTCTCCGGGAAACCGAGCAGATGGCCGAAAGCGTGATGCCCACATTCGTGGGCGAGGATACTCACGATGGTACCCGATGAAAAGGAGACCGCCCACATCCGGATTTTTTCGTCCGTAACGGCCCGGGCGAGGCCGTTCGCGACAATGAACTTCACGCAATCGTCCTCCGTACAACGCACACAGAACCGCTTGGGCATCGCATTGACAAAATTCTGGAGGATGTCCTTCTCGCCTGCCTCTTGGAGCGCGGCGGCGAGGCCGACAAGGCGCGAATAGTGCGCCGCGCCCCCCAGGAACACCGTGCGGAACCCGATACTCTTCTTCTGGTCTTTCTCGACAAGGTACCGCTCGGCGGCGGCGTTGACCACGTTGCTCGCCGGGTAATAATGGAAAGGCAACCCGCTCAGCCTATTGCGATACTGAAGGTTCTCCGCCACGAACGGCGAATTGATGACGTAGCTGTAAAGCTGTTCGACCTCGGCCTCGGAAGGCGTGAGATACGCCTTGATCTGCGCGACCGTCTCCGCCGTCACCTCCTCGTTTCCGGATACGGCCTTCGATGTCGTGGCGTTCGCGCCGGCGATGACCGTTCCGCCCCCGCCCTTGTTCAAGAGGCGGTACGCCACGAACGCCGCGACGGCGAGAGCCAGCAGCGCAAGGATCCACTTCCCCGCCCCGCCTTTGCGCGGCGCCGGACGGTTTCTCCTTGGCAACGCGGGAGGCTGGGGCGCGGCCGACGTCGCCAGTTCTTTTTCTGTAAACGTGTACTTCATCTCGGGTCTCCTTCAAAACCTCGCATCCATAAACCGCTTGTACGGCGCAAGGATTTCCGTTGTGATACTGAGCGGGATACGCTCCCGCGCGTCCGCAAAATCAACCGCCGTCAACACGGGGTCTCCGTCCTCGCGTATGGCGCGGCCCAATGCCGACCGTTTCGCCGCCGAAACAACGGCGGACACGTCCGAGCCGGACGCCCCCTCCATCGCCGCCGCGAGAGCGTCCAGATCGACATCCGCCGAAGTGTACGCGGTCTTGAGGTTGAGTTCAAGAATCTTCTTCCGGGCGGCGCAGTCGGGCGGTCCGACATAGATCTTCTCGTCAAACCGGCCGGTACGGAAGACGGCCTCGTCGATATCCCACGGACGGTTGGTCGCCCCCAGGACGAGGAGAAGGTTCGGGGAATCGGCGAATCCGCCGAGGTCGGCAAGGAATTGGGTGACGAGCCGGTTGTCGGCCGCGTGTGAACCTTCCGAACGTTTCGGGAGGATGGACTCAACCTCGTCAAGGAACACCACGGCCACCGGCTGCGCTTTCGCGGATTTGAGCAGCTGCGACAGGCGTTGTTCCGATTCGCCGTACCATTTGGAGCGGAGGTCGGCACCGGAGGCATAGTAGAACGGGGCGTCCAATGCGCCGGCGATCGCCTTGCCGAGCATGGTTTTGCCGGTTCCGGGGGGACCGAAGAGCAGCACGCCCCCGCCGGGGGTCAGGCCGAGCGCACGGGCTTTCTCAGGCGACTGCATCGGATACAGCACCATTTCGGTTATGATGCGCTTGGCTTCCTCCATCCCCGCGATGTCGTCAAAGGTAATGCTTGGCTTATCCGCGACAAGCCACTCGCCGCCATCCGGCGCGGCCGCCCCCCCGTCCGTCCTGTCGGCAGCCGGGGTGCCGGCCTTGCGCCCTTCCAGTTTTTCCGCGAGCTGGCGCCATGACGCGGTTTCTTTTGCGTATGCTGCCGCAACAGCCCCTGTGGTACGGGAAGCGAGAATCTCGGCACAGTCCGCCGCCCCGGAAGCGGCCTTCGCCGCTTCGGCAAAGTTCCGTGCCTTTACCGCCGCCGCGCAGGCCGTCTCAAAACCCTGTTTCTTTTCCGTCATTGACTGCATGGTTTCCTCCTCTGTCTTGCACACCCGCAAGGGGTGTGCAAGCAGGTTGATGCCGCCTACCGGCCTCCCTCCCCGTCGCCGCCCTGCTCAACACCCCCTCGCGGGGAGACAATATACACAACCTGGTTGCCACCCCCTTGCGGGACACCCCCAACCTGGCTGCCACCCCCTCGCGGGACACCCCCAACCTGGCTGCCACCCCCTTGCGGAGTGCCCCCAACCTGGCTGCCACCTCCAACCTGGTTGCCACCTCCTTGCGGGGTGGCCCCAACCTGGTTGCCACCCCCTTGCGGGGTGCCCCCAACCCGGTTGCCACCTCCTTGCGGGGTGGCCCCAACCTGGTTGCCACCCCCTTGCGGGGTGGCAACATACACCGCCCGCCCGTCCTCACTTGCCCTAGCAATCGCTGCCGCGATGTCATTCAGGCCCAGCAGCTCGCCGCGCCGTGGCGGCTCGGCGGGGTCGGCCATCCGCGAAAGCACCAGCAGCCGTTTTTTCGCGAAGAGCAGCGGCTCCAGGCCGTGCGGCCGGTACGCCAGCTCCATAAACGTGGGCACCAGCCTGATCATCGGTATGTCCGCCTCTTCCGCCAACGCCTTAAAAACCATCCGTTCGCCCGGCGAGAAAAAAGTGGAGATATAGACGTACCCCTTTTTCAGCGCCGCGAGGCGGCACACCTCCACCACCTTGGGCAATTCCGAAGCCGGTATCTTGCGCGAAATCCGCAACGAAACAAGGCGCGGGCGTTCTATCAAGTCAAAATTACCCACCGCCCGCCAGAGGTCGTCGCCCCCCGCCTCCGGCAGGAGAAACGGCTCAACCACGTGCATCAGAGTTCTGTCTCCGTGCATCAGCCACCATTTGAGGGCGTTGTTACCGATGTAGGCATCCACCGTACGGTTCATGCGTTCCGACGTGCAGAGCAGATCGTGGTACCTCTCTTCCCAGATACCCGGCCCACGTCCGGCAATGTGATAGTTTGAAAACTGTTTAAACCGCCCCACGAAGGCACCGATTTTTTTCACGGCGTCGGCATGGCCGGCGGACCAGGTGAAACGGAGATGCGCGTGGTCGGGCATGATTGTCCAGGTGCGCAGCGTCACGAACTCCGTGAAGCGAGCGGCCGCCTCAAGAAGGTCGCGTTTCGCCACCTCCCCCGCCTCGGAAAACACGACACGCCCATGATCCACGCGGCCGAACAACGGACGGCGGGGTTCGAGGCAGGTCGTTACGAACATCGAACCACCCCGCGCATAGTCATAGCCCTGAAATCTCCGCCGCGTCTTGTGCATCCGCCTACCTTTCACGCCCCACCCTCGCGGGGCTTCCCCAACCTGCTTGCCACCCCCTTGCGGGGTGGCAAGTACTAGAGTTCCTTTTCCAGACTCTCCGGGGTCACGGCACCGGTAATCTTTCCGGCGACCTCTTCTTGGAGGGACTTTTCCAGATCCTCCATCGAGGGGATGTGGTCTTTGAGCGCACCTGTAGACCCCTCCACCTCCTTGCCGTACATCTGCGCCCAGAACTTGTCCGTGTCGCCGGCCTCAGCAAGGAGGTCGCCTGCCTCGTCGAAGACATCCTCCACCAGATCGACGTTGATGTTCGTCACCTTGTTTACCATGCCGAGCGCTTTCGCGAATTCGGCGTCGGTACCGGCGGTCTCCAGCTTCATCAGCACCTGTTTGAAGACCCATTTCTTCTGTTCCAGCTTTGTGAGCATCACCTGGGCGGCGCGGTAGCTGGTGAGTGCCCGCTGGACGGCGGCCTGACGGCCCTCCGCCGCAGCGGCCTTCGCCCTGACCCATTCCGCCTCGGCCTCTTTCTCCATGCGCTTGATGCGCTCGTCCACCTCTTCCACCGTACTCTCGGCACGGCGCAACGCATGGCGCCGTTCGCGGCGTTCCTCGCGTTCTTTCTCTTTTTTCGTCTTGAAAAACAGGAATCCCATTGCAGCCTCCCTCGTTTCGTTCACTTCATTCAGCACATCCACGCCGCACAGGCGGCGAGGTTGATCACACAGACGCCGATGTCCACGCACCAGGCGGTCGCCGAAAACCGATGCCGCCGGGCGACGGCCCGTTCGTTCGACAGACGCATCCGCTCTCGCCGCAACAGGACACCGAAAACGATTTCGATGATCATGCACTGCATCAGCATCATCGCCGTCCTGACGATAATCGTGAGTAATGCGTTCCGGGCAAAGATGAGAAGGGCCAGCACCGCGAACACAGTCACGATGATCAACCTTGCCCCCGCCCCCTTCAACCAGCTCCCGTCCGTTCCGTCACGGGACGACGTCTCCCTAGCCTCCGATGCGTCCACGTCCCCCGCGCGCGAAGCCCCACCCGGCGGGGGAACGCCCTGTGTCAACGATTGACTGTCAAACACGTATTTCATGGATCTACCCCCTTACCCCTACAAGAAAACCTCGCCGTTCCGGAAACGATCCGTGACGGGGCCTACCTCGAACCACTGCGGCTGCTGCCGTTCGGTCAACGAGGGATGTGCCCTGGCCTTGCCGAACCAGTCGAGCCAACTGATCTTCCGGTCAACGGCCAGCACTTTCAAAAGCGCGGTCGTCCATGTCCCGCCGATCGGGTAACCGATACTGGCCTCGTCCGCCCGGCACGCCGCGAATTGAATCAGCATCGGCAACGAGGAACCGCCGCCAAGCAGACTGCGCAAGATACCGCCGACCGCCAGTCCCCGTGTACACTCGTTGAAGATCCCGCCGCTGTGGCACTGGTCGTTGATCATGACGATCCGCACGCCGGGCGCGAACCCGCGCACGACGGAGACGATTTCGCTGTCCAGCAGCTTGCCGTCCCACAGGCACCAGCTCTCGTGGACTTCCGTCCCCTTCCCTGCCTCGATTGCCTCGCGCGCGCCGTGTCCGGCGATGGACATGATGAAGAGGTCGCCCGCCCTGAGTGCGCCCGCTGCATCGCGCATCGCCCCGACGACGCCGGCTTTTGTCGCGCCGGAATCGGAGAGCAGCGTCGTCTGGACCCCTGCGGCCGCCAGCACGTTGGCGAAATCCGTTGCATCCAGGTCGCACCCCGGACAAGGTTGCGGGCAGCCGCCGTAGGCGGCGGGATCGACATTCTTCAATCCGACACAAAGTCCGATCTTCCGGCAGCCTCCACGCGGCGTCCCCTCCGAACGAAAGGAACGCACGACATCCGAAACGTCGAACCGGGGTTCCGGGGGGCCGGCGTTCACGCGGGGGGCGCAGCCGCCCCCGCCGGAGAGCCGCGCCTGGATTTCGGCCATCCGGGCATCCACCCGCGCCTGTATCTCGTCCAGTACGCCCATGTTACAACCAAGCTCCGCATTTGCGACACTTTCCACCGGTAGAGGATTCCGTGTAGGTGTATGTGCCGCACTTGTTGCAGAAACGTTTCCAGGCCCTCGCCGCTTCCTGATCGAACTTCACATACGCCTTGCAGCAGAAGTTGTTCAACATACCGGGGCGCACACTTTCACCGGGTTTGGGCAAGACCGTCATATCCAGCCATTGCCCTTCGCACAGGAAGAAACTCTGCCCTTCGTCGGCATCGACCTTTGCCGGGCCGAGGCTGTCCGGATTCCACGTTTCCACGCCAAACGGGGTACGCAAGCCGGGACTTGTCAATTCCACGACAACGGCAAACTTCGTCCCGGAGGGGACACGGACGGGCGACGAAAGCCTGACGGTCTCATACCCCGCCCATTCACATCCGCCTGTCGTCACGCCGGCCTCCGTACCCGAGGAAGGATTTCCCGGTTCGCAACCGACGCGGATCGAGACACGATACGTCGATCCCGGGGCCAGCACATAGAACCCGGCGGCCTCGACCGACATATCGCGGTGCGCCTGGAAAATGTTCGCGGCCACGCCCCGTTCGCCATTCCCCAGCGCGGTGATCAGACCGAGATAGTCGTATTGCAGGATGTCGTCATAGTTATCGACCGGCTCGGTGCCGCAATAGGCAACGTTCAGAGTCGACCGCGCGAAGGTCGAGTCATGGTAGGACACGTAGAAATAACCGGCATCGCCAAACTTCTCGCCCCAGCTGTTACGGACGATCCACGCGCCATCACCCGGCGGCGGCACGGCGAAATTCGAGGCGGGATACCGATCGTCCCAGCCGACGACCGCAACGGCATGGTTCGGCAGCGGCGGTTTGCCGCCATGGTAGAACGCGGCGGTGTCCCGCCGAAGCACGGCAGGATCATTGGTGTGGCTATACCCGACCCATACGGCCCCGAGCGTCTTGACGGCAAGTTTGATCCCTTCGGTGTCGGAGGCATCGCGCATCGGCGGGATCCAGCGTATCGTCTGCACGTGCTTCACGGGAGGGAACGCCCGGCTCGCCCCTGCGTGGCCGTAGGGGTCATCCCGTTCGAGGACAGGTCCGTCCCAGCGGAGCAAATAGGCGCTTGCCAGGTTGTGGTTGCCCCCGAAGTTGTAATACCCGAAGAATCCGTGAAGATTCGCCATGTTATTTTCGGAAAGGTCGATCTTCTCGCCCGTTGTTTTCGCGATACACGTCTCAAGCGAGGCAATCGCGGCATGCGCCCAGCAGGTTCCGTGCGCCCCCTGATCCCTGACCGGCGGCAGCAAACCATCCGCCCGCATATCGTAACGCGCTTCAAAGGTGCCGCGCAGTTGTCCGCCTCTTGACGGCAACGAGGCGAAATAGGAGGTGTCAAAGGGACTGGGCATCAGTCCGCAACCAGACGGCAGTACCCCTCTTTCTTCGTTCTTCCACCGTAAAAACGCCGGATTCAACGGTGCCAGGAAGGACTGTATCCGCGAAGAAGCGTCGTTTGGCGGATACGGCGCCGTGACGCTCCCGAAGCCTCTCTGCCCCCCCTGCGGCGCGGGTGTATCGCCCCCGCCCACTACGCTGTTGATCTTGCGGTCGATCTCGGCCATGCGCTCGTTGATGCGCCTCTCGATTTCGTCAAGCCTGCTCATGCGAGTTCCCCGTCTTCCTTCCCTGCCTCCGGTTTCGGCTCCTCAAACCCCGCGAAGGGATCGTCGGCGGCCTTCTTACCCCCGGCGGCCACCGCCGGTTCGGGGGTGAAGTTCTCATCGAACCCGGCGAGCGCGTCGGCGAAGGCGTCGGCGTCGTCCGCGACGGAACGCCGCCCCGCCTTCTCCAGTTCGCGCATTGCGTCGGACACGTCATCCGCCTCGCCGGCGGCGTCCGTGAGATCGTCCGTAAGTTTGTCGATGTCTTTTTCCGAAATCTTCCGGAGTCCCATCGCGGTCAGTTCGAGCGTACGGGCGCGCACGGTATTGATGATCCGCTCGTTCTCGAAATAGACGGCGAGCTGCCGCTCGATGCCTTGGTACTCCGAGAGGAGGCCGCGCAGTTCCAGCTCCAGGATCTTCTTCCGCGACGGCGGCGCCGCGAGGAAGACTTTTTTCTTCGCGGCGATCTCCGCGTACAACGCCTCGTAGCGGGACGAAAGCGGTTCGCGGCGGCTGCGGTTCGCGGCGAGCTGCACGTCCAGCGCGGAGATCGCCTCGTCCGGGTCTTTTACCCCGCGTATGCGGTCCACCAGCGCGACGGCACCTTTTCCAATCGTGACCGCGAACGCGGCGACCTGCCGCATCACCGACTTTTTTTCGCGTTCCGGCAACTCCGTGCGCGCGCGTTCGCGCAACTCGGTTTCCGGCATCCTTGTTCCATCCTCTCTCTTCATCTCGCTGCCTCCGTTCCCTTTCCAACCGTGTCTGCGGCACAGGCGGTTGCCCGTGTGCCAATGAAGCGCGCAGAACGCGGCGCCGCAGCCGTCCGCCTCGCAGCGTCCGGCCACGGCCCAGCGGTTCGGAAGGATCCGACCGCAAATCGCACATGCCTCTTCCCGTTCCGCCATGTTACCTCACCCGCGTCGCCGCCCGGAGAAACATCGCCAGCACAACCAGTGCGAGGACGATGACCAGCGGAACCCAGACGATCCTCGCGGGGCTATCCGCCAGCGACGGGAAGTAGTGGCAGAGGGTGTCCCACCAGCCACGAGGCCCCAGCGAGAACTCTTTCGCGAAGCGGACGGTGTCGCTCCAGAGGATTTCCCGGGAAGCCCCCTTCTCGATCCAGAGCTGCATCTCCATCCGGGCGCGGTAGATCTTCTCGCCGCCGGCCTTCGTCTCGACAAGCGAAGCGCCGATGTCGCGGAAGACGCCGTAGGCGAGCGCGTCGGCGAGCTTCGCGCCCTCGCGCAGCGCGAGCCGCGCTTCCGCGCGCGTCGCCACGTCGAGGTTGACGGGCGTCACGGACGAGGCGGCCAAGACGTCGCGGAAAAGCCCCTTCGTGTACTGGTCCACGTCCCCGAAGACCGGCAGCAGGGCCACCTTCTTCGCCGCGCCCAGTTTTCGGGAGGCGGCGAGCGACTTCGCGATCTCGTCGCGGATGCCCTTCACCAGTGCCGTACGCACCTCGTCCGGGATCTCGATCTTGCCCTCCGGGTCGGCATCCGGCGCATAGTGCCGACGGACGAACGAACCGCCCCACACGTGTTCCTTCGTCGCCACGCTCGAACAATGGAGCTCGACCTCCATCAGCACGTAGCGCGCGTCCGCAGCGAGCCGGCGGACGCAGCCGTAGAGGAGGTATTTCGCGGATTTCAGTTTCCCGAACTTGTCGAGGGTCGCCGCGTCGAGGATGTCCTCTTTGCGCTCGTCCCATTCGATCTCCTTCAGGATCGCCCCCCACATCGGGTCTTCCTTGCCTTCGACGCAGGTCTTTCCCGCCGCGACGAGGGCGTTTTTCAGAAGCCCCGCGACGCGGGCTTCGACATCGTTGGCGATCGGAAGGATCGCGACCGGCTCACTGGCGGGGATTTTCGATCCGGCCAGCGAGACGCGAGCGTCTTCCACCGCGTCTTTCAACGCGAGCACGGCAAGGTCGCCGCCTTGCGCCAATGCTGCTGCGGCAAATGCCGCAGCAACGAGAAAAACTATGAATGCCCGTTTCATGACAGCAGATCCGTTTTTGTAAAACATCAGTCTGCCAGTAACAGATTGGCAAGTTCAGGTTTTTCCGCAAAGGCCCCGGGCATAATCCCGCCGGGGAACAGATCTTTCACATACACAGCCCGAAATACCACAGTAGCAATGCCGTTTTTCACGACACGCGACTTAACCTCGAATGTGCGGCAGCCAGGCATTCCCGCCACGCTACGCCGAAACTTCTCCATGTTACTCTGCCCCTCCGCCTCCGTAACCTGTTCGGCGAATTCAAGGACAACTGCCTCCGTCATGAGGTTGAGCGCTCCGGGATCGATAACCCCCGCTGCCCATTCATCAATTTGCGAAGAAAGTTCCTTGACAAGCGACTTCTCGGCCTCACCGATTGTCAATCCTCGCGTCCCTTTTACGTCAAACGAACGTTGTCCAAGGTCGCGTCCTGATTTTCCGTTAAGCCGAGCCTTCGCACGAACCCGACCTGAGAAAACGTACCAGTTTCCGAGCTTGTCGAATAAGTCGCGCCTTACACGGAGTTCAAGCGTAACATCAGGTTCGCGGGCAGCGCCCTGCATAGTATAACCCCTGGCAGCAAGCAGTCCACTCACATCGCCTGAAATCTCTTGTGAGATCGCCTCGGAATCGGCATCGACCGGAATCGTCTTCACCGTGATATTCACAGCCTTCGGTGGAAGTACAGCCGGCCCAGGAATCGAGAACGGGATTTCACTCCTTGCGTCTCCCCCGGAAGAACTCAGATTTTTAACCCAGATGCGTTCTTTCGTGTTGATGTCAAACGCCTCCAGATAGAGTTCCGCCGTAAATTTCCGCTGCGTTCTGCGTTCAACGTACAGATGTGCATCCAGAAAAATACGTGCGTTCTTTAGTTTTCCGAGATCAACAGGTTTCGCCGTCTTCTCGTCAAAGCCACGTGTACCTTCCTTGCTAAGGACGATTCGCGCCAGCTGGTCGAGAAACCGCTTAAAATTCTGGTCTTTCTCGTCATCATCAGAAACCACACTCGTCTTGCCGCTATCGACAAGTGACTGCTGGAGCAGACGCTCGCAAATAATAACAGCCTCCTGGTTGTCCTTTCCACCCCTTACCCAGAGATAGATGGGCATATCCTTGTTGAGGACTTTCGCGTCCTTAATCACGGCATCCGCCTGTTTACATACCGATTCAACGGCTTCTTTGACCGCAGCACGCTGCTTGGCACCGTCTGAAGCACCAAACGAAAACGATGCGGGGATTACGCTCGCGAGAGCGATACAAACCAATATGAGCTTTTTCATCTGTCGTTCCTTTCATTCTGCTTGAATTTGGACCTCAGCATCACCTTGCTGCGGTTTTTGCGAACCGGGAAGCTGCCGTTCAAGCCAATCGGCAATCTTCTCGGAAAGTTCGTTAACAACGGGGCGCTCAGCCCTGTCTTCGCCTACACCGTGTTCCTTACGCTCCGTCTCAAACATCTTCATCAACGTTTGACCGCCGCGTATCTTCACTTGCACATTTGCAAGCCCACCGAACGCGCAGAATTTTCCGAGCCGTCCGAGGTCCTTTCGCGTGGCTTCGACCGTGATCATCATGTCAGGCGATCCGTCCGCCCGTTCAAACCCGCGCAACTCACATTCGTCGACCAACTTCCGTCCAAGCGCCTCGGCAAACTCGCGCCGAGTTCCTTTGGCGGATTTTACATCCACTTTTAAAGTCTTGATCTGCAACACCGTTGTAACCTGCCCCTCATCCGGTGGCAGGGCACGGGATACGGGGTTGGAAGTCTTACAACCTATGATCGCGGAAATGGCGACCATCTGTACAATCAACAACTTCTTCATTCTGTTTTTCCTTTCTTTGGGTTAGTGCAAATGGGTTTTGTGGAACAGCTGGACGGCAAACGTCTTGCCGCCGATCGAAACGGGGCATCCGATCGAAAGCGGGATGTCCGCCGCGCCGTCGCGCGCGAGATGCCAGCTGCACCCGTCCCACATCACGCGCTCTCCTTCGCCGATCGGCAGACTCCTCCAGACCGCATACACACGCTGCCGGGCGCCGTCAAACCGTTCGAGGACGAAGCCCGCCGCGTTCCCCAACGGATCGCAGTGGGGCGTGACGCGCAGCCTTATCCCGTGTCCCTCCAGCCCGACATCCAAGTCGGTCCCGCGCCCGGCGGCCAGCCTCTCCTTCCCGTGCGGGGGCAGTTCCCGTCCGTTCACCCGCACGCCGTTCGACCTATTCTCGCCGTCTTTCCCGTCAAGGATGAAAAACTCCGTCTCTTCCCGCTTCAGCGTAAACTGGAACCGGGAAAGGTACCCCTCCTGGTTGCACATGTTCAACGCGGGGTCCACGCGACCGTTCGGCCCGCAGATGAGCAGCGGGACGGTCGTCTTGCGGCTGCGCCCGAAGGTCACGGTCTCGTCGGAAAGCAGCTGCAGCACCTCATCCCCGCACGCGAGCGTAAGCCGGCCGGGGCTTCTCTTCAACTGCGTCGCGAGCGGCTTGAACACGCCCCGTGCCGTGTAGCGGGTCGCTTCGTCCTTCGGTCCGGATTCCTGTCCGCTGACATTGAAATGGACTCCGCCGAGGTCGATCTTGGCATCGGTCGCGTGCCCCGCCGTTATGGACGGGCCAAGGGCGATCCCGCCCAACTGGAAGCTCGGCGTCTCCCGCTTCGCATCGACCGGGACGGAAAACGAAGCGGTGTGTACCTCCGTGTCGGTACCGCCATGCCCGTCAAGGCGGCAGGAGAGTTCGAGTTCGAGGTAGGCGTCGCCGCAGACCTCCGGCGTAATCGGGACAACCGTCTCATGTTCCGAGGTGGACGGGCGCCCCTCGCAGCACTTCTGCCTGGCAATTTCCTTCTGGCCGCACCGGAGCACGAACGTGACCGACTCGTAAAGATCCGCGTGCGCCCGGAAACGAAACGTCACATTCGACCGGCGGGCCACCTGCATCGCCTCCGGGAACGCGACGGCAAGTTCGAACGGGGCGAAGGAAGGAGCTTCGGCCGCGCCGCCCGCCGCCGCGTCCCGCTCCTGGTGGACGGCGCCGCCCGCCGCCACCTTCTTGCCGCATAACGGGCAGAACTTGGCGTCCGGCGCAAGTGAGGCCGAACAATCCGGGCATTTTCTTCCTTCCGACATTTCCGGTTCCCTAGTGCTGCATATTCGTGACGGGCGGGGCGGGCGGCACGATGTTCGTCGTCTGGTTTTCGACCGCCTTCTCGGCGAGTCCGACAACCCTGCCCTCGGTCTTCTCGCGGTCTGTGCGCACCTCGGCGTCCATCTTGCGGCGCTCGTCGAGGACCTTGGCGCTTGCGCCCTCCGCGGCCTCCTTGCCGCGCGCGAAAGCCTCCTTGGCCGCGTTCGGATCCTTCGCGGCACCGGTGGCGAGAATCTGGTCGGTCGTCATGCCGGCCTGGATCCGGGCCATTTCAGCCTCGTGCGCCATCGTGGCCTTCGCCGCCTCCTGGGCGAAAATGACGTTGGCCGTCGCGGAATCGCCCTCGGACGCCGCCACGACGGCGAGGGTCTGCGCGTCCCTGCCGGAGTACATCTCGAGCTTGTCGCGGGTCTCCTGATTCTTGATCCGGCCTTTTTCCGCCCGGACTGTCAGCCATTCCTTCGCCTCCCATACCTCGCGGGCGATCCGGATGCGCTCGATTTCGTCGTTCAGTTTCGCCTGGCTCACCTTCTCGCCCATGACGGCGGTCGAGAGCTTTTCCTCGTTCAGGCGTTCGCCGCGCGCGATCGCCGCGAGTTTCGCCTTGTTTTCCGCGTCGGCGATGAGCTGTTCGCGGTCGTAGTTCTTCAGCGTCAGGTCGAGTTCGAGCTTGTGCGCGAGCGCCGTCATGGCCTTCGCGTGCTCTTCGAGTTCGCGGGCGGCGGCGAGTTTCGCCTCGGCGGCGGAAACCTCGCCTTTCGCCACGCGGACGGCGATCTGCATCTCCTGCGTCCGCTCGATCTCGGAAAGCCCCTTCTCTTGCGCGAGCTGCGCCAGGTACTCCTGCATCTCCTGCTCGCGCTGCGCGTCGCGCTTGCCGGCGGCGGCATCCTGGTCTGCCTGAGCCGCCAGCAACTCCAGCTGCGCCTTGCCGAACTCCACGAGACGCCGCGCCTTTTCCAGTTCCCCGTACTTCTCGCGCATCTCCTCGTAGGCTTTGCCGTAGAATTCGACCGCACCGGCGCGGATAAACTCAAGCCCCCAGCTGTTCAAGCTGTCGCGGAGCGCGCGGCCTATCCCCTCCTCGAAACGCTCGCGGCGGGCCGGGTCTTTCACGAGGTCTTCGATCTTCGACTGCGTACACAGGTCGCGCACGGCGGAGAGCGCGTTCTCGTAGAGGTGCGCGCAGATGTCCTTCATCGACACGCTGCGCCCCTCCTTCATCACGTTCGCGATAAACGCCGCCGCCTTGTCGGGGACGAAGCGGACCGTCACCTCGGCAACGCACCCCACCTCCAGCTCTTCGGCGGAACGGAGCGGGGCGGACGCCACCTCGCCCACGCCGGAGGTCTTCCCGGTGAAATCGACGCGGAACACGCACTCGCCCGAATCGACCATCAAGGCGGCGCGGGGCGGCGGGTTCCCGAACCAGTTGATCGAACGCAGCGTCCCCTGCGGATGGTGCCGCCCCGCCCCGAGCGTCCCGACCGCCTTGCCGCCGTCGAGAAGCACGGCGACCGTCCCCTCCTGCACCATGAGGCCGTTTTCACGGATGAACCGTACGTCGTCGAGTTCAAAACGCCGGGCAAACTCGCCCGGTTTCCGTGCCCAGACGCCGCCGGCGAGGTCGATGCGCTCTTCCGGGAAGAGCGGATGGTTGCAGAGGGGACAGTAATTTGAGTCATTGCCGACCCATTTGCCGCACTGCGGGCATTTGAACCAGCCGTCCGGCGCACCATGGCCGCACTCGGAACAGAACCGCGCCCGCTTTGAAACCTTGTTGCCGCATTCTGGACAGATATCGCTGAACAGTCCCATCGTTTTCCCTTTCGTTAAGCCTGGTTTTCAGAAGTGTGTGCAGGGCATTTCCGGATACCCCGCCGATTCCAGCAGTCGAAACAAATCGATTCCTCGCAGCCGGGCGCCGAACAGGTCTGCTCAAGGGATTTCCTCGACTTGTAGAAAACCCCGCACACGCTGCACACGCCGCCGGACGCCGTGCGCTTGCTGCGTTCAAGATAGGCGTCGAGGTCACGACTCGACACGCGGTAAAGCTTACCCAGCCGCACGGCGGGCAGTTCGCCCGAACGGACCAGACGGTAGATCAGCTGGTACGTGACACCCAGCATCTCCGCTACCTCTTCAAGACTCTTGTACTCTTCGTTTCCCATGATCGACACTTCCGGTTTCCGTTAACCTTTTTGTCTCTGATGCGACCACTATAATGCAAATAATCCTTACTTGTCAATGGATATTTTGGAATATTTTTGGTTATGTTTGTTTACGTTTGTTTTCACGCAATCTACCTGTAATTCCCGGCTCTTCCATTTTTTGGGAAGGGGCGCGGATAGTGTTCACAAATCGAAAGTGTCACAATTGTTCACAAATCGCAAGTGTCCCCGATATTTGTATTTGTGAACATTCGTCATTCGTCATTTTTCATTTTTCATTTTTCA
>JAGCVN010000151.1 GCA_017962315.1 Kiritimatiellia bacterium
CGGCTGCACTCGATGCCGCGACCACGGCGCTCAACGCAGCGACGGCGGAGAGGGACGCGGCGACGGCGGAGAGGGACGCGGCGACGGCGGAGAGGGACGCGGCGACGGCGGAGAGGGACGCGGCGACGGCGGAGAGGGACGCGGCGACTGAAAAACTACGTCAGTCCGTACGGCAGATGAAAGCCGATGGTATGGCACTCGAACTGATCGCGAAATACACCGGTCTGACCGTAACCGAAATTTCCTCGCTTTAACCCCCGGAAACGCCATTGCCGATTCGTCAAAGGCACAGCGGCTCCTGTCTCCGAATTGCGAGACTGAGAAGAAAGAAAGTTAAAGGATTACTCCTCTAAAGCGAGGAGAATGTCGCGGCGCACCTCGCGGTAGAGGCTGCATTTTGGTGTGTAATCGCAGAATCCGCGCGCGATACGCCTGACCAGGCCATCGGCCTTCGCCCTGTCACGGCGGCGGAGCCTTGTCAACAGATCGGCGTCCTCCATGCCGGCCCGCGTCGCCTCTAGCCGCGCACTCGGCCACGGTCCGTCCGTGCCGGGATAGACGATATGCGTGTCGCCGGGCGGAAGCGAATGACCGTTATTCGAACCTTCCCAACTTTTCGGATACGGTTCCTTAAACGGATCCTGTCCCTGATTGCGCTGCCAGCGGTTGTAACCCCAGTGCAGGAAACCTTCGATGTCCCACATTACCGAAACCCACGGAATCAACGCGGGACGCAGTAGTTCGCCGTCCATCGTGCGGTTCATCCATTTTCCTCCCGGAATGCAACATGTGTAGCACCACACGCGGTCGCCGAAATTCGCACGGAAACTGTCGTACAGGGCATGGTGTCGCTCGAAAGAGTCCACCTTCGGACACCACACGTCGAGTGCACCAGCGAAGGACGGTTCTTCCACTGCGTCTATCGTACGTATACCCGGCATATACCGGCGGACGATTCCCGCCGTGATGCGGTATTCGCTCACGTTCTTCCCGCCCGGTTCGTCCGCGACGTGCTGATACCAACGGTCTTTGAGCCCGCGCACCTCGATCTCTTCCATGTACATCCGCGCCAGCTTCGAAAGCGCGAGCGCACCCTGCACCGTAGTGGTGATATTGGTGGTATAGACCGTCTTGAACGCCGGGGACCCCCAGCCTGCCGCGAAACCCGCAAGGTGCATCCCTTCCAGATACCAGATGCCGGCCCGGTCGTAGATATCAAGGAAACGTGCAAATTTTTCCTTGTCGAGTCGCACCGCACCACCGGCTTCCTTTTCAAACACAGCGCGCATCAGGCCGGTATTCTGGCGTCCGCGTGTAGCGAGACGCACGTACTTCTCGATCATCTTCCAATGCTCCTCGCTCCAAGGTCTGAGTCCGTGCGAGACTGCCATGCTGTCGAAGTCCATCCAGTTCGTGTACTTGAAGCTGTCCTTTCCCACAGGCGGCAGCGCGACAGCGTGTACGTTCACCTTGAGAGACAATTCCCGCGATACACTTTGCTGTTTGAGGCGGAAACGGACAGGGAACGACTTCACCCTTTCCGGCGCATAGTCCAGACGGAAACGCAATGCTTCGGTTTCCCGTGGCGACGCTATCTCCTGTTTTGCAAGCGGTTCCAGCACGTCGAACACCTCAAACGGCGCGCGACGGGCCACATGCGGGTTGTCACCCGGTGCCATCTCGAGAAACCCGCGCACACCCGTGTTACGCCCCACCGGAACCGCCCGCATCCTGTACCATTCACCGCCGGCGACGGCGGTGCTAAACGTCAACGGAACGCCAGGTCTGAGCCCGTTCAAAAGGATGTTCACATCGACCACACCGTTCGACGGCACATCGATTTCCTCCATCCGCTCTACGGTTTCGACCTTGGAATCCGTGTATAGCCAAGCAAGGGGATCTGCCAGCACACTGCTGAAAGGAACGTCCGCCGCCCTTGTCGAAAAGACGGTCGCCATGACCGTAACACCTACGATTTGGTTTATCTTCATGACGAAAAGTATACCGATTGACGAACGATTTTTCAAGTCCCCTTTGCCATAGCTTCATTGTCCCCCGTGCCTTCGATGCAAATTGCGGTTTTCAAACATTCATCCGCGTCCCGGCTTGCCTATACGTTCGATTGGCGACAACCGAAACAACTTCTAAAGACAACATCCTTCCCTCGCCGCGCAACGGCGTGGCGTTTTCATAACCGCGCACGGTTGTGCGCGGAAGAAGCAAACGTTGTTTTCAAGTTGTTCATGTTGTTTTCAGAAACTTACCCTTATATATATTCCCGTGCGCAGTGCGGGCGGCGGGCTTGCCTATAACTTGATTGTTCACAAATGACAATTGTTCACAGCTGCCACAAGTGCCTCCAATGCAACTATGAGGGGCTTTTATCCGTTGTCATTTGTCATTTGTGAACAATTGTGACACTTGCGATTTGTGCACAATGTCTATCTTACCCTGTAAAGCGTGCGTGCCAGGCTAAACAGACGGCAAGGCGTAGGCGTGGGTGTACGGGTGTTGACTGTTTCTCACGTTCATCTTGACGACAAACGTCCATTTTACATCGTCCATGCGTTCTGGAACGGAAAAGCCGAACCGCCAGTCCGGCGGGATGACCTGACCGTCATACCGGCAACAAGACGTGGCGGATACAACGGTCTTGTAGCGGTGTTTCCCGCCCGTCCACCGCCACCCCTCCAGAACGATTTCCAGCGACTCCACCTCTTCCGCCCGTTCCAGTCTCCAGTCGATCTGCGCACCCGCCCCAGGCGTCCACATCGCACAGGAAAGGGACATGGTGAGCTTGGGCGCCTTCCGTTCAAACGACAGCTTCCGGAAAAAGGCGACGACGAGGCCGATCCCGATTATCGGGAAAAGCGCGAGGACGAGGAAAACCGGTTCAAACTTTTCAAAGACGCCCCCGGCGTAGAGTCCCCCCAACAACGACCAGATTACCAGATTCCAGAAGACGGCGAAGAACCCCAGCCCGGCCACGTCACCATACGAACATCGAAGAGGATGGCCTTCAAACGAACGAGCCCCCTCTTTCCGCGCAAACGCGGTAAACAAGAGGCTGATTCCCGTCACCATGATACCAAGGCCAACGACGCCGAACAATCCAAACGCGATTATGGGAAACCACTCATCCAGCGTCCCGTCCCGGACAAGCACGCTCTGACGGGGATCCGCCGGCGAAACGTAAGCCGTCACCGTGTCGCCGGTCTTGTACCTTTCTGCCTTGCGTCGGTGGCTCTCGTAACCGCTCGTGCTGATCTCGACGACAGAATACCTGTCGCTCTCGTATGCGCGCCCGTTCACAACATACGTATAGCCGACGCGGACGTTATACGTCGTCGATGGACGGCGTCCGCCGGACTTGTGCGACCGGACACCGGAATAGAGGATCTTTGCGGAAACCGGCACGTATGTTTTCGTCTCGCTCCGGTTGCGCAGGGCGGAACGGATCTCAAACGTCCCCAGCACGGTGAACGGAAGTGAAAACAGGATGACCATCACCGATGTCAACAGCTTGCGGAAACGCGGGGTCGAAAGTCGGCGGGCGGCCGGAAACGAAGAAACGATGATAAACACACCGGCACCGAAGAAAAGAGCCAGAATCGTGACGGGAACCACCCGCATCACTTGACGGGGACGCCCCCCGCCGTTCTTAAAGAACGCCTCAACGGGAAGAACGCCGTCCGAAGGGTTATTCGGATCGACACGGCATATCTGGGACTTCCCCGGCGCATACTTTTCAAGAAGCGGACGCCGGTCGGCAAGCCGGTCGAAAACAAACTCGCGCGCCCCCGGTCTACAGAGCGCATTCGAGGTGTATCTGCGTCCTCCGTAGTCGTAGGCGAACGAAACCGTCAAAACGAAGCGGTCAAGTTTTTCGCAGACAATCTTCGACTGTTCAATCCGGCACGCCACCGGTTCGTAACCATCAAGCGTCGCAGGAAAAATATCGCGGATGACAACCCACGCAAAAAACGAAACAAAGGCAAGCAGCAAACATCCCCCCACCAACCGCCCGACCCCAACACTTTCCTTTTCCCCCATCGCGGATTCCCTTTCCTTTCAAGACCGAAAGTATACCATATCTTCTTTCGGGGGTGCAAATATGAAAACATCCAACATTCAATCCGTACCGTTATCCTCATTTACACTCCCGCACAAGGTACGGGCATCGTCCGAGACGCGGAAATGGCCCTACGATACATTTGTTCTGGCGTTTCAACGTTTTTGTGGGAGAAAAACGCATACAGGTTTTTAACGAGACTTCGTGTCTGCGTGCGGGTCTAATTCAACCGGCAAGAGGTATTTTCGAGGTGTGAAACGACGGTCTCCCGGGAAAGCAACGGGAGGGAAAACTCGCGAGTTTCTGGTTCTTCGGAGTTTTAACCCGCCGCCCGCGCTCGCGCGGGAATGTACATGAGGGTAAGTTTCTGAAAACAACATGAACAACTCAAGACAACGTTTGCTTCTTCCGCATACACCCATGCGCGGTTATGAAAACGCCGCGCTGTTGCGCGGCGAAAGAAGGATGTTGTCTTTACAAGTTGTTTCGGCTGTCGCCAATCAAACGTATAGATAAGACGCAGAGAAAAGGCAACGGGAACCTAGCCCTTCCCGGAACCAGCGGCGACGACAGCCTGTCCCCCTTTGTGTTCCCTGCGCCGAATACCCGTACCGTGAGATCTGTTCTTCCCTGCGTCTCTGCGCTTCAATCAAAAATCGCATGGCATCTGTTTCCACAAAAGACCAGAAAGCCTCTTTGTCTTCCTCCACAGGGAAAGAAAGAAAAGGCTTCCAGGCATCTGGATGTCTGGAAGCCGGGGAAAACGGGTATACCCTATACGGCGAGGCGTTTACTCGATCGTGAGTTTCCCGGAGATGGCGGGCTTCGCGCAGGTCGCAAGGCCGGCGCCGCTGCCATCGACAACGAAGCCGGTCACCTTGACGGTGTACTTTTTCAGCTTCGTCGCCTTGCCGCTGCCCTGCAACGCATAGACCTTGAACGACCCCTTGAAGATACCGGACTTCGGCGTGTAGGTGAGCTTGAGCGCCGAGCGGTTCGTCCTGCCTTTCGACGTGTCCACGACCAACCCCTTGCCTGAAGCCGCGTCGGTCACGAGCGCAGCGATGCCGGGTTTCACCTTGGTCCACTTCACGGAGGCGGCCTTCTTGAACACCCACTTGCCGCGCGACGGTGCCACCGGCTCCGTGTCTGGCAGGAGGGTTTCGAGAACTGTGCCCGGCACTGCGGAAAGGTCGCCGAGCGAGACATCCGCGGTGGCGTCAGACCGCGTCCAGTTTCCGCCCACTTTCGCCGTCTGCACGTGGTAGCGGCCCAGGGAGCCGGAGAAGGCGTTGCTCCCCCCGATGCTACCGATGGCGACCCGCAACGAGCCCAGCTTGTTGACGGTCAGGTTGAGGCTCGTGGCATACTGGCTGCCGAAATTGAATTTCTGACTCTTGATCGTGTATTTCTTGCCGTTGTTCAGCGTCACGGATCCGGAAGCCTTCGAATTGTAGTTTTTCGGCTTCGCGAGCTTGAGCTCCACGACACCCACGATGTCACAGCCGTAGTAGACCGCGCCGAAAAGCGAAACCGCCTTTGTGAACTTCAGGGGGTCCCAGATGTCCGCCGGATTCAGAACCTCGTAGCAGGGAAGCTCGCCGGGGTTGAACGGATCGAGCGACTCCGGATCCACATCGTAATCCACTTTGTCCGTCGAACTCTCTATGAACGTCACGCCGTCGGTATTGAAGCCGGAGGCCTCAAGCAACGCCTTCACACGCTCCACGTCCCCTCTCTTCACGACGATCGTCTTCAACGCAGGACATTCTCCGAATGCGTCTTCCCCGATCTCCGTCACGCTCGACGGGATACTGACTCGCGCAAGGTTCGTACACTCCCTGAACGCATAATTCCCGATCGACACCACGGTACCGGAAATCGCTACCTCCGTAAGATCGGGGCATTCTGAAAAAGCAAGATCATCAATCTTGTTGAACCTGTAGCCGGCGACACCGATGATCGACAACTTGCCCGCCGGCTCAGGGTCGATTCCGTGCAACATCGCATATTTATCATCCGAGAGGTCGCTCATTGTGTAGCATTTGCCGCCAACAGTCACCCGATACACAATGCGTGTAAGATCAGGGCAGTTGTAGAAGAGACTGTCCTCCTGTCCGTGGGCCTTGATCGGCAGTGACACTGATCTCAAGACCGGACAGTCGGAGAACACACCCTGTCCCCACGACTTCACCGTAGACGGAAGCGTCACCTTTTGAAGTATTTCACAATTGTAGAACGCGCCCTGCCCGATATGCTCCACCCCTTCCGGGACGGACAGACCTCTGATCATGCAGTATCTGAACGCATAATCCCCGATGCGCGTAACTTTTCTTCCTTCTATCTCATTCGGCAAGAAGAGAGGCTTCTCTATCTCTTCGGTGTTGGTTATGGCAGACGTCCCATCAGGGCCGGGGCCGATCTGTACGGAGCCGTCGTCCAAGACAGAAAAGTACATGAGCAGATGATTGCCTGCGGCCGTTTTTGGGAAAAAGCCTGCGGCCGTTCCGTCGAGAAAGTAGAAGAATTCAATCCCTTGCTGGCAACCGGAGAAGTAGCCGGCCAGGTGTTCGCTCTTGGTCTTGGCGAAACGGGACGGGAGGTCTACAGACTTCAGCGCTGTACAACCCGTAAATGCACCAGCGCCTAGATCTGTGACATTGAAGAGGACTATCCTGACCAAGGACTTGCAATTTTTGAAAGCCTCTTCCCCGATACTGACAAGATTGAGGGGCAGGATGCTCTCTTTCAGGCCAATGCAATCCGAGAACGCACCTTTCCCGATTTCCTTCACGGATCCAGGGATACCTATGGACTGCAATTGCTGGCAGTTACTAAAAAGATAATCACCAAGACGCGTGACGGACTTTCCGCCGACCGTAGGCGGGATTTCCACATCCCCGCTGGGGATGGGATAAACGCCGTAGACCGAGACCACGCTCCCGTCAATTGAACAATCCCATTGGTACCCCTCGTATTCCACGCTGGCGTACGTGACGGCGAACGCCGATCCGGCCAGCGCGATCACCGCGCCGGCGACAACA
Source organism: Kiritimatiellia bacterium (assembly GCA_017962315.1). Classification (GTDB taxonomy): domain Bacteria; phylum Verrucomicrobiota; class Kiritimatiellia; order RFP12; family UBA1067; genus RGIG8368. Next base: position 7,117 of record JAGCVN010000151.1, read on the forward strand.
GACTTCATCAGACTGACCTTCATTTGTGACTCCTTTCCTTCGTTAACACATCCTCACTGAACAGCAACCGGCCAAGAGATGGACGGCTTCTTGCACGTCGCCACGCCGTAGCCGACACCGTCCACGGCGGCGCCGGTCACTTTGATGGTGTACTTCTTCAACTTCCGGGCCGCGCCGTACCCCTGCAATTCGTAGACCTTGAACGAGCCTTTGAACAGCCCGGTCTTCGGCGTGTAGGTAAGCTTGATTGCCGAGAGGTTCGTCTTGCCCTTCGCCGTGTCCACGACCAGCCCCTTGCCGGAAACGGGGTCAAGCAGAAGCGGCGTCACCCCCGCCTTCACCTTCGTCCACTTGACGGATGCCCCTTTCTTGAACACCCACTTACCCTTCGAGACCATCGCCACCTCGGCGGACGGCAGAAGGTCTTCCACCACCGCGCCGGGGAACTTCGAGAGGTCGACGGCGACAAGCCCCGCCGTGGCGGCCGCCTTCGGCCATTTGCCGCCTACATTTGCAGACTGCACGTGCCGGCTGCCGAGCGAACCCGCGAACTGGTTCCCTCCGATGGTGAGCGTCATGGCGCCGAGCGTCTTGACACTCAACGAGACGGTCAGCGGCGCTCCGTTGATCACGTTCACGGATTTCGACTTGATGGTGTACTTCTTCCCGGAAAGCAGCGTCACCGAACCGGAAACCTTGCCGGTCTGCTTCTTGACGTTCACCTTTCCGAGCTTGAGTTCCACGACGCCGGCGGCATCGCAGCCGTCGTACACCGCACCGCGCAGTGTCACGGCCTTGGGGACCGCGTAAGGGGCGGTGATGTCGCCCACGTTCAGCGCGATGTAACATTCGCCGGGGTCGGAGGGGTCGGGAGTGTCAGGGGAAACGCCGCCGTTCTCTCTCCACAGCGCGTAGAAGGTGACATCCCCTGTCATGACCCACGACGGCGCGACCTGTACGCCGTCCTCCGTGAACCAGCCTAGGAACGCATGGTCCTCATCCCACGTGGCTTCGGGCAGCGTTCCCACCTGCTCGCCGAGATTGACCCTGCGGTAGGGTTCGAACACACTTCCCCCGTTCGCGTCGAAGGTGACGGTGCGCGCATCCATCGAATCCTCGATGTACGTGACAGGCTGATCGTATCCCGAACCTTCGACAAGCCCCTTCACGCGCACGGTGTCGCCCGCCTCGACATACACGACCGCCAAGGCGCTGTCGGTGAAAGCGTCAACCCCGATGCTCGTGACCGTCTTCGGAATCCGCATCTCGGACAGGTTTGCGCAGTCTTTGAATGCACTGTCCGCAATGGTCGCGACGCCGCTTGGAAACGTAATGCTCGTCAAAGAAATGCAGTCCGCGAACGCGCACTCGGAAATGACCTGCAGCGCCGCCGGGATGTTCACTTGCGCCAGGGCCGGGCAACCGGAGAACACGGCGCTTCCGATAGTCGTGACGCTGGCAGGAAGCGAAATGCTCTCAAGGGCCGTGCAGCCGCTGAACGCCTGGTCGCCGAGGTCCGTGACGCCGACCGGGATCGACACGCCCTTCAGCGACGGGCTGTCCTGGAAGCACCAGTCACCGATGCTCGTCACGCCGGGCTGGATCGTCACGCGTTCCAGATTGGGGCATTCCAGGAAGGCGCAGTTCCCGATGCGCGTGACCGGGCAGCCGCCAAGCGTGGCGGGAACGGTGATGGACCCCGCCACCGTGGCCGGTGAGATGGCCGCGTTGTCGTCATTGTACAGCTCCGCCTTGCCGCCGTCGATGCGGTAGATCCACGTGAGGCCGTTGGCGTCCGTCCAGGTGCTGTAGCCGGACGCGAGCCACTGCGCGTAGAACGTCGCGTTTGCGGAGACGACGGTGGCCGCGTCCACCTTCGTGCCGCCGCTCGCCGCCGTGAACCAGCCCTGGAAGACGTGGCCTTCCCACGCCGGCGTGGGAAGATCGCCCACTGCCGAGCCGGTTGCGACCGACTTGGAGGCTGGCGTCACCGTGCCGCCATTGGCGTCGAAGTCCACCCTGACCGTCGTCACATTGGCCGTCCAATGGGCATAGTAGGTGATGTCCGAATTGACCGTGGTGGACGCGCTGATCTGGTTGCCGCCGCTTGCCGCCGTCCACCAGCCCTGGAAGGAGTTGCCCGCCCATACGGGCGTGGGCAGGGCGCCCACCGCCGCGCCGTTCGCGACGGCGCGGGTAGCCGGCGAAACGGTACCGCCGTTGGCGTCGAACGTGACGGTGAAGTTCGTCTTCTTCCAGTGCGCGTAGAAGGTCACGTTCCCCGAGACCGTAGTGGACGCGCTGATCGCGCTACCGCCGCTCGCGGCAGTGAACCAGCCGAGGAACGTCCAGTCCGCGCGCGCCGGCGTGGGCAGATCGCCCACCGCATCGCCGCTCGCGACGGTGCGGGTAGTCGACGCCGGCGTGCCGCCCGCCGCGTTGAACGTGACGGTAAAGCTCTGCTTCCAGTGCGCGTAGATTGTCGTGCTGTTGCGGAAAGCCGTGGAAGACGTGACCAGCGTGCCGCCCTCCGCCGCCGTCCACCATCCGTCGAACGTGTAACCGCTCCGCACCGGGGTGGGCAGTTCGCCGATCTGCGTATTGACAGGGAAGGTATTGCTGGTGGGCGACACGGTGCCGCCATTGGGATTGAAGGTGACGGTGGTGGTAGTCGGCGGCGTCTGCGACCAATGCGCGTAGTACGTCACGTCGTCCGAAACGACGGCAGCCGTGCTGATCTTCGTGCCGCCGCTCACCTCAGTGAACCAGCCCAGGAAGGACCAGTTGCCCGTGCGCGTGGGCGTGGGCAGCGATCCGATCTCCGAACCGCTCTGGACCGTGCGGCTGGCCTCGGCCACTTCACCGCCGTTCGGATCGAATGTCACGGTGACATCCCGTGCGGTGGAGCGGATGGCGCGGCTCTGCCAGGTGCCGGCCGCGAGGGCGTCCGCCCAGCCGGATGCCGTTGCCGGCACGATCGACACGAGTTCGCCGTTCGCGCCGTCGTAGATCTTGTCGCCGCCGGTCGTCGGACAGTTGCCGGCGAACGTCACGGTCTTGAGATTGCCGCAGAGCGCGAACGCATAGTTTCCGATCTCCGACACGGCGACCGAGATCTCGACGCTTTCCAGACCGGTGCATCCCTGGAACGCGCTGGACATGACCGTCGAAAGACCGTCGGGGAACGTGAAGTCCTTCAAGCCCGAGCAGCCCTTGAACGCGCTGGACCAGATCGTCGTGACGGTGTCCGGGATCAAGACCTTCGTCATGCCGGAGCAGTTAATGAACGCATCGCCGCCGATGATCGTGACGGGCTTTCCGCCGAGCGTCGCCGGGATGGTCACGACGCCGGTCGGCACGGGCTCGACGGCAGGTGAGCCCCATGCCTTGAAGACCCGCGCGGAGCCATCGCCTTCGATCGTGTAGTACCATTTATAGCCATCCACCGTCTCCGTCAGGAAGTTCGCCGTCCAGTGGGCGTAGTAGGTTGCGTTTGCGGTTATCTGCTGGGACGCGGAGATCTGCGTGCCGCCGCTCGCGGCCGTCCACCAGCCGCCGAAGGTGAAGTCGCCCGCGCGGGTGGACTCCGGCAGTTCGCCGACCGTGCTGCCGTGCACGACGGTGCGGGTGATCGTCGCAGGCGTCCCGCCGTTCGCGTTGAACGTCACCGTGTGGTTCTCCAGCCAGTTCGCGTAGAAGGTGACGTCTGCGTTTATCGTCTGGGTCTCGGAAATCCGCTGGCCGCCCACCATCGGAGACGTCCACCAGCCGTTGCACGTGTAGCCGTCGCGCGTAGGCGTGGGCAGCGTCCCCACCTGTCCGCCTTTCACGACGAGGCGGGTGGTCGGCGACACGGTGCCGCCGTTCGCGTTGAACGTGACAGTGCAGGGGGTCTGCGTATAATGCGCATAGAAAGTGACGTCCGCATTTATGATGTAGGCCGTGGTGACGCGCGTGCCGCCGCTCGCGGCCGTGAACCACCCCGTGAACGAATATCCGGACGGCGCGTTCGGCGTCGGCATGCTGCCAACCGCCGAGCCGTGCGCGACGTCTTTGGCACGATCGGCAAGTGCAATGGTGCCGCCGTTGGCGGTGGCGTTGAACGTCACCTTGTGGGTGAGGCCGCGGTAGACGATCTTGAGGTCGGACGGGCAGGAGGCGAACACCTTGGACTCGTCAATCACCCCATACAGACTGCCCGGCAGGGACGCCGTCTTCAAGGCACTGCAAGACTGGAACGCATAATCGCCAAGGCTCGTAACGCTGTCGGGAACCGTAATGGCCGTGAGCGAACGACAATATTGGAATGCCCACTTGTGGATCGTCGTCACGCTGGAAGGAATTGACACATTGGACAACTTATAGCAGAAAGCGAACGCTTCCGAGCCAATGCTCTTCACACTCGAGGCGATGGAAACCTTTTCCAAATTCTCGCAGTCATAGAATGCACTTTGGCCAATATTGGTCACGGTATTGGGAATCGTAACTTCCGTGACATCCGCCCACGCCAAAGAGGACGTTCCCAAATCTTTGACCGTGATGTCATCACCGTCATACGTGAACTTCGAGGGAATCGTCACGATTCCCGACGGCTTCGTGGCGAGAGACGTCGAATTGACCATCTGCACCGCTTTTAGATCGGCGGCGTTGTACACCTTGAAATACCATGCAACCCCGTTTTTTATCTGCGCCAGGACATGTTTCGTCATGTCGACGCTGGAGCCGTCCATGTACATAATCAGCAGATTCGACGCGCATCCGGGGTAGACCTGGGCGTCAAGGACCTTGCCGAGCATCGCCTTGCGTATCGTGACCAAGTCTAGCTTACTGCAGTCCTTGAACGCGCCTGCGGCGATGTTCGTGACGCTGTCCGGTATCGCGATCTCTTCAAGCGCCTTGCATCCTTGAAAAGTCGCCCCCTTTATCGCCTTCAATGAAGTGCCGAGCGTGACCTTTGGCAGTTTAGCGCACCCGCTGAACGCCGACATACCGATGTTCGTCACGGAATTGGGGATGACCAGTTCATTCTCCAAGCCGCAGCCATAGAACGCAAAGTCGCCGATACTCGTCACGTTCGAACCGAAGGTCAATTTCTTTATCCCAGTATATTTGAACGCGTTATATCCGATGCCGTTGACCGGGTAGCCGTTGACCGTGGCAGGCGTCTGAATCGTCTGGTTCGCCGTGGGCGAGACGGCCGGATCGCCGTAAATGTGCCGCAGCTCCGTGTAGTAGTTTCCGCCGGGGAGCTTGATCACCTGGTAGTGCCACGTATACGTGGTGGTCCTCGTCGTCCCGCAGAACCTCTTCTCAAGCGTTGCCGGGCAATCGGAGAAGATGCTCGACAGGTCCTGGTTTACGAACTTGATCGGAATGAAGACGGTCTGCAGGCCTGTGCACCCGGAGAACGCGCTGTTCAGGGTCGTCAGGCCGTATGGGAGCGTCACCGTCTTTAATTTCGTGCACCCGGAGAACGTGTTGGCGTTCAACGTGGTCACGCCGGAGGGAATCGTCGCGGTCAGGAGCGAGCTGCATCCATAGAACGCGCCGGCACCGATCGTCGTGAGGCTCGAGGGGAGCGTCAGATACATCATGCTGGTACATTTCCTGAACGCATACTTGTCGATCTCGGTCACGCCGTTCGGGACGTCCATGCGCGTCAGGCCGGAACACCCGTCGAAAGCATGTAGGCCGATGTACTCCACGGCGCTGGGGATCGTCACCTTCGTGATCGCGGAACAGTTGTAGAACGCATACTGGCCGATGCGCCTTACCGTGTAGCCGCCCAGCGTGGAGGGGACGGTCACCTCGCCGGTCGCGCCGACGACGGCCGCCTGGCTTTCGCCCTTGACGATTGCCACTTCTGTGCTGTCTGGGATGAACTCGTAGTTCCAGGTAATACCCTTGGCATCCGTATACGAATAACCCCACGCCGAGCCCGCAAGCGCGATCGCTACGGCTGTGACAAGCATGAATACACAACCGAAACGATCCCTAACACCACGTAGACGCGAAAACGTCCCCGTGCGAAGTTTCCTGTTGAGAGTTTCATCTGTTTTCATGCGTTCTGTGTCCATGAAGGTTACCCTTTCTTTACTCAATCGGTAAGCGTTATTTTACCCTTTAGGGCTGAAATGAAAAGAAGTATTTTGAAAAATTTTTGGCAAAATGGGCAAAATAACCGCCGTCCGTATCCTAGTGCGGGAATTTGGATGAGAACACGTGTGTGCCGGGTGCAACGAGATTTTTCTGCATCGGTCATGCCGCTACGCAAACGACCTGCCGCAGATGCCGCAGCCGGTAGTTGAAGAATTCTTCGAGGCGTCCCGATTTCTCGAGTGTGCGGAGTGGAATCATTCCTTTTGCGCCTC
>JAGCVN010000152.1 GCA_017962315.1 Kiritimatiellia bacterium
GCCGCCCGCGCGTCACCATCACCACCACAACCGCTGGTATGACGGGGGGCTCGGCATCGCCGCCGGCGCCGTCGGAGCCGCGGTCATCGCGGGAACGGTTGACGCCATCCTCGGCGAGCGGGCGACCCCCGTCGTCGTGCAGGAACCGGTCGTCGTGCAACCCGCGCCCGTCGTGGTGCAGCAGCCCGCGCCGGTGGTGGTTCAGCAGCAGCAACCCGTCGTGGTCCAGCAGCCCGCGCCCGTCGTGGTGCAACAGCCCGCGCCGGTCGTGGTCCAGCAGCAGCAACCCGTCGTGGTCCAGCAGCAGGCGGTCACCACCGTGCAGCCTTCGGAACCCCAGAGGGTCTGGGTAGAAGGTCACTGGGAGGTTGTCAATGACGCATCCGGCGCCGCGCGCCGCGTATGGGTCAATGGTTATTGGCAAACCGTGCAATAACCGCGTCACTCTTTACCGGGGGACGCAACTGGTTGCGTCCCCTTTTTTAGTACAAGGAAAGGAACAAAAACATGAAACTAGACGAATTCCGCGAGAAGAAGGAGAAGCCCGGCTCCTCTCTCGGTCACATCCAGGACTGGGTTGTCGGTCGTGCTCACCACAAAAGTGTCGAAGTCGCCGCAGGCGACGACGTCGCCATTGAACGGGAGGTGGGGAACGAACACGACGCGAACGCATTTGCCGTTTACAAGAACGGCGACAAGATCGGATACCTGCCCCGCGAGACGGCACTCCTCCTGGCAGAGCCGTACGACCGCGAACTGGTGTATCTGAAAGGCTCGCTCACGGGCGGCGACACGTCGGACGGGTGCGCTCCCCTCCGGCTCAGCGTCTACTTCCCGAAAGAACACGAGCTTTCCGCGAACGCCCTGGTCAACGGCGAGAAGGACGGCGCTTTTGCCGACCTCTTTGCCGCCTGGCGCGACCGCAAGGAGTACGACATCGAGACCCTGAAGGCGTTCAGCCAGAAACAGGAGGAGCGGATCAAGAACGAGGAGACCAAATACTCCAACCTCTCCGTCTTGATTTCCCGTATGCTCGCCACCTATTGCGACGAGAAGTCGGATGCCGTCCGGACGGAGGGCGGCGAAACCCCGTCCTTCCTCGAACCCGAAGAACCGGAAGAAAACGTGATCGTTGCCGAACGGAAGATGAAGATGCTCAACTACCTCAAGATGGAGGGATACGTCCCGAACCTCGACAGCGACGGCGACGTACACTTCAAGTACGAGGGCGGGCACTACTTCGTCTGCTTCAACAACGAAGACGCCGATTTCTTCCGCATCATCTACCCGAAGTTCTGGTCGATCGACGACGACGATGAGTTCGAGCGCGTGGTCCGTGCGTCAGACCGGGCGACGGCCCGCACGAAAGTGGCGAAAATTTTCACCGTCGACAACGAGACCTGGGGGTCGATCGAACTTTTCATCTCTGACTTCGCCCAGGTGGAGAAGTTCTTCCCTCGTATGATGAGCGCGTTGAAGACGGCGATCAACACCTTCCTGGAGATCATGCGCTCAAGCGTAGAGGAGTAGCGAGGGATGTTCCCGAAACGGAAGAAGGCGGTGCGCCGCGCATTTCCGGAACCGGTAGCCCCGGAGGTCACGGACGAAAGCCCGTTCGTGGACACGGAGCCGGAACCGGAGATGTTCTACGCACACGCCTCCCCGGAAGGGCGGAAAACGCTGACGGAGCGGGATTTAGCCCGCAACGCCGGCGTTGACCGCCTTTTTTCGTTGACCCGCAGGGGACTTCCAATCGACGCCGATCCGCATGAGACGCACGCCGATCCGATCCCCATGTCGAACGCCGTCGAAACGCTCCTCTCCCGTCTCGGAATCCACGAAAGCCCCTGGCTCGAACGGTTGTCGCAAGCCTGGGCGGAGATCGTGCCGGAAGAGGTGGCGCGGGATGCCGTCCCCGGAAAATGGGACGACGAACGCGGTATCTTATTTGTTTACGTGCCAAACGCCCGGCGGCTCTTTGAACTCAGGCAAAACTATCTCGCCAAGATCGAGGCCGCCGTCCGGGCGTTCGCCCCTGAAATCAAACTCCGCCAAGTCCGCCTGATGCAGAACGTATGAGGCGGGGCGGGAATCCGATTGCCATCGGCTGTCACCTCCGTTCCCAGCAGCGGCGGATCGCGTTTGCCGCGATCGCGAAGGCGGAACCCACGTTCAGCGAATTCTTCACGCCGGCAAGGGGGATCCGCACGACACCCGCGCATCGGCTCACGACATCCGCAGGGAGGCCGAACCGTTCGTTCCCCAAGAGGAGGGCGCACGGGAAAGGCCAGTCAAAACCGTCGGGCGACGGCGCGTCCGGGACGGTTTCCAGCGCGACGCAGGGCGTCCCCGCCGTTTGAAGTGTGGAGACCGCCTCGCGGATGTCTTCCGTATACTCCCAAGGGACACGGCGTTCCGTTCCAAGCGCGGCTCTCGCGACACGCGGGTCTTCCGGCGTCGCCGTGTAACCGCACAGGATGATTTTCCCCGCGCCGAAACATTCCGCCGTCCGGAAAATACCGCCCACGTTGAACGCGGAGCGGAGGGAATCCAGCACGACCGTCAACGCCATCGGCGGCGGGGATTCCCCCACCCTTTCGGCATCCCCCTCCAAGATTTCGACATCGGTCACCTTCAGTTTCGCGATCCGGCGTTCAATCGGGACCAGCACGCACCAGAGCTGGCGGCGTGTCATGCCGGGCGTGACAAGGCGCGCCAGTCCGGCAAGACGGGGAAGCGCTGTCTGCCCGGCAAGCCAGGCGGAAAACGAACGGGCCAGACGGGCGGCGGCAGGCGCGTCTTCCGCCTGAAGCGCGGCGTCGAGCGACCGGGCCTTCTGCACGGCCTCTTGCCAGAGCGCCTGTTCCTCCCTCCCGGTCATCCGGCCGTCTCCCCGTCCGGCGCCTCCTTCGACACGAAACGGAGGCAACACCCGGTCGCCTCGGTCGTGCGGTTCGTCACCCCGCAACGCTGGTCGAAGGCGGAGACGACATAGTTCCGGCAGTACAGGCAGCAGTGATGGCGTTCTTCCCCGGAAAACAGGGAGGGACGCGCCTCGGGTTCATCCGCGAACAGCGAAGGACGTTTCGGCGCGGATTTGAACGGAGTGGATTCGCGGTCCGCGTAGCGGTGACCGCACGCCGTGCAGATAAACGCCTCCCCGGTCTTCCGGAACCCCTCGTAAACCGGCTCCGCACGGACAATCGCATCCTGCCCGCACGCCGAACAATGTATTTCTCTCGTCTCCATGTGCAACAGTGTACCACATCGCCGCCGGAATGACAAGGAGCGGTAATAGATCATTGTGGCGGATACGGAAAATTGTGGTTCTTTAAAGAAATACGGTGGAAATGTTCGTGATCTTCAATCCTCATTGTTCAGCAATCGACAATCCCGATTTCCTTCTAGCACACGGATTTGTTCGCCGTTAACGCGGCTCACTTCCGCCTTGCGAACGCCGTTAGGCGTGAGCAAATCCGTTTGTTGGACAATTCCCCAAACGCCAGTGTAAAGTGGAAAGTGTAAAATGGAAGGGGGGGGCGCCTCTCCTGCCGATGCCATATTCTCTGCGCCTCTGCGTTAATTTTTTTGTACACACGTTCCTTCCGGCGACCCGCCACCCCATTTCCAAGGCGTGTTGAAACGGAATTGACAAGGGCGGCACTTTGCGGTTTAATGGTGGCCGCAGACGCGAGAACAAGGAGAATCATGAAGACGTTTAATGTGTCACTGGTCGGTGTCGGCGGCCAGGGTATTCTGTTGACCAGCGACATCTTGGCGAAGGTCGCCGCGCTGGCGGGATTGGACGTGAAGAAGAGCGAGATCCACGGCATGGCCCAGCGCGGCGGCAGCGTGATCAGCCAGGTGCGCTTCGGGGAGCGCGTGTATTCGCCGATCATCGCCGACGGCACGAGCGACCTGCTCGTCTCCTTCGAACGGCTGGAGACGCTGCGTTGGCGCCATCTGCTCGCCGCCGACGGGCAGGTCCTGATGAACGACGTCAACCTGACGCCCGTCACCGTCTCCACCGGACAGCAGCCCGCCGTCGACGACCTCGAGGCGCGCCTCGCCGCCGAGTATCCCCGGATGCTCCGTATCAAGGCGGACGAAATCGCGGAAAGCCTTGGCAACCGCCGCTGCATGAACATGGTGATCGCGGGGGCGCTTTCGACCATCACCCCCTTCGACGCGGAACTCTGGAAAGAAGCCGCGCGCCAGCGCCTTCCCGCCAAGCTCGTGGATCTGAACCTCAAGGCGTTCGACTGCGGTCGAGCCGCCACTGCGGAGTGACCCCGCCATGATGACCTCACAGGAAGCAAACGACTGGCTGTTCGAGCAGAAATGCCGCGCCCTGACGGACGCGCTCGCCAAGCGCCATTTCACCGCCGTCTACTGTCCGACCTCCGCCGACGCGGCAGCGTACATCCTACGCGAGGCGGAATCCGCCCGGAGCATCGGTTTCGGCGGCTCCTACACGGTCGCCGGGCTTGATGTGCAGAAAAAACTGGCCGCCGCCGGCAAAACAATCTACGACCACGGCACGCCGGGGCTTTCACCGGAACAGAAGGTGGCCGCGATGAACGCGGAGTTGACCTGCGACCTTTTCCTCTCCGGCACAAACGCCGTCACCGAATCCGGCGTGTTGGTCAACATCGACGGCAACGGGAACCGTGTCGCGGCGATGTCCTACGGGCCGAAAAAGGTGATCGTGGTCGTCGGGCGGAACAAGATCGTGGAGGGCGGCATCGAGGCGGCGATCGCCCGCGTCAAGCGCGTCGCCGCGCCCGCCAACGCGAAACGCCTCGACCGGGCGACCCCGTGCGCGGTGACCGGGTTCTGCGCGAACTGCGATTCCCCGCAACGGATCTGCCACGTCACGACGATCATCGACAGCAAGCCCGGACGGTCGGATTTCCACGTCCTCGTCGTCAACGAAGACCTGGGCCTGTGAACATCGCGTGATGACTCCGGAACAACTCGCCGCCCGCGCCCGGATTCTTCGCGCGATCCGCGCCTTTTTCGACGGCGCGGGATTTGTGGAGGTCGAAACGCCCGTCAGGATTCCCGCCCCCGCGCAGGAGGTGACGATTGACTGCCCCGCTTCGGGACGGGCCTTCCTCCGGGCTTCTCCCGAACTTCAGATGAAGCGGCTGCTCTGCAACGGCTGTGAAAAAATCTACCAGATCGGCCCTTGTTTCCGGGAAAACGAGTGCGGAAAACGGCACAACCCCGAATTCACGCTGCTGGAATGGTACCGCGCCGGTTCGGACTACCGCCAGATGTTGCGGGACACACAGGATCTGCTGGCCAGCATCGCCCGCGACATTCCCCTGCCGGGGGGGATTTCGCTCGCCGAACCCTGGTTCGTCATTCCCGTTCGCGAGGCGTACCGTCGCTGGGCGGGATGGGATCCGGCGGAGGCGTGGGACGAAGCGCGTTTCGACCGGGACATGGTGGAGAAAGTCGAGCCGTCGCTTCCCCGGGACAGGCCGGCCGTCCTGATGGACTACCCCGCGCCGGCCGCTTCGCTCGCCAAATTAAAGGAGGGGGACGGACGAGTCGCCGAGCGTTGGGAGGTCTACCTGGACGGAATCGAGCTGGCGAACGCCTACAGCGAACTCTGCGACGCCGGCGAACAGCGGGCGCGTTTCGAGGCGGCGGCCGAGGCGAGGCGGGCGCTCGGCAAGGCGGACTACCCGATGGACGAGGCGTTTTTCGACGGCCTTCGCCGGGGGATGCCCCCCAGCGGCGGGATTGCGCTGGGCGTGGACCGCCTCGTCATGCTCTTCCTCGGCGTCCGTGACATCCGCCAGGCAAGGCTTTTCTGCCAATCCCCCGGTTTCCTGTACTGATTTCATCTACCTTAATTCCAGCCTTAGAGACAAATAGGGAAGAAAATGCGGTATATCACCCAAGGACGGCAGAACCGATAAAGTCCTTTATAAAAGGCAAATAACCATCTGCGACGCAACGAGTTACGAAATATGCAAAGTGAAAAACGCTTGACCATTCCGTGAAAAAGTGATAGGGTTGAGACGGTTTAAGGGCATGGTGCCCTTAGGAAGGGATAGCCTCGGAATGGGAAATCATGGCTAAGGCGGCAAACGACAGAAGGATGAGGGTCATATCGCTTTTTTCCGGCGCCGGCGGGCTTGACATCGGCTTCCATGATGCGGGGTTTGAAACCGCCGTAATGGTCGAACGTGATCCAGCCTGTTGCCGGACGTTACGGACGAATATGCCCGACACGCCCGTTATCGAGGGAGACATCAACGAAATAACGACCGACATGATTCTCGAAACGGGACACCTCAAACCCCTTGAAGCCGCGCTCGTCATCGGCGGTCCGCCGTGCCAGAGTTTCAGCCTCGCCGGAAAGCGGATGGGGCTTGACGATCCAAGAGGTAGACTTGTCCTTGAATTCATCCGTGTAGTCCGCGAAGCCCTCCCCGTAGGTTTCGTCATGGAAAATGTACGCGGCCTCGCCAACTGGGAACATGGGCGTGCATTGGAGGCGATACTTGAAGAGGCGACGCAACCCGTGAACTATAGGGAACACACCTATCGCTACGAGGTGAAGTACCAAGTGCTCAATTCGGCGGCATACGGCGCACCCCAGTTCCGCGAGCGGATTTTCATCGTCGGAAACCGCGTCCATGTGCCGTTTGAGTTCCCTGTACCGACACATGGCGACGTGAAAAGCACAACAAAAGTGGATTTGTTCGGGCATAAAGTCCAGCCATACATGACAGTATGGGACGCAATTGGGAATCTGCCCCCGGCAACGCCGCCCTCCGAAACAGCGTTGCGTGTTGCCGGAACAATCAAAGAAAGGATAGAGAAGCATGGCTATTAAAAACCATGAAGCGACCGCCCATGCGCCGTCAACGATTGCAAAGATGCGTAAAGTAGGCATTGGGGAGAAACTTGCCGACAAGGAGAAAATATTCGGTTGCACCTATCGGCGGCTAGACCCTGATCGCCCATCTCCAACGGTAACAAGGAGTGGATACCGCGACTTCATCCATCCACACCTCGACCGGATGCTGACCGTCCGTGAACTGGCATGCCTACAGACGTTTCCGCTGGACTGGGAGTTCACGGGGGTGCGTCTCGATTCATACAGTTATGCCCGTAACGTGGCAATGACGCAGTTCGGACAGGTAGGTAACGCTGTTCCGCCCGTCCTTGCAGCCGCCGTGGCAAGGGCTGTAAAGGAACAGTTCTTCAAGGAGGATAAATAATGCCAAACTCAATCCCATACGTTTCAAGCCCTTTGGATTTAGTAACGACACGTGAAGCACGGCGTGACGGTTTTCTTGCGATAGCATTGCGCCGCAACACAGAGTCGTTGCCGTATCTCGAACAGGGTAAGGCGTTATGGGCAAAACTCACAGCGAAAACGAAACGTTGTGAAGACATCCTAAAGATGTCCGACCTCCGTCCAACGCTTCTTCTTGCGGCGGGTTACTCCGTAAAAGCCCAGGGGAATATGGACGACGATGACAAGGAAAGGTTACTTGAAGAATTTGTGAAACAGGTTCTTCGTCCATTCGGGAAAAAGTATGTTGATGAAATCGTGTACCGTTATCTGCTTTCGCTTGGAGAACAGCTGGGCGGACGGATGAGAAACGCGATAGGTGTGATGGCCAAGGAGAAATTGTCATGCAAAATTGTGGCACAGTTGCGCGTGAACGGTTTCCTCTTTGCCGTTCACAGCGAGGGGAAATGGATAGACGGCACACAATGCACGAGACATGATGAAGAATATGCCAAGGCGATCAAGTGGCAGAATGGCGAATACCAGCGTATGCTCGTCCATAACGTAAACATTCCGGGCGTATCGAAGAACGTGGATCTGGTCGTGTTCAACAAGGTTGCGGACAGTATTGACGCGAAATCGCTTGCGCCAATCCTTGCAGACCAGAAGAACTATGTCGTCATGGGCGAACTGAAGGGCGGCATCGACCCGGCCGGCGCCGATGAACACTGGAAAACTGCCCGTGCCGCACTCGACAGAATCCGTGCCACGTTCAAGAAGGTCTATATCGCCTTCGTCGGCGGTGCGATTGAAAAAGCGATGGCGGAGGAAATCTATAACCAGCTCCAGAGCGGCCTCCTGGACTATGCGGCAAACCTCACAAATGACGCCCAATTGTCGTCGTTTTGCGATTGGCTGGTGAACCAATAACACCTCCGCCTTCCGTCTTTCGGCAATTTTCCTCCAAAAAACCGGATTCCTCGCATTTTTTGCTGGTCATCGCCGCCGAGGTGTGCTATAGTGCTTCCGTTTTTGTGCAAAGAAACACGGACAAAGCCCAAACGGAGAGGATTCAACATGGTGACGAAACAGGAACCCGCGGCGGTACGGGTTGGTGCCTACGCAGCGGCCGGAGTGGACATCGATTCCAAAATGTCGGGTGTTGAACATATCAAAAAGATGGTCGCGGCGACCAACACCAAGGGAGTGGTCGGCGGCATCGGAAGTTTCGGCGGCCTGTTCAAGTCTCCCGGTTCGGACAGCCTGCTGGTCGCCAGCACCGACGGCGTCGGCACCAAACTCAAGGTCGCGGCAATGGCCAAACGCCACACGACCGTCGGGCAGGACATCGTGAACCACTGCGTCAACGACATTCTCGTCCAAGGGGCAAAGCCGCTCTTCTTCTTGGACTATATCGGTTCCTCCCGTTTCGACACGCAGATTTTCAAAGACGTCGTCTGGGGGCTTTGCAAGGCCTGCCAGGAGAACGGGTGCGCCCTTCTGGGCGGTGAAACCGCCGAAATGCCCGGCCTTTACCCGATCGGTGAATACGACCTGGTCGGGACGATCGTCGGGACGGTCGAAAAGAAAAAGGTGATCACCGGGTCTTCCATCCGCGCAGGCGACCTTATCATCGGGCTGCCCTCCGGCGGTCTCCAGACGAACGGGTTTTCGCTCGCCCGCCGCGTCATTTTCGACCAGATGGGGTTGACCACGCAGGATCACGTGCCGGGGACGCGCACCACGATCGCCGACGCCCTCCTCGCCGTGCACCGCAGCTTCCTGAAGCCCGTCACGGCGATTATGGAAAAGAAGATCCCCATCCGCGGCATGGCGCACATCACGGGCGGCGGGTTCGTGGACAACATCCCGCGCGTCCTGCCCAAGACGGTCGATGCCGAAATCAACCGCCTCTCCTGGGTTCCGCCGACGATTTTCACCCTGATCGAACGCCAAGGACACGTCGATCACGACGAAATGTACCGCGTCTTCAACATGGGTATCGGTTTCGTGATCATCCTCCGCAAAGAGGACGCCGCCAAGGCGATGGACATCCTGAGACGACTCCGCCAGGCCCCCGTCCTCATCGGACGGATCAAGAAGGGCGACGGAAAGGTCGTCTACGGGGACGTGAAGTGAGTATGGCGGAACAGGAAAAGAGGTCGCGTTTTATCGTCGTGGTTTTGACGCCAGACCGGGTAGGCCTGTTGAGGGACATCACCGGGACGGTTTTCGAGGCGGGCGGCAACATCGGCAGTATCCGCCAGACGGTACTGGACGGTTATTTCAACCTCGTTTTCACGGTAGAGTTTGAAATCGCGTATTCCGAAACGGAGCTCGACCGTCTGCTGAAGGAGAAATTCGGCAAGGCACACGCGGACGCAACCGTCTCCGTGACGCGGTGCCCGGACGCGGCGGCCGGACCGGTCGTGCCCGTGGGCGCTTCGTTCGTCGCGATGACCGTAGGGGAAGACAAGCCCGGAACGATTTTCCGGATCTCCTCGTTTTTCGTCGCCAAAGGCATCAACATCGAAGACTGGGGCGTTTCGCAAGATGAAGGGCGCGTCGTCTACATCGCGCAAGTCGTCGTTCCCGAAGCGGTGGACTTCCGCCGCCTGCAGACGGCGTTCAAGGAGGAGATGGCGCAGATCGGCCTGACCGCCATGATCTGCCATGAAAACATCTTCCGCGCCACGAATGAAATCGGCCCGATCAAGGCCCTTCTCGACAAGGTGCCGCTCTGATGCGGCGCCTCCTCCTTTCCATCCTCCCGGCAGCCGTCTGCGGACTCCTTTCCGCCGCGCCGACGGATGCGCCGGTGACGGTCACGTTCCTGCAGGGATACGACCCGGACCGACCGGAAAACGCCGTCACGCGGCAGATCCTGAAGCTTGCCGCCTCCGAACCTTCGCTCAACCCGCAGAAATGGGGCGGACTCTCCCTGCCCGGCGCGGGAGGCCGCGCGCCGTTCATGCTCTCGCTCGCGGGCGGCACGGCGCCGGACATCTACCAGTGCTGGTTCCACATCATCCGGCACGACAGCGAACAGGGGTTTATCTACCCGCTCAATGAATGGATCGGCGACGATCTTGACGGCGACGGGCAGATTTCCGACACCGAGGCGCGGTGGCCCGGCTGGAAGGACGTGCCCGAACTCTGGCGCCGCGTCGCCACCCGCGACGGCAAGGTCTACGGGATCCCGCAGGCGGGCATCTGGTATTACGGCATCGTCTACCGGAAAGACCTCGTGAAACAGGCAGGGCTGGATCCCGAATACGTGCCGGGGACGTGGGACGAGTTCTTCACATGGTGCCAACGGCTCACCTTCCCGCGCAAGACCGTCGGGGGCGCGAAAGTGCAACGCGGGCAACGCGCGTTCGGCGCGGAGAACCGCCCCTGGGGCTGGCTCCCCTGGGTCCAGTCCGCCGGGGGTGAACTGGTCGTCTCCTCCAACGGCGTCCTGCGGGCGAATTTCGACTCGCCCGAAGCGATCGCCGCCGCCGGATTCTTCCACAAGCTCGCGTGGGCGCCGTGGATCCGCGACCCCGAAACCGGGAACCCGGTCAACCTGGATCAAGCCGCGCTCAAGGCGCGCGCGGTCGACGTCGGCGGACGCATCGTGCGGTTCAAGGACGAGGACGTAATCAAGGGCGTGGTGCGCGCGCTTCCCCGCCTCACGCAAGACTTGCCCCAACTCTTCGCACAGGGAGAGGTCGTCGCCCTCTTCTCCGGCGCGGAACTGGTCGAACAGCTGACACGCGATTCCAACCTGGAGCCGGACATGGTGGGCATCATGCCCTTCCCTGCGCGCGACAACTCGGTTAAACCGGTCCTCCAGGCGCACAAACACTTTTACAGCATGACGGAGGGCGTCGCCCGGCGTCCGGAACACGAACGCGGCCTGGTCTGGAAATGCGTCGAACAACTGGCGAGCCAAACGGTGAACGACGAAGACGTAAAGGAGAAGGTGCTGGACGGTCACGCGCGTTGGTGCGCGCCGGCGGACCTTGTGCGGCTCGGGTTCGCGGATTATCTCGACGAAGTGCCGGCCTCGATCCGCCAGATGTACGATCGGCTGGAGAAAGGTGAAATCCGCGCCTGTACCGAACCCTACGCGGGATTCTGGCAGGCGGTCTCGGATCTCGTCGACCGGCGCCTGCTCGGCGTAATGCTCGCCGACACGGGCGAGACGTTCGACTACGCGGCGGCGCTGCGCGGCATCAACGCGGACGCCAACCAAGGGTTAATGTTCAAGGTGCCGGAAAACGTGCTGGCGGAACGAAGGCCGGTCGCGCGGGTCGTCGCGGGCGTCTTCGCAATCGCGCTGTTGGTCTGCGGCTGGATTGTCTGGCGCAAACCGGCAACGGACGCGGTTCCCGCCGCCTCCGTGCGGAACGCGCCCTCGGTGCCGCGCCGGTTCCTTCCGTGGCTCTTTCTCGCGCCGGCGGTGGTGAGCATCGCGGTGTGGGCGTACTACCCGCTGCTGCGCGGCGCGGTGATGGCATTCCAAGACTACAAGATCGTCGGCGGTTCCGCCTTCGCAGGATTGGACAATTTCATCACGGTGGCGACGGATGCCGGGTTCTGGAAGGCGTGGGGGCGGACGTGGGAATATGTCGCGCTGACGTTGTTTCTCGGCTTCCTTTCCCCGATTTTCCTGGCGCTCCTACTCTCGGAGATCCCGCGTGGTAAAATCTTTTTCCGGACGCTCTACTTCCTGCCGCACCTGACCAGCGCGCTGGTGATCGCGCTGTTGTGGAAAATGATGTACGACCCGACGGAGAACGGGATGCTCAACCAGCTTCTCGCCTTCTTCGGCGGTTCACGGCAGGGGTGGCTGCAAGACCCCGCGCTGGCGATGGTCTGCTGCATCCTTCCCGGCGTATGGGCGAGCGCGGGGATGTCGAGCCTCATCTACATCGCCGCACTCCATTCGCTCCCGTCCGACTACTACGAGGCGGCGGCGATCGACGGCGCGGGGATCTTCGCACGGTTCCGCCACATCACCTTCCCGCAGCTGCTGCCGCTGATGGTCATCAACTTCGTGGGTGCGTTCATCGTCGCCTGCCAAGGGATGGGGGGGATCTTCCTGCTCACCTTCGGAGGGCCGGGAGACGCGACGAACGTGCTTTCGCTCGCGATCTGGAAAGAGGCGTACAACAACCTGCGTTTCTCGACGGCGACCACGATGGCCTGGTTCCTCGGCGTCACGCTCGTCGGCTTCACCTACCTCCAGATCCGTATGCTGCGAAAGGTCGAATTCCGCCAAGCCAGGATTAACTGAACCAAAGGGAAACTGACCGCATGAAACGCACGGGTGTCATCTTTCTTCTTTTTCTCGCGACGGTCGCCATGGTGGCGGGCGCCGGACGCCTTGAAATCGCAGGGCCTGACACGGTGGACGTGGGCGCGTTTGAACCGGGAGAATGTCCCGTCGCCGTTTTCCGCCTCAAGAACGCGGGCCGCGCCCCCCTCCGTTTCACCCACGTCGTCACCACATGCCGCTGCCTTGAACTCGAAGACGTCCCGGAATGCCTCGCCCCGGGGCAGAGCGGAAGGCTCTCCGCCCGCGTGAGGCCGGGTTTTGCGGACGACTCCTTCAGTAGCACGGTCTTGATCGAGACAGATTCCCAGGAGACGCCTTACGCCCACGTTACCGTCAAACGGGCGATGCCCTGGAACCGCGCCTCGCTCTACCGGACGCCCGCAATCCTTTCCCCGTCCCCGACAAACGGCGTCCGGACCTTCTTTCTCGAAGAGAAATCGGTTTCCGGGAAACGGATACGCATCCCCGCCTTTCTGGGAGTCCCGAAACGAGGCGGGAACACAGCCGCCCTTCCCGGCATCGTGCTGGCGTGCGAAGGCTCCGTTGACAATGCCTGTCGCCGCGTCCGCTTTTGGAACGCGCACGGTTTCGCCGCGCTCGCGGTGGACATTGCCTGTGACGGCGAGTGTCGCCGGGCCTCCGCTCCGTGGCCCTACCATGCCGTCGCGGCGGTCGTCCGCGCCCATTCCTTTCTACGCGGGTATCCCGGTATCGACACGGACCGGATCGGCTTGACGGGGATCGCCCGCGGCGGATACGTCGTCTGTCTGGCAGCGGCGGTCGATGAACGGTTCGCGTTCGCGATCCCCATCGACGCGGGGCCGTTCCTCGGGGACGGGGCCGGCAACGGCGAACCGGGCGGCTGCAAGGACAAAACCTGGAACGCCGCCGACTACCTGCGGCTCGTCCGGGCGCCGTTCCTGTGGATGGACACCACGGCCAGTCCCCTCACCATTCTGCAAGACCACTACCGCAAGGCGAAAACGCCACAAACGCTCTGTATCCGCTCTCGCGACACCTCTGCCGCCCCGTGGCAACCCGGCGAAGAACGCGAGGAGCCACCCGCCTTCGCACTACACATGGCGAGGGACGGCAACTCCGGGCTTCCCGTGTTCGGCACGGTGCTGCGCCGGGGGCGCCGTATCGCGGCGACCTTCGAGGCGAAGGGAAACCGTGTCGTGAAAGCTGCCCTCGTCGCAGCCGGAGGCGCGGACGGGGGGGGAAAACTGCGTTGGCGCGCGTACCCTGCGGAGCTACGCGAAAACCATGTCGAGGCGACGCTCCCGGAAGGAACGTCGGCTTACTACGTGAACCTGTCCACGGAGGAAGGGCTTGTCGTCTCTTCCGGACACGAAACATGCACATTGTGAGGTAACGATGCACACGGCGAAACTCAATCGGGAATATGCTCTGCGCATGGGCGCGGTCGGGCTTCTGATGCTGGCGGTCTGCGGCTGGTCGATCTACGACGGCCATGTCGCGTGGCCGCGTGAGAACGCGAAACTGGAGGCGGCCCGTCCCCTGCTCACCGCGACCAACCGGACGGCGGAAGCCTGGCTGGAAACGGGGGAAAACGGATCCAGTCCGCTGCAGGCCGCATTTTCGGAGCTGGGGACGACCCCGCCGAAAAAACTGGTGCGCAAGCTGGGACAGCTCCAGCTTCCCGCCCGCGTCACCGAACACCGGGAAGAGACGCGCGCCCGGCTGGAACAGCAGGTCGTCGAACTCTTCGGCCACCCGGTCTACGACGAACACGATTTGAAGTCGCAGGACTACCAGGCGATCGCGACGGGCATCGCGGGGCTTGTGCTGCTGTTCATTCCCTTCTCGAAACGTTCGCGGCGTTACATTTCCGACGAAGACGGCCTGCACGGGAACGGCTTCGGAGGGGACATCGCCTATTCGGAGATTAAGGCCATCGACTGGCGGCTCTGGCAGAAAAAAGGCATCATCGATCTGGAAACGCCGAAAGGGCGAATCCGGCTCGACGCCTGGCACTTCGCAGGAATCAAAGAGATTGTCGCGGACATCGTGGCGAAACGACCGGAATTGAACCATGAAAAGAACGCTTAGTTTCCTCTTCAACGTCCTGCTCGGCTTTGCCATCAGCTTCGTGCTCTTCTGCGTCGCCGTGCTGCTGGTCTTTCAGCGCAACATCCCGAAACCCCTGCTGGAACGCGCCCTCGCCTACGTGGACATAGAGGACTACGCACTCCAGGTAAAACGTGCGACCTATTCGCCCGGAAGCGGGCTCTCCGTCTACGGGGTTGAACTACTGCCGAAACATTCGACAGACGACGGCCTCATCACCGCCGATTCCATCCATGTCGATTTTTCGCCGTCCCCCTTCGTCCCCCTGCGCAAGCGGTTACGGAAAATCACGGTTGTTCGACCGTTCTTCCCCTACCTTCCCCCAAAGAACGGAAAGGAGGAGACACCCGCCCCCCCTCCGCCCGACCTCCCCCGGATCGATCCGTTCGAGGTGGAAGTGAAAGAGCCAGATATCCTCGGTATCCACGCACGCCAGCTCACCGCACTTGCCAGTATGCGCGGACATAACCTTTCGTTCCGGGCTATCAACATCCTCTGGCCGGACAAGGCGTTGCGGGTGGACGCCACGCTCGCGCTCGACCTTGAAACACGCATCCTCGAAACAAAGATCAACGGTCATGTCTACCCGTCGAACATCCTCCCCCTGATGTTGCCGCGACGCGTGGATTCCTCCGTCGTCCTTCGCGAAGCGGAAAAATTCCAAGAGATCAGCAAGCCGGTACGTGCCGAAGCCGACCTCTCCATCCACATCGACACGGCGGATTTCGATCTGAAACTCGCGCTCGACGTGCCTCCGTGTACCTACAACGGCGTCCCGCTCGAATCCGTCAAAGGCAATCTCGAAGCCTGTGAGACGAACGTCACGACAACCGTCCGGCTCTCCCCGATCGAAGCGCGCGGACGCGGCGGCGAGTTGTACGGGCGGTTGACGTACTGCGACAGCGACAACCAAGTCATCTTTACCACGCAGGCGGCGATGGATCTGCCGAACCTGTTCGACGTCATCGGCGTATTGAACGAGGGTGAACTGAGCGTCGTCAACTGCGCGGTCCCTCCGCGCGTGGAGGCCTCGGGGATCGTCAGCGTCTCGAAAACCATGGAAGGGGCGACCAACAATGCGACGGGGAAAGTCACGCTGGACAAAGGTTCCATCTTGAACTTCAATGTCGTCAACACGACGGCGGACTTCCAGTTGACGGGATTCTCCATCCTCTTTAACAACCTGGCCGGACGCGCCGCGCACGGCGGCGACTTGCGCGGATGGATCAATTTCGACTTCCCCGATTACGACGCGGAACGGACGGTATTCCAAACGGAACTCGACTTCGCAAACATCGACATGCTCGACGTCCTCCGCGCCGTCAACGTGACCAACTCGCAGATGGGAAAGTTGACGGGCAAGATGAAGTTGGACTCGACGACCGGTACAAACACGCTTGAACGTCTTTGCGGGCGTGGCCATATCGATTTTAAACACGGCGTGATTACCCAGATCCCGCTTTTCGCCGGTTTCACCTCCTACCTCGCCCGGAATGTGCCGGGCATCTCCTCGCTGGTGGACCAGTCCACAGGTTCGATGGACTTCACCATCACCAATGGGGTGCTGCACACGGAGAACGCCTTTATCGAAGGTTCGGTGTTCAGCATCAAAGCGCACGGAACGTACGACATCGCGCACGACCGGCTGGACTTCGTGGCGCGCGCCAACATCTTCAAGAACAAATCCATCATGGGGAAAATCACGCACATCGTCACCTTCCCCTTCACGAAGTTGCTGCTGGAATTCAAGGTCTTCGGACCGCTCGAAAACACCGACTGGTCGTACGTCAGCATCCTTGAACGGATCACCGACACCTCGACCTCGATTTTCGGCAAGAAAAAAGAGGAATAGGTTCCCGCCGATACGGTTTCGTGCAGATGGATTGATTCGCCCGCCGCCCGCGCTCCGCACGGGAATGTACATGAGGGTAACGTGGATATTGTTCACAAATCTCAATTGTCACAATTGTTCACAAATCACAAATTGCAAGTTTCCCCGATATCTGTATTTGTGGCAATGATGGCATTTGTGAACAATCAAGTTATAGGCAAGCCCGCCGGAAGGAACGTGTGTACAAAAAATTAACGCAGAGGCGCAGAGACGCAGAGAAATGGCAACTGCAGGAGGGGTTCCCCCCTTCCATTTTACACTTTCCGCTTTACACTGGCGTTGGGAAATTGTCCAACAAACGGATTTGTTCGCCGCTAACGCGGCTCACATTCCCGGAATCGCGAAGGCCGTCAGGCCTGAACAAATCCGTTTGTTCTTCTTTCGCGACCTCCGCGCCTCCTCAAATTGTTGTCACGGCTGTCACGGTTGTCTCCGGTTCTAAGGCGTACCGTTGAAAAACACAACTGTCACGATGTTTTGCGATTGCCCCCTGATGATTGGAGACAACACGGACAACTTGAGACAACGGCGCACCCCTTTACACTTTACACTTTCCATTTTCTCCCCCCCCTCGCCTCTGCGCTCTCCGCGTCTCTGCGTCCATAAACAATCCACCCCCTGTTGCGGGGGTGAAGTTATAGGAAAGCCCGTCGCCCGCGCTCGCACGGGAATGTAGACGTGGATAACTTTTTTGTCTCACACAGAGCCACGGAGACACAGAGACGGGAGGCTGGGAAATCGATACGTTGACCGGACCAATCATCGGAGCGGCGATAGACACAAAGCGAAAGGACAGCCTGGGACAATCTCTCTGTATTACCTGTCGAAATATAGTTTAAGCGCGTTTGTGTCGAACAGAAAACAACCGGGGACAGGTAACCTCGAACCTAAAAATCGCAGTTGATGTCAATGGGAAATTACCCAGACCGCTGCTTGAGTCCGAAATTCCACGGGGTTGTAGCGCCCCTCGGAGGCGGATTGCCAGATGCCGTGCAAACATCGCAACCGAGTCAAGGGAAATTGCCGACCGGTCATAACAAACCCTGTTGATTCACGCGCCATTCAGGTATTCAAAAGAAAGGAAAGGAGGGCGCGGCATCCAGTCAAAACATCATCCCAAGTCGCCGAGAAATCGCGCGTGTACCAAGGGTCGGCGACTTCGCGCCCGATCCCCGCGAAGGAGAGGAGCCGACGGAATTTCCCGTCGGGGTCGCCCCCGGAAAGCCGGTTGACGTCGCGCTCGTTTTCATCGTCCATCCCGACAATCCAATCGAAATGCGCGTAATCGTCCCGCGTCATCAGGCGGGCGCGGTGGTTTCCCGGTTCGACCCCGTGGCGCTCCAGTTCGCGACGCGCCGGGGGGTAAACGGGATTTCCGAGTTCATCCCTCCGCATCGCGGCGGAGTCGATTTCAAACGAATCGTCAACCCCGGCCTCGTGGACAAGATGCTTGAATACGGCTTCCGCCATCGTGCTTCGGCAGATGTTTCCGTGACAGACAAAAAGTATTTTATGCATTACCGTTTCCTTTTCCGCCGCCCGCGAAGATCTTCGGCAACCTCACGCAGAAGGCGGATGTCCACCAGAGCGACCAGTCCGGCGTACACCGCCATCGCCACGAAGACGACCACGCCCATCGACAGGATCTGCGCGAGTTTCCCGTCCCCAGCGACACGTTCCGAGAACGCCGCGACACGCGGCCAGATCCAGAACGCCGCACCGCCCATCGCCAGCGAACAGGCGACGATTTTTCCGATGGGTGCGAGAAGGCGGGAGAAGCGGGGCGTCTGAATTCGCCGGAACAGCAGGAACCACAAGACGCTGGACGTCACGCAACTCGTCAGCACCGTGGAAATCGCGATACCGACGTGCTTCCAGCCGACCGGGAGAAGATAGATGCTCGTCACATCGCTCACCACGTTCACACAGATTCCGAGGATGCCGACGCGCATCGGCGTCTTTGTGTCCTGCATCGCGTGGAACGCGGGCGTCAACGTCTTCTGGAAGGAGAACAGGATCAGCCCCGGCGCGTAGGCGGCAAGTGCGCGGGCGCAGAGGACGGTGGATTCCGCGCCGAAATGACCGCCTTTGATCCCGTAGATCAGCGAGATGACCGGATAGGCGAGCAGGATCAACGCCGCCGAACAGGGTGCCATGATCAGCGTCAGCTGCCGGATCGACCGTTCCAGCGACTCCCGCATACCGGAAAAGTCGTCGGCGGCGACTTGTTTCGAGAAGGTCGGCAGAAGTACCGTGACGAACGCGGTCGCAAACATCCCCATCGGGAGGTAGACGATGCGCTCGGCGTATTCCAGCGCGGCGGGGCCTGAGGCGTCCGCGTAAAAGGCGAGCGTCTTGTCGAGACAGACGTTGATCTGGATCAGGCCGCCGCCGATCGCGGCGGGAACCATGTTACGCAGGACGCGCCTGACGCGCCGGTCCTGAAACACACCGTCCAGGCGGAGCCGGATGCGGCCGCCCAGTTTCAACAGGAGCGGGAGTTGGAAAAGCATCTGCACGACCCCGGCGGCAAGGACCGTCCAGCACAAGACCTTCATCTGCGCGTCGAGATCGCCCGGAAAGAACGGGAACAGCGCGAGCATCGCCACCAGCCAGATCAGGTTCAGCAACAGCGGCGTCAAGGCGGGAATCGCAAACCGTCCGAGGGTGTTCAGGATACCGGAGAAAATCGCCGTCACGCAGATCAGCAGCGCATACGGCAGCATGATGCGGAGCATCGGCATGGGCAGAAGCCAGCGGCTCGTCTCCGAAAGGCACGCGGCCGTCGGCCAGGTCAGCAGAATTCCCAGCGCAGTCACGCAGGAGAGAAACACGGCCAGCAGCCAGACCACCTTCCAGGCGAACCGGAACGCCTCCTCGCGTCCCTGTTTTTTATGGATTTCGCCGAAAATCGGGACGAATGCGTTGATGAGCGCCCCTTCCCCGAAAAGGCGCCGGAAGAGGTTCGGGACAAGAAACGCCAGATCGAACGCGGACTTCAGCGCGGACGTCCCGAAGAAATATCCCATCGCGATTTCGCGCACCAGCCCGAGGACACGGCTCATCGCCGTCATCACACCGACGACCACCGCGTTCTGCAGGATGGAGCGCCCCGTGCCGGCGTTCCCCGAAGAAGGTGTCTGATCCGCAGCCATCACTCAACCCCTGCCGACGTAGGCGGCAAGTCCGCCTGCCGCGATCAACTCGCGCATGAAGGGGGGGAACGGTTCCGCCCGGAACGTCTCCCCCGTGGTCTCGTCGAGAATCGTCCCGGTGTCGAAATCGACGGAGACGGCATCGCCCGTGCGGATGTTTTCCGCAGCCTCGGGGCACTCCAAAATAGGCAGTCCGATGTTCAATGCGTTACGGTAGAAAATACGCGCGAACGACTCCGCGATCACACACGAGACGCCCGCCCCCTTGATGGCGATCGGCGCGTGTTCGCGACTCGAACCGCAACCGAAGTTTTTCCCGGCGACCAGGATATCCCCCGCTTTGACACGGGTTGCGAACGTGTCGTCCAAATCCTCCAGACAGTGCCTCGCAAGTTCCGCCGCGTCGGTCGTGGTGAGATAACGGGCCGGGATGATGACATCCGTGTCCACGTTGTCCCCGTAGTGAAACGCTTTCCCTTTTGAATTCATCAGGATTCTCCTTTCGATTGGAATATCAGTTCCCGGCTTCCCGGGCATCTGGCGGCATGCGTGCGACGTCTTCCGGCCCGCACAACTTTCCGGCGACGGCGGACGCCGCCGCGACAACCGGCGAAGCCAAGAAGACCTCGCTCTTCACGTGGCCCATGCGTCCGACGAAATTCCGGTTGGTAGTCGCGACCGCGCGTTCGTTTTCCGCCAAGATGCCCATGTGTCCACCCAGGCAGGGACCGCAAGTCGGCGCGCTCACGGCACATCCCGCATCGACGAAAATGTCGAAGAGACCTTCCTTCATCGCCTGTTTCCAGATGCGTTGCGTGGCGGGGATCACGATGCAGCGGACGGTTTCGGCAACTTTCCGGCCCTTCAAGATCTCAGCGGCGGCGCGGAGGTCGCTGATGCGTCCGTTCGTGCAGGATCCGATGACGACCTGGTCGATCTTCACCTCTCCAACCTCGTCGATCGTGCGCGTATTCTCGGGGAGGTGCGGGAAAGCGACCGTCAGTTTCAACGCCGAAAGATCGATTTCCACCGTGTGCGTGTACGCCGCGTCCGGATCCGCCGCGCAGACGACCGGCTCTTTCGCGCCGTGTTCCTTCAAATAGGCGAGCGTCTGTTCGTCCACAGGGAAAATCCCATTCTTCGCCCCCGCCTCGATCGCCATGTTCGCGATGGTGAAACGGTCGTCCATCGTAAGCGCGGCAACGCCTGGCCCCGTAAACTCCAGCGACTGGTAGGTCGCGCCATCCACACCGATCTCGCCGATCAAATGCAAGATGACATCCTTCCCGCTGACGTAACGGGGAAGCGATCCCGTCAACACGACCCGAATCGCGGAAGGCACTTTGAACCAGGTTTTCCCCGTCGCCATGCCGCACGCCATGTCTGTCGAACCGATTCCCGTGGAAAACGCGCCGAGTGCGCCATACGTGCAGGTATGGCTGTCCGCGCCGATCACCAGGTCGCCCGCTGTGACAAGCCCCTTCTCCGGGAGGACGGCGTGCTCTACGCCGCAGTCGTGCCCAACTTCAAAATAGTTCACGATCCCCTGCGCGCGGGCAAACGCACGGCACGCCGCGCACTGGGTCGCCGCCTTGATGTCCTTGTTCGGGGTGAAGTGGTCGGGGACGATCGCCACCTTCTCCTTGTCGAATACCTGCGCCTTCCCGAAATTCGGGAACTCCCGGATCGCCACGGGAGCGGTGATGTCATTCCCCAGCACGAGGTCGAGATCCGCCATGATCAATTCCCCCGCACGCACCTGTTCCCTGCCCGCGTGGCGGGCGAGGATTTTCTGCGTCATCGTCATTCCCATCGGTTTTCTCCTTTTATCCTTAACGTGTGAACCATTCACAAAGGTTTGTCGCTATGCCCCGCCAGCATATCCTCCGCGAACTGGTGCTGGGCGTTCGACGCCGCGCCCGTCCCGAGCGCATGTCCGTTCGATAGCATACTGTTCACGGCGGAAAGGCAGGCAAGGAGGCTCGCCTCGATCACGTCCGTGCTGAGACCGCGCCCGCGGTACGTGCCGGTCGCGTCGGAAAGCTTCACCTGCGCCTCGCCGAGGGCGTCGCGGTGTTCGGTGACCGCCTGCAACTGGTAATCGTCCAGACTGAACGGATGCTTGACGAT
The DNA here is from genome assembly GCA_017962315.1 of Kiritimatiellia bacterium. Taxonomy (GTDB): domain Bacteria; phylum Verrucomicrobiota; class Kiritimatiellia; order RFP12; family UBA1067; genus RGIG8368. The sequence continues at coordinate 21,855 of JAGCVN010000152.1, forward strand.
TTTCTCGACCGCGCGCAGCGCCGCGTAGACGGGCCCGGTTCCCAGCGCGACTTCCTGGACGGATTTCTTCCCCTTGCGCAGCGTGACGACGGCGGAACTGCTCATGCGGTTGCCGCTGTTGACGACAAACGACTCCAACACCCAGCGGGAGTCATCCCCGATGCCGTCCACCGCCGAGGCGGTATTCTCCGCCAACGCGCAGAGGTCACGGTCGGTGACGGCCTTCTTACGGTCACACAGGCTTTTGAACGCCTCGAACAGCGTTTCGATCCGGTCGTCGTCCAGCGTGTAGCCGAGTTCCTTCAGGCGCGCGCGGAATGCATGTTTTCCGGAGTGCTTGCCCAGCACGAGCGAGGAGGCTTGCGCCCCGACGGATTCGCGCGTCATAATCTCGTAGGTCTTGGCGTTCGCCAGCACACCGTGCTGGTGGATACCGGATTCGTGCGCAAAGGCGTTCGCCCCGACGATCGCCTTGTTCGGCGCGATCTTCACGCCGGTGATCGCCGCCAGCACACGCGCCGTCTTGCAGATCTGCTCCGTTCGGAGCCTATACCCCAAATCCCCGAAATGGTCGTGCCGTGTGCGCAGCGCCATCACGACCTCCTCGATCGCGGCGTTGCCGGCGCGTTCGCCGATACCGCAGACGCACCCCTCCACCTGGCGCGCGCCGTTGGCGATGCCCGCCAGCGAGTTCGCCACCGCCAGTCCCAGATCGTCGTGGCAATGGACGGAGAGTACAGCCCTATCCATGTTCGGAACACGGTTGCGCACGTCCGCGACCATCCGTCCGAACTCCTCCGGCACCGCGTACCCGACCGTGTCCGGGAGGTTGATGACCGACGCGCCGGCCCGGATCGCCGATTCGACGACACGGCAGAGGAAATCACGGTCTGTACGGAACGCATCCTCGGCGCTGAACTCGATGTCGGGGCATTTGCCGCGCGCGTAGGCGACCATCTTCCCGACCTGTTCCAGCGCCTCTTCCCGTGTCATGTGCAGCTTGTAACGGAGATGCAGGTCGCTTGTCGCCAGAAAGGTATGGATGCGGGGACGGGCGGCTTTCTTCACGGCCTCGTGCGCGGCGTCGATATCCTTGACCAGTGCGCGGGAAAGGGCGGCGACCGTCACCTCCTTCAACTCCCCGGCAATCGAACGGACCGCCTCGAAATCATCCGGGGACGCGACAGGGAAACCGGCCTCGACGACATCGACGCCAAGCACCTCAAGTTGCCGTGCCATCCGGATTTTCTCCTCCAGATTCATGCTGTAACCGGGGGCCTGTTCACCGTCCCTGAGCGTCGTGTCGAAAAACCGAACCGTGTCGTTCATCATCCATTCACCTTAAAAAAAACGCCCGCAGAATCAATCTGCGGGCGCAACCAACAACCAAAGGAACCAGCCGCAGACTCATGCACCGGTAAGGGAAATCAAAAGAGAGGAAAGAAGACGGCAGAACGTGTCTCCCGGCAAACGGGAAACAGCGCCTGTGGTCACTTGTTCGTAGTTTCTCATCCTTCAATCCCTCCGACCGATACCTGCTGCGGTGGTCAGACAACGCGCGAATCATACACGTTTCCCCGGGAATCCGTCAAGCCGTAATACGCTTTTTTTGTGATTGGCAGACCCTTTCGATTTTGGTATACTGGTTGCCGTTTTTCCGAACGGGCAGTTATCTCAGTTGGTTAGAGAGCATGGTTTACACCCATGATGTCGGGGGTCCGAGTCCCTCACTGCCCACCAATATGTCAATGTGTTACAAGAAATTCTGGAAACTGCTGATTGACCGTGACATGACGCGCGCCGATCTGCGCAAGGAGACGGGCATCTCGCCTGTCACAATCGCCAAGATGTCGAAAGGAGAGCCGGTCGGCACTGGCATCCTTGAACGCATTTACGAGTCGATGCAATGCAACATCGGCGACATAGCGGACTATGTGCCGAACGGAAGCAAGGCGAAAGGGAGAGAATTCGCGATGAAAGCAGCTCGGATAGTGTTTGGCGTTGCGGCAGCTGTCATTGCCGCGACGGGCGCATATGCAGCACCGACGGCGCGGCCGTTGCTGCCGCCGGTGGAATACATCGACACGGAAACCGTGACGAACGTGTCCTTCACGGCGTGGGAGCAGGGGCTGAAGGAGTTTCGGTTCGATCTTGAGTTCACAGGCTCCGCCTCCAATAATGTGGAGATGGCGTTCGGAACGGACGCCGACGGTGATGGGATGCTTTCCGACGACGAGGTGTCCGTGATCGCCGGCTGGGACTGCGGAGATCTGTTCATCGAAAACAACGCAACTGACGAGCGGGTGTCAGCCACTGCGGCGGCCGACCCGCATCATCTCTCGTGCGTAATCGAGCTGCGCTCAAACGGGAGGATCGTCAATGTATCGTATTCCGACAGCGGCACTCCTGTTTTCCCCGCTCTCGCCGCAGCGAAACCGCCGTGGATATACTCTACGGACTGGAACATGGTGCGGATGACGGGGCGAGGCGAGAATGTCCGCTCCGGCGAGCGGTTCTCCGCAAAAACCACACCACAGGGCTTCGCCATCCGATTGAGGTGACACATGATCGATCCGACTGCCATTGCCGAGTCATTCGGGCGCATCGTGCAGACGGCATGTCTCTGCGCGTTGCCCGTTCTGCTCGGTATCTGCGGCATCGTGTGGCTGCATGAACACGACATATACCTTCTGCGCCGGTTCAAGGGATTGTTCAAGTCCGTCCAGGGCATCCTCGCCGCCGTCGCCGTCGCCGCGCTTGTCGTCTACGGCGGGTCGAAGCCGCAGACGAACGATCTCCAGCGGATCATTCATCCCCAAATCCAGCAGATCCGGCAGATTTCGCACGATGGCCTGCAATCGGTCGGACCTGCGGTTGTCGATGCAAGCATGCTTGGGGTTGTCGCC
>JAGCVN010000153.1 GCA_017962315.1 Kiritimatiellia bacterium
AAGTTGTCCGTGTTGTCTCCGATCATCAGGGGGCGATTGCAAAATATCGCGACAGTAATCTTTAACCGTGCAGAACGCATAAAACGTGTAGAAAATTTCAATAAATCTCCGTGTTCTACACGGCTGATAAGAAAAGTTTCAACTCCCCTATGACTTGGGAGCGGGCGCATCTGCGTTTTTCAACGGTAGGCCCTGGAACTGGAGACAACCGTGACAACAACTTGAAGAGGCGCGGCGGTCACGAAAGAAGAACAAACGGATTTGTTCAGGCCTGACGGCCTTCGCGATTCCGGGAATGTGAGCCGCGTTAGCGGCGAACAAATCCGTTTGATGGATAATTCCCCAAACGCCAGTGTAAAGTGGAAAGTGTAAAATGGAAGGGGGCGCCCCTCCTGCCGTTGCCATTTCTCTGCGTCTCTGCGCCTTGCCTATAATCCCCATGAATGCTCCTGCGCGCGGCGAGGTCGGTTCGCTCTGCGCTTCAACAATACCCCTTCGGCGGGGTACACTCATTTTCGATGTCCGCCACAATCAAAACTGCGAAGAACCGAAAATTCTAGGGCGGGACTTTATCCCTTCTTCACCGGGAAAAGGATCCAACGTTTGTTGTACCAGAACCATTGTTCCGGCATGTCGCGGATGGCGCGGTCTACCGTTTCGAGGACGGCGCGGGTGATGCGCAATGCGTCTTCTTCTTTCGAGAGCGCGGGATCGGGGTAAATCGTCGGGTAGCGCGTGAAAGCGTGTTGCGTCCAGCCGACACGTCGGAAGACGGCCTGGACGATCGGGACTTTCGCCGAGATCGCGAACATCGCCATACCGCGACCGATGTTCGCCTCGCCGCCGAGAAACGGGATCGCGAGGTCGGGTGTCGGGACGCGCACGTCGGGCAGGATGGCCAGGACGTGGCCTGTGCGCAGGCGGCGCATGATCTGTAGCATCGCGCCGTGTCCGCGTTCCAGAATCGTCATGCCGCACTCCCGCTGACGGTTGATCCATCGGTCGATCAGTTCGTTCCGTTGTCTGGTCGCGACGCTGAACATCTTGATCCCGTGACAGGCGCAGGCCCATCCGGCGAGATCCCAGTTGCCCATGTGGGGAACGGTGATGACAGCCCCCTTGTGCCGTTCCACCAGTTCTTGCACGACCGGAATCTCCTCCGCGAACCTGGGAATGTGCCGGTCTACCCACGCCCGGTCGATCTTCGGTGCGCGCATCATCTCGACCGCATTGAACGTGGTGTTCCGCAGGGAGAGCCAGGCGATTTCCCTGACGCGGCGGGCGGGCGTCTCTTTGCCGAAGACGAGGCGGATGCGACGGAAGGTTTCCCTGCGGCGGAAGCGCAGGACGTGGAACGCGAACCTCGCGACGAGCCACGCCGCCGCCAGCGCGCAACGGTAGGGCAAGGCGTTCAGAAAGGCGGCGAGCGTCCGGAGCACGGCATATTCACAAATGTGTTTGAACGGGTATCGCATGGTTTCACCAGAATCCGTAGGTGTCGGTTTGGAGCACGTAGATGCCGAGCAGGGTGTTCGTGACGCCGTGGGCGATCGCGCACGACCAGATGTCGCCGGTGCGGAGCAGGAGCAGCCCGTAGACCGCGCCGGCCATCGCGCCGGCCAGCCAGCGGTCGTGTTCAAACGCGAACACGGCAAGGACGAGGAAGAAACTTTTCACCTCGAATTTCGTCAGCGACTCTTCCATGAACGCGGAATTCCGGAACCAGCGAAGGAGGAATCCGCGAAAGAAGAACTCCTCGACCACGGCGATCACGAGCCCGCTTCCCGTCAGTTTTGCGAGCGCGAGCGGCCAGCCGCATTCGGCGGGCGAGTACGCCCACGAAAGGTGGCCGGGCGGGAGAGACGGCCACCAAGCGGGATCGACGTAGGAGGGTAGCGAACCGGGCATGAGGACGGCCCATTCGAAATACGCCCTCTGCGCGGCGGGAAAACGGGCCCCGAACCAGGCCGTCTCCGGGAGAATCCAGAGCACGGCGACGCCGATCCCGGAGAGAAGCGCGGCGGGAAGATACGCGGGGCTGAAGGCGGGGTATCCCCTCCAGGGTTTCAAGAGGAGGAAGATGATGGCGCAGGCCACGCTTTTAAGAGCGTAGGAGACGGGATAGAGCGGACGCGGGCACCAGCCGGCGGATTCCAGGAGTTGCAGCAGCAAGATCACCGCGATCCAGAGCGCGAAGGGGGCGACGTGAGCGAGGGCCGGATTTGTTTTGCGCATCATTCACCATCTCCCTTTGCTAGTTCCGTGCGCGTTTCCATTCGTCGAGTTGTTCCTGTGACGGTGCCTGGACGAGCTGGAAGAGGTGCCATTCGCCGAAACTCTTCGCGAAAAGGAGCCGTTCCGCCCCGCGTGTGTAGATGTCCGGATAACGCCAGAATACGCTTTCCGTAAGAGTCAACCCCTGTGGACGCGGCACAAGGAAATAAAGGTCCTGCCCTTTGTAGGCGTCGCGGATGGAATCGAGGTGGAGATCGAGGTTCGGTGTGAAGACCGGGTTCGTGTCCGCCGCCAACGCCCGCAATCCCACGTAGCCCAACACGAAGATGCGCCCGTATCCGGTACGGTCGTCCACGTATTTCGCGGCTTCGTTGAGACAATAGGAGTCGGCCAGGCGTCCGGCGCGGTGCGACAGGTTTTGCGCGATTTTGTATCGGCGGAACGTTTCGCGGTTGATCGACCGCACGAAGAACAGGCCATCGCCCAGGATGAGCGCGTTCAACAGAATCCATACGCCGGCCGCGTAGCCAACGGGAAGCCAGCCGAGGAAGACCCATGCGAAGAAACGGCGGCGCGTCTCCCGGTGGAGGAAGCCGATGAACGGTGACAACAGGATGAAAACACAGACGACCGGGATGAATATGGCTCCGCACAGGAGCAGCAACGCGCCGGCCGATGCCGTCCGGACCAGGTGCCCTGTCTTCCCGTTGACGCACCAGCCGATGAATCCGGTGAGCAGGGCGGCGGAGGCGGCGAAATAGAACCACCAGAGGATGAAGGATCCGGCGCGTTCCGCGGGCGCAGGCGGCAACGCCCATGCGAACGGCAGGTAAATCAGGGAGGGGAGCGGCGCATGCCAGCAGGAACCGACGAGCGCCTGGCGGCCGGCGGTCGTCCCCGCTACCAGCTCTTTACAGATACCGGGCAAGGCGGCATCGGGCAGTCCGTAGAAAAAGGCCGCGGCGCCGGCAAGGGCGACGGGTATGGCGAAACGGATCAGTCGGGTTTTGTTCATGCGGACTTCCCCTTGTGCGCGGTTTTCTCCCAGACGAACGGGGCGCGGAAAAACTGGATGAACGCGCGCCAACCGCTGTAACTCATCATCGCCCAGTAGAGCGGCGTGAGCAAGGCGGACGGCATGAGGGCGTCGCGCTTGCGCGCGCAGCAACCCAGCAGGTTGACGTAGATGAACACGAAGTTGCCGAAGAAGAGGCAGAACGCGCCGAGCGCGAACACGGGGCCGGGGAAAAGCAGGTCCGCGCCCGCCGGCTGGAAACAGAACCAGAGCAGGGTGAGTAGCCAGAAAACCGGGTTGACCAGCGCGGAGAAAACCACGCCGCCGACGAGCATCTGGTAGTGGAGGAAGTTGACAAGCCCGAGTTCCCGCAACAACCGGAAGGGATTGCGCATATGGACGAACCAGGTCTGGATGTAGCCCTTCTGCCAGCGGGTGCGCTGTTTGATCCAGGGACCGAAACGGCAGCAGGCTTCTTCCCACGTCGTCGTCTCCAGCATCCGTGTGCGGTAGCCGAGGCGCCCGATGCGGATGCCGAGGTCGCAGTCTTCCGTCACGTTGTACGCATCCCACCCCATGAGTTCACGCAGGGCGGCAGTCTTGAAATGGTTGGAGGTACCGCCGAGCGGGATCACGGCGTCCAGCGAGGCGAGACCGGGCAACTGGAGGTCGTACCAGGCGGAGTACTCGGCGGTGAACCAGTTGGCGAGCAGGTTCTGCGTCGCGTTGTAGAAGTTCAGGCGCGACTGGATGCAGACGACATTTCCGGGCGAGCGTTCAAACGCCAGCACCGCCTTTTTCAGTTGATCCTTTTCGGGAATGTCCTCCGCGTCGTAGATGACCAGATATTCGCCCTTCGCGTAGGCGAGCCCGATGTTGCAGGCCTTCGGTTTCGTACGCGGGAAGGAAGGCGGGATATGCGTGACGCGGAACCCCGGCGGCATCGTCAAGGCGGCTGCGGCTTTGAGCGTCGGCTCGTCGTCCGCCTCCAGCAGGAACTGCACGTCCTTCCGATCCGCCGGGTAGTCCAGTTCCCGCAGCGCCTTGAGGATCTGCGGCAACGTTTCCGGTTCACGGTACATCGGGACGAGGATCGAGAAGACCGGCCACTCGCGGGGTTCCCCCGCACGGATGTCCTCCGGCGAAAACCGGAGGATCGCCTTTGGCGTGGAGGCACCGTACAGAATCAGGAACTTGTAGAGCATGAGCGCGACGTAGACCGCCGTACAGAAGGCGATCGCGTAACGCGCCGTCGCGGCAGGATAGAACCAGGCCGACGCGGCGAGGGCGGCGGTGGCGAGCACGAGCACGGATTTCTGTACCCAGGTCAAGGGGCGGACGGCGCTCCATTGCGGGCGTTTGTGGGCAAGTTCTAAAGGATCCGGTTCCTGGGTCATGGCGCTTTCCGTCAAATCTCCAGCGCGATTTCGTCAATCGCCTTGTTGTCGCCAAATACAAGCAGTTTGTCGTCCGCGAGGATCTTCTCTTCCGCGCCCGGAATGATTACGAGGCGGGGCAGGGCCGGATCTTCCGCGAGCCGGCGTATGCAGAGAACCGTCACGTTGTACTTATTCCGCACCTGCGCCTCGGCGAGCGTCTTGTCTTTCAGCGGGGCAGGGACGTCAATCTCCGCCACGCTGAAGCCGTCGGAGATCTCGAACAAGTCCACCGACCCCTTCGACATCAAGGTCTGCGCGAGTTTCTGAGCGCGGTCGCGGTTGGGGTAGACGACAACATCCGCGCCGACGCGCTTCAGGATTTTTCCGTGCATGTCGGAGTCGGCTTTCGCGACGACCTTCTCGATGGCGAGTTCCTTGCAGTTCATCGTCGCCATGACGCTTCCTTCCAGGTTGTCGCCGATGGCGATGACGACAACGTCGCACTCTTTAAAGCCGGCATCTTCGAGAGTGTGAAGGTTCGTCGCGTCCCCCTCGATCGCCTTGGCGACGAGGTCGGAATATTCCTGCACCCGTTCCCGGTCCTGGTCGATCAACAGGACGTCCGCCCCCTTTTCAGCAAGGGACTCGGCGAGGGCGATCCCGAAGCGCCCCGCGCCCACAATCCCGATCCGCTTCATACTGTAACCTTCGCGAACGCCTGTTTGAGGTCGTCGAGAATGTCCGCAGGATCCTCGATGCCGACGGAGAACCGGATCAGATCCGGGGGAATTCCCGCCGCGCGTAGCTGGTCGTCCGTCAGCTGGCGGTGCGTGTGGCTCGCCGGGTGCAGCACGCAGGAACGGCAGTCCGCGACGTGGGTGACGATGGCGATCATCTTGAGACTGTCCATGAACTGGATCGACGCCTCGCGTCCACCCTTGATCCCGAACGTCAACACACCGCACGGGAGTCCGCCTTTGAACTGCTTCTGCGCCAGCGCGTGATAACGGTTGTCCGGAAGCCCCGCGTAATGGACCCAGGCCACCTTTTTCTGCTTCTGCAGGAACTTCGCCGCCTTGAGCGCGTTCTGGCAGTGGCGCGGCATCCGCAGGTGCAGCGTCTCTAGTCCGAGGTTCAAGAGGAAACAGTTCATCGGGGCGGGGATCGAACCTAAGTCGCGCATCAGCTGCGCGACGCACTTCGTGATGTAGGCGCCCTTGCCGAACTGCTTCGTGTAGGTGATACCGTGATAGGAGGCGTCCGGCTCCGTCAGACCGCGGTACTTGTCGCGGTGCTTTTCCCAGTCGAAATTCCCGCTGTCCACGATGACGCCGCCGACCTGCGTGGCGTGGCCGTCCATGTACTTGGTGGTGGAGTGGATCACGATGTCCGCGCCGAAGTCGATCGGGCGGCAGAGGATCGGCGTCGCAAAGGTGTTGTCCACGATCAGCGGCACGCCGTGCTTGTGTGCGATCCGCGCGCACTTCGCAATGTCCAGCACGCTTACTGCGGGGTTGGCGACCGTCTCGCCGAAGAACGCCTTCGTGTTCGGGCGGAACGCCTTGGAAATCGCCGCCTCGCTTGCGTCCTGGTCGATGAAGGTCACGTCGATGCCCAGCTTCTTCATCGTCACCGCGAACAGGTTGAACGTGCCGCCGTAGATGCTGGAAGAGGCGACGAAGTGGTCGCCCGCCTCGCAGATGTTGAAGACAGAGTAGAACGAGGCCGCCTGCCCGGAGGAGGTAAGCACCCCTGCGACTCCGCCTTCAAGCGCGGCAATCTTGGAGGCCACGCAGTCGTTTGTCGGATTCTGGAGGCGCGTGTAGAAATAGCCGGTGTCTTTCAAGTCGAAGAGGCGCGCCATCGCGTCGCTCGACTCGTACTTGAAGGTCGTGCTCTGATAGATCGGAAGAACGCGGGGTTCGCCGTTTTTCGGCTGCCAGCCGCCCTGTACGCAAAGCGTGTCTTGTTTCATGGTGGAAACAGTCTAGCAGAAAGCAGCCTCCCCGTAAAGGGGAATCCCACGGTCAAAAAGTGGTTCTGGAAGGGGCGGGTATGTGGTGAATTCCTTAGCGGTTCGTAAAACCATGCGGGACCCCGCATGGACAATAGCAAAGGAGTTCCATGGCATGAAGACCAGAATGAAGGGGACTTCGTGCATGAGAGTGGGGCTGGTTCAACCCGCTAAGGACATTTTCGAAGTGTGAAACGACGGTTTCCTCAGGAAAGCAACGGAAGGGGAATCTCGCTCGTTTTTGAACGCAGTCCCCGCTCGCGCCTCGGCGCGAGTGATTCGATTCGGATAACTTGCTATACTGTCCCCGGTAAGCTGTGGGGTGAAGTTATAGACAAGCACCCCGCCCGCGTTTCGCGTGGGAATGTCGATGTGGATAACTTTTTTGTCTCACACAAAGCCACGAGGGCACGGAGAAGGGAAAAACGGCGTCCCCGCCGCCCTTGCGGTGCGCGGCAAACCGGACGGAAGGTACGTGTGTACAAAAAATTAACGCAGAGGCGCAGAAACGCAGAGAAATGGCAACGGCAGGAGGGCGCCCCCCATTTTACACTTTCCACTTTACACTGGCGTTGAGGGAATTGTCCAACAAACGGATTTGTTCGCCGCCAACGCGGCTTACATTCCCGGAATCGCGAAGGCCGTCAGGCCTGAGCAAATCCGTTGTTCTTCTTTCGTGGCCGCCGCGCCTCTTCAAATTGTTGTCACGGTTGTCTCCTGTTCCAAGGCGCACCGTTGAAAAACGCAGATACGCCCGCTCCCAAGTTATAGGGGTAGTTGAAACTTTTCTTATTAGCCGTGTAGAACACGGAGATTTATTGAAATTTTCTACAC
>JAGCVN010000154.1 GCA_017962315.1 Kiritimatiellia bacterium
AGTGCCCTTCCTCGTAGCTCGGCGGCGGTCTCCCTTCACGTGGCCCTGCAGTGCCCTTCCTCGCAGCTCAGCGGCTGTCTCCCTTCACGTGGCCCTGCAGCACCTCCTTCTTCAACCTGCCCGCGCCATCCTCGTAGCTCGGCGGCGGTCTCCCTTCGCGCGGCTCTGCAGCGCCTCCTTCTTCAACCTGCCCGCGCCCTCCTCGCGGGGGCGCGGGAGGTGTCTTTTTGACCTCATCCCAGATGGCCCTCTGCACGTCGTTGGTCGGTGCCGGCGCCCACCCTTCCCGCACCGCCTGGCGGTAGGTGACGCGACGGACGGGACGGATGCCCAGTGAAGCCGCCCCCTCCAGTATTCTTGCAAAGACATCCGGACAGGCCGTCTTCGCCCGAAGTGTGTCCAACTCCCCCAAGGAAGATATCTGCTTCATTACACACTGCGGATGATAAGTATTACCTCCGCCCAGAACGTACACTAACCCCCGCCAGAGTTCCTTGTGTACTCTAATCTCCAATGTTTCCTTCGTGGGGTTGTCCGCCGAAAGTGCCTTGATGTCAATTCTCGCTCTCGCGTTCTCCGGGAACACCGCGAGTGTTGTTGCGCCATCACCCGCGCAGATTGTAATCGTTACTCCGGTACCTTCCGACACGCCAACGCATACGGGAAGTGAGAGTAGTGCTTGCATCTCGGTTACAATTCTTCCCAATGTTCCGCCGTCTAAAAAACCTTCGCCATCAACAATGGAAATGACCTTCGTCTCCACGGATTGGATGACGTACCCTCCGAAGTGACGGTATTTACGCATCTCCCGCTGTTCCGGTGTCAGCCGGGGCAGTGCCCCCGCAGTTGGTCTGGCGCCGACCTGGTAAGTGACCGTAAACAACGCGATAAAAACAACCAACGTTCTCTTCATAAATCGCCTCTCGGTTATTTTTGGTATTCTCCCGTAGCCCCTCGTGCCCTTGCCCGTCGCTCCTCGCGGCTAAGAGGCATCTCGATTTCCTGCGCACCGATCGCGGCCAGTTCCGCATTGACCTGTTTCAGGCATAGGCGCGCACCCTCCTCGTCACCGCTGTCCAGAAACCCCTTCACGAGCCTTGTCCCTTCCGCCCGCAACTCGGCGTCGCGGTTCACGAGTTCGCGATGCTCCCGTAAAACGTCGGCGACGGAGTGCCCCGCCTCGACGAGTTTCCGCATCTCCTCGCGGTAGGCGATAACACTTCGTTTCAGTTCCTTCACGTCTTCCGGCTCTCCGTCCAAGATAATGATCTCACGCTCGAGTGACTTCCTAAACGCCGCGTCTGCGTCTGCCATCGGCGGGAATGGCGGCATCGCCCCTCCGGACGCCGCCCCGGCGGCGGCGAGGGCGAGAACCTGGTCGCTTTCGTTGTCAAAGACAGCCGGCGGAGCGGACTGGCGGCTACGGATCTTACCGTCCGCTGTGTAGAACCGCTCCAGTACTGAACCGTCGTGGTTCGTGGAGATAGAAAGAACCTCTACAATCCGTTTCTCGGGAGGGATGTCTCTTTCTTCGGCGGGGTCGTCATCGGAATACCCCGCTGGTGTGGATGATGGCGCCCGCAACCGTTTGCGCTCTCTTGGCTCGGCTGTTTGTGTCGTCGCCGATAGAGTGTTTTTTTTTGAACTAATCGAGGGGCATCTTGTCGTACAGGATACATCCGGGACGCGAGTGGGTGCGGCACCGTCCTGACGAAACGCCAGATACAACGTGGCTGCCGCTGTGATCAGGAGAACGAGCACTGCGGCTGTGAATCTCTGATTTCTGACGGAAACCGCTTGCGTGGTGCCAGCCGTCACGACCCGCGTCGCCAGGATTTCGCGCTCGGCAAGTAGGCGGAAGAGGTCGGCACGGTTCGATGCCTGAAAAACAGTAGTCCTTAACCCGCCGTCTCTCGTTCGATATGTCACCTTCCAGTTCATGGCTAATGCAGGGAAAAGTGGAAAAGCCCGCCCGACTGGTAATCATCGGGCGGGCTTTCGTGCTTAATCTGGGACGTCGCGATTAAACGCGTTTCCTCCTCAGTGCCAGCCCGGCCGCGCCGAGTAACAGCAGCGCGACAGCCGTCGGCTCCGGCACTGGGGTCCATGTGCCCGTCATCTGGGCGGAGGTGAACGTGGCCGTCGTAGGTTCGTCGGTTCCCGTCGGGTCATACGTGCCGACGGTGATCGTCCCGGTGCGGTAGTAGTTGCTGGCCGTGGTGATGGAATCCCCGGTCGCCGCCGTGTCGAACGCGACGCCGAAGAGCGTCACGGACGAACCGGTGATGTCATTGACCTGCCCGCTGAACGACCCCGCTTTTGCAGCTTGAACGGAGTCGAGTTTCAACGAGTTGAGCGCGTCGTAGTCGACGGTCTCGCCGGAGAGGGCTGCCGTCACGGCAGCCGCATCCGTCTGGTTGAAGATCAGCATCGTATAGTACGAAGCCCGCTCCTCCCCTGCGGAGCCGGGGACAACCTTGCCCGCGAACTCCCATTTTGCCGAAGCCGCGTTGGCGGCAACAGAAATGGCGGCGAAGCATGCCGCAAGTAACAATTTCATTTTCGTATTCCTTTCTCAAATTCGCGCCCCGAAAAGTACGGGGCGCGAAATTCACTCAGAGCGGGCTTTCCCACGTCACCGAAACCGCTTTCGCGGGCTTGATCCACGCGCCGCGTCCCGGGTTGAGAACCACCGTCGCCACAAGGTTTTCCAAACCATCAGCCCAGCCGGGGACGAAGTCATCGATGGACTCGTCATAGGCTTCTTCGATATACTTGTAGGTGTCATATCCGCCGGCATCCAGACGGACCTGCAACGTATCGCCATACGAAAGGTTCGCCCACTCCAGGTCGTTCGGATTGACCGGGACCGGGTAGGCGTTCCCGATCATCGAGGAGATGCCCGCATTGACCGTGACGGTTTTGGAGGCATCGGCGAGGATCTGCCCCGCGATCGTCGCCGTGCACGGCGTAGAAACCTTGAACCAGAAGGTCGCGCCGGGGACAAGCGAAGAGGTCGCAAGGTTTTCCAAACCATCAGCCCAACCGGGGATGAAGTCGTCGATTGTCTCGTCGTAGGCCTCTTCGATGTACTTGTAGGTTGCGTATCCACCGGCGGGTAGGCGCACCTGCATCTCGGCTCCATAAGGGATGTTACCGGTGATAAGATCCTTAATGGCAATACCGACACCAGTACCACCTACCTCGTCAAACTGCGTGGTAAGCATATAGGAGATACCTGCAGAGATAGAGGATGTCTGATACCCGACCACGTTGGAGCTGCTGACGCCGTCGGCAAAGGCGGCGGCCGCGGCCAGCGCCGCAAATGCAGTTAAAACTCTCTTTTCTTAACTCGGTACAGTAATAACTCTTTGCGGGGGAATGGTTTACGAGGCAAAATCCCAAAACCTTGTATGC
>JAGCVN010000155.1 GCA_017962315.1 Kiritimatiellia bacterium
CCAAAGCGCCTCGACACCCGTCTTGACCGAACCGTCCGAAAAAACGGCGTCGCAGGTGAATTCGGGGAACGGGGCATCCGGAGAACCGTTGCGTTCACCCACCACGTTCAGCGTATTGCAGTGGACGGCGAGGCGTGTCAGCACCGGCGGCGGGGTGTACGTCCATACCACCTGGTCGAGGAATCCGGAACAATCGGCACTTCCGGAAAAAGACCAGGTGAATACGTTCGTGACGGAGGCAAACGAATTGCTGTACTGCTGCCAGCCGCCTGCGCAGGAGACGACGTTGGTGGGAGGAACGATACCGTTGCCGTGTTGAAGCGAGAAAGACGCGCCGTCGTCCACCTTCCACCAGAAAGTAAGGATGCCGGGGCCGTTGGTGATGTTCGTGGACAATTCCGCAGAATTGCCCGTCACGCGGGCCGCGTGTTTCCCGTCGGACGAATCATCCGACTGTCCTTCCCATGAACCAACCAGGACATACCCGTAATCGTTGTCCAACGCCTCCGGGACCGAAATAAAGCGGTTCTGCGTGACCGTTAGGGTTTTCGAGGCCGTCCCCGACTTGACGGTGATCTGTCCGGTCCGGACGGATCCGGTGTTATTCGGCGCAACCGTGTAGGACAGGCGATCACTCCCCACGCCGACGACGGGTGCGATCGTGATCCAATCCGTGTGTTCGGCACACCAGGATGCCTTCACGTCAAACCGCAGTGTCCCCGCCGCTCCGGCGAAGGAAACCTTTTCCGCAGTCCGTTCCAGTATGATTTCATTGTCGGAACCGGACGCCTGGCTCGACTGCGACAACTTCATTTCCCTCGTCACACCGCCGGACGTCACCTTAAATGTCGCCCTGCGAATTCCCGCGCCGTTGATGTTCTGCGGTTGTACCGTGTACGCGACCGCCTGCGTGGTTTCGTTGGAGACCGTCGTGAACGAAAGCCAATCCGGCTTCGTATTCGTGTTGCTGTCGTCTAACGCCTCGACCGTCCAGCTGTCCACCCCGATTACGTTGAACGACAACGTTCCGCCGCTGGCGGAAATCGCCTGGGCATTCGCATCGAGACCGAACAACCAACTCGTCCCTTTCGCGTCCTGCGTGACCTTCACCGAGCCGAGATCCGCCGTCGTCCCCGAAACCGTTTCGGAACGGACGGTCAACGTTGCCCACCGAACACTCGAACCCACGTTCGTGGCGATCGAATAGGTAACCGTCCCGCTCCCCTGCCCCGACACCGTGTCAAGCGTCAACCAGTCCGCCGACGAGACGACCGTCCAGGAGACGGCCGGATTCGCCACAATAGGGAACGAGCGTTGTCCGCCCGTCCAGCCGATCGACTGTTCGGTCGTCGGGAGCGGGAGCCACTTGGTCGAACCGAACCCCGACTGCTGAACCGTGAAGCCCATACCGCACACCGTGATGGTACCGACACGTTTCGCCGTGGCGGCGTTCGTCGTCACCGAAAACTTCACATAATCGGCCCCTTGCTCAAGGAGGGAAATCCATGAAGCGTACTGGGACGGCACACTCGGCGAACTCGATGCGGCATCCGTCGTGAACTTGACCGTGAACTCGCCGCCAAACTCGGAGACGTTCTGCTGCGCCGGCGTAAACGTGGTCACCGCAACGAGCGGGAACACCGCACACGCGGCAGCCGCAGACAAGATCGACGTTTTGAAAATCCTCTTCTCTTTCATCCTACACCTCCTGTATCACGGGGAACTCCATATCCCGTAAAACACGGTGGACAGTCTACAGGGAAAAGAGCCGTTTGTCGATTCAAAATTAGAAATTACATCGGCATTGCTAACGGAGGCGCATCATGTTATAATTTTGGTTCACTACTTACACAGGCAGGAGACGAACATGGGAGACAGAACGAAACGGGAGATGACGGCCACCTCGATTATCCTGGGTGTCATCCTTGCCGTGGTCTTCGGCGCCGCAAACGCCTACCTCGGCCTGCGCGTCGGCTTGACCGTTTCGGCAAGCGTGCCGGCCGCCGTCATTTCGATGGGCCTGATGCGATTTCTACTGAGGCGCGATTCCATCCTTGAAAACAACATGGTGCAGACGATCGGCAGTGCAGGCGAGTCGCTGGCAGCAGGGGCGATTTTCACCCTCCCCGCCCTCTTCCTCTGGGCGCAGGAACGCCCGGACTCGTTCGCCGCGCCGGGGATACTGCAGGTGACGATGATCGCACTCGCGGGCGGTGTGCTGGGCGTGTTGCTGATGGTGCCATTGCGGCGTCCTTTGATTGTCGAGGAGGGAAAGACCCTGATTTATCCGGAAGGACGTGCTTGCGCCGGCGTGTTAAAGGCGGGTGAATCCGGCGGTGCAGGCGCCCTCACGGTGTTCACCGGACTCGGCGTGGCTGCGGTGGCGAAGTTCATCACGGGATGGCTCAGATGGATTCCCGAAACCTTCCTCTGGCCGGTCAAGAGCCTGCGCGTCGCGATGGGATTCGAGGTGTCGCCCGCGCTTCTCGGCGTGGGGTACATCATCGGGATCAAGACAGCAACGCTACTGTTCGGCGGCGCGTTACTCGGCTGGTGCGTCATCATGCCGGCCGTCACGTTGTTCCATCCAAGCGCGGCGGCACTATGGGACGCAGGGAACGTAAAGGGCGTGTGGTCGGGGTATGTGCGCTACGTCGGCGCGGGCGCGATCGCGCTGGGCGGGTTCATTTCCCTCATGCGTTCGATGCCGCTCTTCGTGCGGACGTTCCGGACGGCGCTCACGAAGGGGCGGGGCGACGGAACATGCGACCACGCCGGCGGGCGCGATATGCCGATGCGCCTGGTCTTGGCGGGCGTCGTGTGCGTGGTCGCGTTCATCTGGGCCGCCCCTGCCATCCCGACCGGTTTTTCCGGCGCACTTTTGATTGCCCTTTTCGGATTCCTTTTCGCCGCGATTTCGGCACGCATGGTCGGACTTGTGGGAAGTTCCAACAATCCCATTTCCGGCATGACCATCGCGACGCTCGTCGTAGCCGCGCTCGCGTTGAAAACAAGCGGGACGACCGGTCCGGCGGGTATGATCGCCTCCATCGCGGTGGGGAGTATCGTGTGCATCGTCGCGGCGATCGCAGGCGACACCGCCCAGGATCTCAAGACCGGGTACCTCCTCGGCGCGACACCGTGGAAACAACAGGCGGGGGAACTCGTCGGGGTCATCGCCTCCGCCCTTGCAATCGGGGGCGTCCTGCTGTTGCTGCACAAGGCGTGGGGATTCGGCAGCGACGCCATATCCGCGCCGCAAGCGACGTTGATGAAGGTGATTATCGAAGGAATCATGGAGGGGGGACTCCCGTGGGAGTTGCTCGCCATCGGCGCGGGGATTGCCGCCTTGCTCGCACTCCTCCGCATTCCGGTAATGCCCGTGGCGATCGGCATCTATCTGCCGTTCGGGCTGAACGCCGCCATTTTCGCGGGCGGCGTCTTGCGCTGGCTTGTCGAACAACGGCGAGGAAAATCCGACGAGGGCGAAGACAACGGTACGCTCTTCTCCGCCGGACTCATCGCGGGCGAAGGGCTCTGCGGTATCCTTCTCGCCATTCTGGCGCTGCTCTGAAGCCATTCGACCGCGATCAAAAAAAGGGGAAACACGAAATGCACGTCCATCCGAGGTACACAGTACTCCTATCCGTCTTCTGCGTTTTGCATACGGCCGTCTTCGCCGGGGAGTCCGTCGAGACCTGGCGAGTCGCCGAACTCGTCTTTGAATCGAAAACAGATTATTCCGCCGGCGGGGGCGACGCGGTTCGCCTCGATGTGGCATTCACAAACGCCGAAACCGGAGTATCGCTTGTACGACCCGCGTTCTGGGATGGAGGAAAAACCTTCCGGGTGCGGGTCGCGCCGACCTCGCCGGGACGCTGGGAATGGCACGGCGTATGTTTGGACGACGTCTCCCTTTCCGGGAAAACAGGTTCGTTCATCTGCCGCCCGTATGCGGGTTCGCTTGAACTCTACCGCCGGGGATTCGTCAAAGCCACCCCGGGGAAGAAATACTTCACGTACGCTGACGGAACGCCATTCTTCTATCTCGGCGACACACATTGGGGGATGTTCCGGGAGGAACTCGACGAGGCGGGACCGCACGCGGGAGACGTAAAGACGGATTCGCACTTCGCGTACATCGTGAGACGCCGCGTCGAACAGGGATTCACCGTCTACCAGAGCGAACCGCTCGACGCCGCGTTCAACCTTGCCGACGGCCGCATCGACGCTTCCGACCTGCCGGGATTCCGGAAGGCAGACCGTTACTTCCGGACGATTGCCGACGCGGGACTCGTCCATGCCAACGCGCAGTTCTTTTTTGTCGCCTCGATGCGTCCGCCCCTTTCCCGCGACTGTGCCGCGCTGGAACGCCTTTCCCGTTACTGGGTGGCGCGTTTCGGCGCGTATCCCGTGATGTGGACGCTCGGGCAGGAGTGCGACAACGACTTCTACGCCGAACGGCGCGGCGGGCGCGACTACACCTACAAGGACAACCCGTGGGTGATGGTAGCCGAATTCATTCACCGCCACGATACCTACGGGCATCCCCTTTCGGGGCATCAGGAGAACACTTGGCACACGACGATCACGGGAATGGGCCACACAGCCCCCAAAGCGACCGGAGGGGGCGTGTCCGTGTTCGCCCCGCAAGAGGTCGCCGCACGTACTGGCCACAACTGGTGGGCGGTGCAATGGAGTCCGTCGCTCGTACGCGCCGGAACGCCCCATGTGCAGCGCGACTACTGGGCGTCATCGCGTCCGGCGGTCAACTACGAAGGGCGCTACTGCCACCTCTGGACCAAAGACTTCGGTGCCCGGGCGCAGGGATGGATTTCGTTTTTAAGCGGATTCTGCGGTTACGGTTACGGCGCGATCGACATCTGGTTGTACAAGAGCACCTACGACACCAAGCGGGAATCGCACGACGGCGTCGACAAGATCACCGTTGCCGACAAGGCCATTCCCTGGAGCCGAGCTGTGGAATTCCCGAGCGCCCTCCAGATGCGCCACCTTCGCACGTTTCTGGAAGGGATCTCCTGGTGGCGGCTCACGCCCGACATCGGAGAAACGCCGTCCTTCAAGCCGGACGCAGGCGCACTCTGCGCCTGTGCGTCGATCGGGGATTCGCGGTACGTCTTGTATTTCTACTCCCGAAACACCGCGACGGGAACGATCCGCCGCGCCGAATCCGCCGCGCCTCTGAAAGCCCGCTGGTTCAACCCGCGCACGGGGGAAGCGAAACCGTGGACGAAACTCCCGCCCGCCCGCGACGGCCTCCTCCGTCTCCCCGCAAAACCAGACACCTCAGACTGGACGCTCCTGTGTGAAACAGGCACATGTGACGCATGAAATCCCTGCGCGAGATCTATCCCCTGGCGGATGCCCCCGCCCCGCTCCTTTTCCTTGCGCCGATGGCCGAGTACACCGACGCCGCGATGCGCCGCGTCTGTTTCCGTTTCGGCGCGTCGATGGCCTATTCGGAAATGGTCAATGCCTACAGCTGTGCACGGGGCGACGCGAAGACGTGGAGTCTGCTGGAGACGTTCGAGGACGAAGGACCAGTCGTCGCGCAACTGTACGGGGACGATCCCGGGGTCATGGCCGCCGCTGCCGTGAAAATCGAGGCGTGCGGGCGTTTTGTCGGAATCGACGTGAACGCGGGGTGCCCCATGCCGCGCATCCGGGCCTGCGGTGCGGGTGCGGCGTTAATTGCCGATCCGCAGAGAATCCACGACATCCTTGCCGCGATCATCCAGTCGGTACACCTCCCCGTTTCGCTCAAAACCCGGCCCGGTCCGGCGCCGGAGGCGGTCGCCATTTTCGAAATCCTCGACGCGGCGGAATCCGCCGGGGCCGCCGCGTTGGCGCTGCACGGACGTTTCACGAAGCAGATGCACGCGGGACCGGTCGATTTCGCCCTGATGGCGGAAGTCCGGAAACGTGCGAACATCCCGGTCATCGGAAACGGCACCGCCGTCAATCCCGCCTCCACCTGGCACCTGTTCCGGGAGACCGGGGTGGAGGCGGTCATGGTCGCTCGCGGCGCAATCGGGCGCCCGTGGATTTTCGAGCGGATCCGTTCCGCGCCCGAAGAGGAAACCAACACCGTCCCGGTGGCGACGATGCGGGACGCGCTTCGGCAACACATCGAGGGCGAACGCGAACTGATCCGGCGACGGCTCGCCTCCGCCGCCGCTCCCACGGAAAAAGATCCGGACGTGTTGCTGGCCGCCGCGTTCCGGGCACACCTTGTCCGTTACCTGAAAGGTATCCCCGGCGCAGCGGGACTCCGCGGCCGGATCGGCTCGATGCGCCGTTTTGAAGAGATCCGCGAAGCCGTCGAGCAAGCGCTCGCCACCTGCCAATAACCTGTCTGCAACTTCTGAAAACTTTTACATACCAACGTTTGCAAAAGTTTGGTATACTGGTCGGCATGACATGTGTGAGAACCTGGTGTTGGAACGGAGGCGGCAGCCAAAAATGAAAATCCTGCCTTACGAAGCCTATGTGAAGAGCGTCTTGGAAACAGGCGGTTACGAGACGCCGGAGGGGCGTTGCCATCGTCCGTGGAAAGCGGGATCGGCCGCCTCGATCCGTTACTGTCTTTGTATTTTACGGATGGTGGCATCCTGTTCGTTCAGCAACCTTTTCGGCCGCTTCAATCACCGGAGGTGGGCGAAAGCGACGTGGAATTCGGTCGCAGTCGCCGAAGCGATGGGATCGCACGTCACCATCGAGGGCTTCCGCAATCGCGCCGCGCACCAAGGGCCGGTGATCTACGTCGCGAACCATTCCAGCACATTGGAGACGATGGCGCTGCCCTCGCTCTTGATGCCCTTCGGGAAGGTGGGGATCGTGTTGAAAAAGTCGCTGGACGAAATGCCCTTCGTCGGGAAGGCGGTACGGGCGGTCGGATCGATCGCGGTGACGCGCACGAACCCGCGCGAGGACCTGAAGACGGTGTTGACGGAGGGCGAGAAGCGGGTGCGGGACGGCCTTTCGATCATCCTTTTTCCGCAAGGGACGAGGCAGTCGGTCTTCCACGCGAAAAAGTTCAACTCGCTCGGCGCGAAACTCGCCGAACGCGCAGGCGTACCGCTGGTGGCGGTTGCCTGCCGGACGGACTTTCTGCAAAAGGGGAAGAAAGGACTGCTGGAGGATTTCGGGGCGGTGACGCCCACGCTGCCGCTCCAGTTCGCCTGCAGCCCGTTGTACGAACCCGAACTAGGGGCGAAAGAGATGCAGGCCCGGGCGGTCGCGTTCATCGGTGAAAAACTCAAGGCATGGGGGCTTCCCGTCGAAGAAGGGCAGGCGTAGCGAGACACGATGACGGAAGACGGTTCCATCACGGTCGAGGCGCGGGCGAAAGTGAACCTCACGCTCGAAATCCTCGGAACGAGGCAGGACGGGTATCACGAACTGCGGAGCATCGTGATGCCGGTAAGCCTCGCCGACACAGTCGAACTCACGAAGACGAACGGGGCCGTCGCGCTGACGGTCGGGATCGAACCGGGAATCAATGCGACGGAACTCGGTCCGGCGGAGCGCAACCTCGCCGTGCGGGCGGCGCTTCTCCTGAAAGCCCGGTACGGCGTGCGGGACGGCGTCCGCATCCGGATCCAGAAGCGGATCCCCGTCGGGGGCGGACTGGGAGGCGGCAGCGCGGACGCGGCGGCGGTGATCAGGGGGCTCAACCGGCTGTGGGGGCTATCCCGTCCGGAAGAGGAACTGGTGGTGCTGGCGGCGGAACTGGGGAGTGACATTCCCGCACTCGTACTGGGCGGCGCAGTCCTGATGGAAGGGCGCGGCGAGCGCGTCCAGCGCCTAGCGATGGCGCATCCCGCGCCGGGGTTTCCGATCATCCTCGCCAACCCCGGCGTACACTGCTCGACCCCGGAAGTTTTTCGTCGATGGAAAGGAGACTTGACTTCCATGCGGGGAATCGTGCATACTATGGCTTTCTCCATCCGCACTGGGGATGTGCGCGGCGCGGCGGGGGCCCTGTTCAACGGTTTGCAGCCGGCGGCTTTCGAGGGTTATCCGGCTGTGGCCGGGGTGGCGGCGCTCCTTCGGGAGTGCGGTTGCCTGGGCGTCCTGCTCTCGGGGAGCGGGGCGACGGTGTTCGGGCTTGTCGCAGACGCGGCGTCCGGGCGGATGGTGTGCCGGCGGCTTGAAGCCGCCGGGGTTTGGCATGTGATGGCTCAGACATGCCCGATGGTGTAATGGCAGCACAGCAGCCTTTGACGCTGTTTGAGGTGGTTCGAATCCACCTCGGGCAACCATCCGGGCCGTCACGCGAGTGGAGTGATTGATGACAGACGACATGATCGTGTTTACGGGAACGGCCAACCCGCACTTGGCCGAGCGGATTATCGCCTATCTGGGCGGTTCGCTTGGAGGCGTCTCGATCCACCGTTTTCTGGACGGCGAGATCCATGTGAAGCTGGAAGAAAGCGTGCGCGGCAAAGATGTGTTCATTGTGCAGCCGATCTGTACCCAGCCCAACGAGATGCTGATGGAACTGCTCATCATGATCGACGCGGCGAAACGGGCGTCAGCTGCGCGGATCACGGCGGTGTTACCGTATTTCGGGTATGCGCGACAGGACCGCAAAGACCAGCCGCGCGTGCCGCTGACGGCGAAGCTGGTCGCGAACCTGCTCGTCACCGCCGGCGCGGACAGGATCCTGACGATGGACCTCCACGCCTCGCAAATCCAGGGCTTTTTCGACATCCCGGTGGATCACCTCCACGCGACGCCGGTGCTGGTGAAGTACCTGCGTGAACTGAAGTTGAACAAGCCGATCATCGTCTCGCCGGACACCGGCGGGGCGAAAACCGCCTACGCCTATTCCCAGATCCTCGGGACGGATCTGGCGATCGTCGCGAAACAAAGGCTGGGCGACGCCGACGTGGATGCGTTCAGCGTGGTCGGCGACGTGAACGGTTGCGACGTGATCATGATCGACGACATGACGGCGACCTGCGGGACGCTGTGCGCGGCGGCGAAGATCCTCCGCGAGAAAGGGGCCGTCTCCATCCGGGCGGCCGTGACCCATGTCCCGTTGACCGAGAAGGGTATCCAGCGGCTGAAGGGCGAGACCGGGTTGACCGAACTTGTGATGACGGACACGATTCCGTTGCGCGAAGACGTGTTGACCGCCGGCCTGCCCACAAAGGTCACCGTGCTCAGCGTCGCAGGGTTGCTGGGCGAGGCGATCCGCCGCATACACGAGAATCAGTCCGTGAGCACGCTGTTCCGTCATTAAGCCGGACGGCGCCGCGAGCGGACGATACAAGCCGCCGCCGAAGGAACGGGGAGGGGCGACCCTCCCCGGAGGATAGGCGGGGGCAAAAGGACAAGACCAAATGGCAAAAGAAATGATCATCCTCAAAGCCGAGGAACGCACGGAGCAAGGCTCCGCGGCGTCCCGTAGGCTGCGCCGCGCGGGGTACATCCCCGGCGCGGTGACGCGCATCGAGGGCGGGGCTTCGCTACTGCTCAAGATCAATGCGCGTGAATTCGGCGCGCTGCTCCGCAAACACGGCGAGCAGCAGCAGTTGCTGAAGCTCGACATCTCCGGCAAGGAGACGGCGGCGATGCTTCGCGAAATCCAGTACCACCCCGTGACCGGGCTTCCGACCAACGCGGACTTCGGCGAGATCGACCTTTCGCAGAAGGTGCGCATCAGCATCCCGCTGGAAGTCGTGGGCGAACCCGCCGGCGTGCGTCTCGAAGGCGGCATCCTACAGCAAATGCTGCACGAGGTCGAAGTCGAATGTCTCCCGACCGACGTCGTGGACAAGTTCGAAATCGACGTCTCCGAGCTGAAGCTCGACCAGTCGCTCTTCGTCAAAGACCTGAAGCTGGGCGATGCCTACACGATCGTCACGGAGAAGACCGATGTCGTGGCGCTCGTCTCCGCTCCGGAAGACGAGACCGCAGCCGCCTCCGCCGAGGGCGAGGCCGGCAAGGAGGAACCCGAGGTCATCACCAAGGGCAAGAAGGACGAAGCCGGCGAGGGCGGCGACAAGGCCGCGGCCGCGAAGTCCGCCAAGAAGTAACCGTTTCGCAGCAGAGGGCAGCCGCGTGAAGATGATCGCAGGGCTGGGGAATCCCGGCCGGGAATACGAAGGAACGCCGCACAACGTCGGTTTCGACGTGGTGGATGCGCTTGCTTCGCGTCTCGGCGTCACGTGGAAGAACAGCGCCAAGTTTCACGCGCTCACCGCGAAAGCCGAGTACGCGGGGGAGGTTTTGTGGTTCGTTAAACCGCAGACCTACATGAACCTCAGCGGGCAGGCGGTCGCGCCGCTGCTCCGTTACTACGCCGGCACGCCGGCCGACCTGATCGCCGTCGAGGACGACGCTGACCTGCCGCTGGGCAGGCTCCGCATCCGCGCGGGCGGCGGGAGCGGCGGGCACCACGGGCTGGACTCGCTCATCGCGTGCCTCGGGACCGAAGCGTTCGCGCGCATCCGCATCGGCATCGGCCGACGCGGGCACGGGAACCTCGCGGCCCAGGTGCTGGGCAAGTTCAGCGCAGACCGGCTCGAAGTAGCGGGGAAAGCGGTCGCGGCGGCGGCAGACGCAGCCCTCTGTCTGGCGGAAAAAGGATTGAACGAAGCGATGAACCGGTACAACGGATGGGACGCTCAGCCGCCCGCCGAGACCCCGGTTCCCGACAAAGGATTGTGAACATGAGCAAATACGATGGCTTGTACATCTTCACCGGCGTGGCGAAAGATGAAGCCTTGGACAAACAGGTCGAGAAGGCCTTGGCCGAGATTACCCGACTGGACGGGAAGGTGATCGACACCGTGAATCTCGGACGCAAGACGTTCGCCCATCCCATGCACAAGAAGGACAGCGGCGTCTACGTGAAGGTCCGTTTCGAGATCGACCCCTCGAAGATCAGCGTGCTGACCAACCGTTACCACCTCACCGGCGATGTCTTCCGCGTCCAGTTCCTGGTCGTGGACGAGCGCCGCGAGGCGATCCTCGCCAAGCAGGCGAAAGCCCGCAAGGCCCGCGAGGAAGCGCGCGAGGCGGCCAAGGCCGCCGCTGCCGCCGAGCAGAACACGAACGCCGAACCGGCCGCCGCGGAGGCGGAGGCCTAGGGAAAGGGATACATCCTCTTATGGCATCTTTCAACAAAGTCATCCTGATGGGAAACCTCACCCGCGACCCGGAGATCAAAACGCTCCCCAGCGGGGTCAAGGTCTGTACCCTAGGTCTGGCCGTTTCCGAAGTCTGGAAGGATAAGGACGGGAACAACCAGGAGCGGGTTTGCTTTGTTGACATCGACGTGTGGAATCGCGGCACCACGGGCAGGCTTGCCGACCTTTGCGCCCAGTATCTGGCGAAGGGGCGTCCTGTCCTCGTGGAAGGGAAACTGGAACAGCATGAATGGACTTCCAAGACGGGCGAGAAGCGCACCAAGTTGAGCGTCCGCGCCGACACCGTGAAGTTCGTGGGATCGCGGCCCCAAGACGCGCAGGCGGGGACGGCCCCCCTTTCGGGAACCGCCGCCCCTTCACCCCAACCTGCGACATTCGCCGCGCCGCCCCCTGCCGTTCCACAACCGGGTCCCGCTGCGCCAGCCACAGGCGTCACAGACGCCGACGAGGATATCCCGTTTTAACGATTGAAAGGATTCACTCTTATGCCTATGCAGAAGAAGAACAACCGTCGCGAACGCCGCGACCGCGACAGCGACAGTGAACTGCTCGGTGCGCGCAAGCGCCAGTGCCCGCTCGCAGCGGGGGATCTCGTCGACATCAACGACATCGAGCTCCTCAAGCACTTCGTGACCGAGTACGGGAAAATCATTCCCGCGCGCATCACCGGCGTCACCGCCGAGCAGCAGCGCCAGATCAAGCGCGGTGTCCGCCGCGCCCGCAACATGGGTCTGCTGGCCTAACGGAAGGGAAAAAGGAAATGGCTACAGAACTGTTACTGTTGTCGGATGTCGAGCACCTCGGCAAGGCCGGCGAGGTGGTCAAGGTCGCGGACGGCTACGCCCGCAACTACCTCCTCCCGAAGGACCTGGCCGCGCCCGTCACCAAGAACGCGCTGAACCGTCTCGCCAAGCTTCGCAAGATCCGCGAAGAGCAGGAGAAGATGGAGCTGGCCGAGGCGAACGCCAAGGCCGCCGAGCTGAAAGACGTCGCGGTTACCGTCCGCGCCAAGACCGTGGACGGCGTCCGCCTCTACGGCTCCGTCGGCGCCGCGGAGATCGTCGCCGCCCTCAAAGAGGGGAACAAGGTCGAGCTGGACAAGAGCCGGATCGTCCTCGACGAACCCTTCAAAGAGACCGGCACGTTTGACGTCACGGTCAAACTGCACGCCAAAGTGCAGCCAGTCATCAAGGTCTTCGTCGTCGAAGGCTGATGTTGCGGCCGGGCGGGGTGGAAAACACCTCGTCCGGCCCCTCATTTTTCAATGGCGTTCCCCGCAGGAATGTGGTAGAATGTCTTTGTTTTGTGTTACGCAACAGGAGTCCGAATGAGTTTGAACGTTTGTGTTTTCGCAGGCCAGGGGGCGCAGAGCCCCGGCATGGGAAAGGATTTTGCCGAGACGGATGGCGAGATTATGCGCCTCTTTGAACGCGCGAACGGCGTGATGGAGATGGATCTCGCGAAAGCTTGTTTCGAAGGTCCGGCGGAACTGCTGAAGAAGTCCGACATCTGCCAGCCCGCGATTTTCGTCACGAGCGTCGCCGCTTTTACCGCCTTCCGCAAGAAGGCCCCCGCGTTCGCTTTCGACATGGCGGGCGGCCTGAGCCTAGGCGAGTGGACGGCGCTCCATGCCGCGGGCGTCCTCGATTTTGAAGAGACGGTCAAGGTGTTGAAGGCGCGTGGCCGTTTCATGCAGGAAGCCTGCGAGGCCGTCCCCAGCGGGATGGTCAGCGTGATGGGGGCCACACCGGAGCAGCTGGACGAAATCTGCGCGGCGTGCGGAACCTACAAATCCAACCTGAATTCCGCCCAGCAGGTCGTCCTCTCCGGCACGAAGGAGAACGTCGCCAAGGCGGCGGAAAAAGCAGGCGAGATGAAACTCCGCAATGTCGTGCTTGAAGTCGCCGGCGCGTTCCACTCCCCGTTGATGCAGCCGGCGCGCGAAAAGCTCGCCGCCGTCATCGACGGCATCACGTTCAACAAGCCGGCGATCCCCGTTCTCGCCAACGCCACCGGCAAGGTACACGGCGACGATCCGGGAGAGATCAAGGCGACGATGCTCCGCCAGGTCACGGACTCCGTACACTGGTGCGACGACATCACGACCGCTATCGCCGCCGGAGCGGACACGTTCGTCGAATTCGGACCGGGCAAGGTCCTTTCCGGACTGATCCGCCGGATCGACCGCGCCGTCAAGACCTTGAACGTCGCGGACGCCGCATCGCTGGAAGCGACCCTCCAGGGGCTTGCGTAACGTCAAGGAAGGAACTTTCAAATGGGTGCTTTTGATTTCACCGGGAAAGTGGCCGTCGTCACGGGCGCGGCCCGTGGCATTGGCCAGGCCATCACCCTCAAACTCGCCGAGGGCGGCGCAGATGTCGCCATCTGCGACTTGAAGACCGAATGGCTTGAAGAAACAAAGGCGAAGGTCGAGTCGTTGGGGCGCAAGGCGCTCCCGCTCGCCGTCGATGTCAGCAACGGCGACCAGGTTAACGCCTGTATCGACACCGTGCTGAAGGAGTTCGGGAAGATTGACATCATGGTCAACAACGCCGGCATCACCAAGGACGGTCTGTTGATCCGGATGTCCGACGCCGATTGGGATGCCGTATTGGGCGTGAACCTGAAGGGGACGTTCCTCTTCACGCGCGCCGTAGCCCGCCCCATGATGAAGCAGCGTTCCGGCGCGATCGTCAATATCGCGTCGGTCGTCGGTATCATGGGCAATCCCGGACAGGCGAACTACACCGCTTCCAAGGGAGGCGTGATTGCGCTTACGAAGACCACCGCGAAAGAGCTCGGCTCCCGCGGCATTCGTTGCAACGCGGTCGCCCCTGGATTTATTTCGTCCAAAATGACCGATGTCCTCTCACAGGAGGTACGTGACAAGTACATGGAGAACATCCCCCTGCGCGCGTTCGGCACGCAGCAGGATGTCGCCAACGGGGTCGCGTTCCTGGCTTCCGACGAGGCCAGCTACGTGACCGGTCAGGTGCTGAGCGTGAACGGCGGCATGATCTGATGGACAGGTAACTGAGTCGGCACGGCTTTTGCCGCTGCCTTAACTGAGAACAAAACAAGGAGAGTAAAATGCTGGAAGATCGCGTTAAGGAAATCATCGTTGAGCAGCTCGGCGTCAACGCGGAGCAGGTCACGCCTGAAGCGTCCTTTATCGACGACCTCGGTGCCGATTCGCTCGATACCGTCGAGTTGATTATGGCCTTTGAGGAGGAGTTCGGGGCTGAGATCCCGGACGAGGATGCCGAAAAGCTGAAGTCCGTCGGTGACGTCCTGGACTACCTCAAGGCCAAGGGCCTCGACAAAGCCAAGGAATAACAGCCGTTTTCCTTTTTGTACAGGCCGTATGCGTGGATTGCATACGGCCTTTTCTTATAGCCCGGCTGCGCCGTGACAGGGCACGACGCGCAGAGCACGGTCAGTTGTATTCTTGTTTTCTAACCATTCATAACGGACAACTCGTCACGAACACGATCCAAAGGGGGAATCATGGGAGAGACAAAAGGAAGCTTGGAACGGAAAATCTTCAAAGCGGGGGGCTTCGTCCTGCTCGCACATCTCCTGTTCAAGTTTGCAGGACTGATCCAGGCGAAAGTGATGGGGCATTTCCTCCCCCAGTCCACGTTTGACGTCGTCTACGCCGTCGCATTCGAAAACTGCATCTTCATGCTCTTCCTTATCGGAGAAGAGATCATCGGCCCTTCCTTCCTGCCCGTCTTCATGCGCGAGCTGGACGGCGGGGACGAACGCGGCGCGTGGTCGTTCGCCAACACGGTCTTGACGCTCCAGTTCCTGATCCTGCTGGTCGTCGCGGGCGTACTGGCCTTTTGCCCCCACGCGGTCGTGCGGTTCCTTACCCAATGGAGCGACGTCTCCTCGCCCGAAAAATACGAACTCGCCGCCTCCAGCATCCGGACGCTCGCCCCGGCGGTGGTCGGTCTTTCGCTCGGTTCGACGACCTATGTCTTGCTCAACGGGTACAAACGTTTCTTCCTCGCCGCGTTCGGTGACGCCGTGTGGAAGTTCTGCGTCGTCGCGTTCCTCTTCGCCGGAGCGCTTCTCTCCAAAGACAGCGCGATGATGTTGATGTGGGGTCTGGTGGCGGGATCCCTCTGCAAAGTCGGAACGCACCTGTTCGGATTGCATGACAAACTCCGGTTTATCCGCCCCGCCTTTGATTTCCGGAATCCCGCGTTCAAACGACTCTGCTGGCTCGCCCTACCCTTGTTGGCCGGTATCGTCGTCGCGAAAATCCGCGACGAGGTGAACAACGTCTACCTGCTCTCTTCGTTGAAAGAATCCGGCCTGATGCAAGCCAATTCCATGGGGCGGAAACTTCAGGCGACCTTCCTCTTCCTCGTTCCGTACACACTCTCCGTCGCCGCGTTCCCCTTCTTCTGCGAACTGGTAGACCGCAACGATCACGCGAAACTGGGGGCGCTCCTGACGAAGTTCGGACGTATCCTGCTTGCCGTATTCCTCCCCTTCTCTGCTTATGTCGCAATTGCCGCCGTACCGTTGACGACCCTGCTGTTCAAAGGAGGACATTTCGATGCAACAGCCGTCCAGCGGACGGCCGTCTCCCTTGCCTTCTACACGCTGGCGCTCCCTGCCGCTGCGGTTGAAGCGCTATGCATGCAGGCTTTCTTCGCGAACCGGCGGATGGTCTCTGTAACCGTCGTCGGTATCCTCTTCTCGGCCTTGAGCGTATTGATCAGTTGGCTGGGACTGCGTTTCCTGGGAACAGGACAGAGCCTGGCGTTGCTCGCGGTCATCGCGGGTGGGTTCGCACTTTCACGGACGTTGAAAACCTTCTCCCTCATACACCTGCTGAAACGGAATGCACCGTTGTTCCCCGCCGGCGAGACATGGGGTTTCCTGGCGCGTGTCATGGCAGCCTCGCTCCTCGCAGCAGGAGCGGCATGGTTCGGCCAGGGACTCGTCTCCGGGAAACACGCACTCATTCAGCTTGCGGCCGGGGGGGCGGCATTCGGAGTCGTCTACCTGGCCGCAGCCCGGTGCTTCGGGATCGGTGAACTTCTAGACCTTTTCTCGCAGCTTTTGCAGAAACATCGCTCCGTAAACGGCCAAGAAAAGTGATTCACCGTCATACGGGACGCATACCCCTACCTACTGTCATTCGGCAGGGGCAAACGTCCCGCCCGTCCACCTACGTTATCCGGCTTCGTCCACGTTGCCCTTTTTCTGCCCCCACACGCGAAAGAACGGTTTTCACGGTTCCGCGAACGTCAGTGCACCGAGCGGCTTGAGGTGAATGCAGAAGCGCGTGGAGTAGCTCTGCCACGAAGGATCGGCCAGTTGTCGCCGACACGGCAGAAGTTCGTTCAAGCCTGTCGCCGCGACATTGCCAGATGCGCTGCGCAGCACCCTGCGCGCACAGTCCCTGCCGCCAACCGGATCGGTGTATGCATCCGGCAGCCTGTTCCTCGCCGGTATCGTCGTCGTGCCGGCCGTCGCGTCGAGCGTCCATTCGCCGGCAAGGCCGATCACGTCGTAGAGCCCCCAGCCGTTGTCGGCTTTCGTGCCAACCGCGCTCTGCGCCGTCGAGCCCGTACTACCGTACCAAGCGACGAAGCTATTCACCTGGTTTGTATGCGTCGCGAAGGTTTCGCTTACCGTACCGCCCGTCGGCCAGAACGTCGTGGTTCCGGCGCGCGCCGCGACCTCCCACTGATCCTCCTGGCAGAGATCCACGACAAGACCCGCCCCCGCCTTCGCACGCAGTTTCGCGACGATTGATTCCGGCACCACCTTGTACGCCGTGTTCGGCCAGTCGATGGCGGGCTTCGCGCCGCGCAAATCGTCGTAGGACAAATCACCCGTCGGCTGGAAATCAGAACCGGCCACTCCCGTAATGAGGCATGCGTGCTGCGCTTTCGTGTACTTGTAGATGCCCACATAGAAGTCGCTCGTGAACGTGACTTTCCGACGGTTCTGGATTTCTGCATAGTAATCCGGGCTTGATTGCTCCAGATGCACGAACGTCTCCATCGGTTCCCCCAGCGTGTACGTCCCCGCAGGAATCCTCCTGAAGACCATCTTCGACGACTTGTGCGCGTCGGTCCAGCCGCCGGCGGGCACGTCGGCCATGAACTCGTAGCCGCCGTTCACGAGATCGACGACGATGTAATTGTGCGCGGAAGCAGAGGCGTTCGACACGGCCACGGTGAAGCCGGTGAGCGTCTTGCCCGCAAACGGCGAGCTCGCGGGGTCCCACGTGAGCCGGTGCTGCCCAGGCTGGACGGCGAAAAGCGTGCCGAGACGGTACGGTTCGGAATGCGCGTCCCACGTCGCCGTCACGTCCACGTCGCTCGTCTCCCCCGAAAGTACAAAATCCACATCCACCTTCTCGTTCCACGGCCAGCGTTGGTTTACGACGACATCCGAGATAGACGATTCCGCCGCCGCTCCAAGTGCCACGAACAGAAACATTACGTTCAACACTTTTGACATCATTCACGTTCCTTTGCTATTGTTCACAAACGCCATCATTGCCACAAATACAAAACGTGCAGCTATTTGCCATTTGTGATTTGTGAACAATCATTCATTTACACCATCCCCGCCTATCGCAAGATGATCTTCAAGCCAAGATGCAGCGGCCAGGCGATGTCGTACCCTGACTTCCCCGACTCGCCACGCCACGCCGGATCGAACGCAAAGACACGCGGCGACTGCAGGCGGGCCAGCTCGCGCTCCGGCGTGTCCATCGCCCGTACCGTAATCGGTCTGCCGCCCGCCCCGGCGACGTAGGCGAGCGTCGCCGATTCGCGAGCAACTTCATCCCCCTCCGCCGTCTGTACGAGCGTCACGTCAACAAGGGTCTCCCCCGTCTGCGGAACAGGCGGGGTGCAGTTTCCATGCGACTTGCCCGCGACACGGTCAACCGAAACCGCCGAAACGGTGCGCGTAAGCCGGTTTGAAAAGACGAGCGTCGCTGAATCAGCCTCCTCTAACCATGGCCAGGCGAGCGGGACGGAACGCTTCTGCACAGTTTGCCAGAGCCGCAGATCGCCCTTCGAGCGGATTGTTTCAGCGAAAGAAGAAACCGCACCGAAGAAAACAAACGACATGACCACTAACCGTGCTAAAACCCTGAATGAACATCGCATATGTGGAAATTGTACCAGAGACGACCCCCCCCCGCAAAGAGGATTTTTTGGGGTACTTCCAAGTTTTTTGGCTTTCCTACTTCCCCTATCCTCTGCATCTCTGGGCTAAAAATTGGGACTTCGTGCTTGCGTGTGAAGTTGATTCAACCAGTAACAGGCATTTTCGAGATGTGAAACGACGGTTTCTCCGGGAAACCAATGAGAGAGAAACCTCGTGCGTTTTTGAACGTAGCCCCCGCCCGCGCTGCGCACGGGAATGTAGATGAGGGTAAGTTTCTGAAAACAACACGAACAACTTCAAAACAACGTTTGGTTCTTCCGCGCACAAACATGCGCGGTTATGAAAACGCCGCGCTGTTGCGCGGCGAAAGAAGGTGTTAAGTTGTTTCGGTTGTCACCAATCGAACTTATAAGCAAGGGAGTGGAAATGGAAAGTAGAAAATAGTTGGCGACCAACGGGGACGTTGCCCCTCCCGGAAACATCGCCAACGACAGCCTGTCCCCCTTTGCGTTCCCTGCGCCGAATACCCGTACCTTGAAATCTGTTCTTCCCTGCGCCTCCACGTCTCTGCGTTTCTATCAAACGGAAAGACGGGATAAGGAGAATCCATGTTTCGGCGAAATGCCCGAAAGTCGGCATAAAACACCCACACGTATGCCTGAAGAGTCTCTTTTCAAAGACGTTCTTTTCGGGTATACTTCCGGTGTTGTTTGTTACGGAGGTTCAGATGGAACGGTATTCTCGGAGGGGTTTTCTCGGCATGGCGGCGTTCGCCGCTGTGGGAGGTTTTTCGGTGCGTACGGCCGCGCAGGCCGCCGGACTGGCGAAGGGCGGCGTCAAGTTGCGTTTCGGCGCGATTTCGGATGTCCATATTTCGGCGGGCGGCATACAGTCCGGTCATTGCGGTGACACTACGATCCTTGAACGTGCGTTGGCCTATTTCCGCGACCAGAATGTCGATGGCGTGGTGATCGCCGGCGATATGGCGGACTGGGGACTGGTCGAACAACTTGAAGCGGTCGGGGTGGCTTGGCGAAAGGTTTTCCCCGGTAATAAAGCGAAGGGCGGAAAGCACGTGGAGAAACTTTTCGTCTATGGCAATCACGATACCGCCGGCCACCGTTACAGTTATGTCAAACGCTACAAACTGCCGGAATCAATGTTTGCCAAGGAACGCACGATCGCGGCGGACAAGGCCGGTGCCTGGAAGAAGGCGTTCGGCGAGGATTGGAAGCCGATCATGCGGAAAGAGGTTAACGGCTACACCTTCATCCTCTGCCACGAGCTGGAGTATCCCGTCAAGGGACCGTATGCGGATTTCCTGGAGCGAAATCGTTCCGCCCTCGAAGGTGCGAAACCGTTTTTCTACGTTCAGCATTACCATCCACGCGGGACGACCTCCGCGCCGATGACCTGGGGGCAGGATTCCGGTGCTTCGACGGAGGCACTTTCGAAGTTCCCCAACGCGATCGCCTTTTCCGGCCATTCGCATGTGCCACTGGTGGACGACCGCGTCATCTGGCAGGGGAGTTTCACAAGCGTGGGGACGGCTTCCCTGCGATACCTCATTCCGCTGGGTGGACGTGAGAACACGGCCCCGTTCGGTGCGGAGGATCCCGCTTACCAGCAGATGCCGCGTCTGGAACTGACCGATTGCCAGCACGGCGAACTGGTCACCGTGTACGGCGACTGCCTTACCATCGAACGCCGCGATTTCGCGAACGGCCTTCCTGTCGGTGCAGATTGGGTCGTCCCGCTCGCTTTCGACGGTTCGCTTTCGTTTGCCGCCCGGGCGGCGAAAGCTCCTGTGCCGCAGTTCGGTGCGGGTGCCCTCGTGACGGTTGCCGCGACCACGGGCGCGAATCGGAAAAAGGAGACGGTGCCGCAGTTCACCGTTTCGTTCCCGAATCTTCTCTCCGGTGTCCGGGCTTTCGATTTCGACGTGGCGGTCGAAGGTGTCGATGTCGATGTGCAGCGGATCTGGATGACGAAACGCGTCTTTTCCAGGGGATTCTACCGCGCACCGCAGAAGGATGTTCCCGTCGTGACGTGTGTGTTCGCGCCGGAAGAACTTCCGCCTCCCTATCGACGCATCCCGAAGAACCAGAGCGGACTCAAGTATCGTTTCTCCGTGCGTCCCTGCAACTGCTGGGGGATGAAGGGAAAACCGATCTATTCAAAGTGGTTCACGGATATCCAGAAGGAGCTTAAACCTCGATGAGAGCGTGTAAACACATGCCGGGCGGCGTTTGTCGGGGAATGCGGACGACCGGGGTATCTGTCGCACTCGCGGTCGCGACATGGCTGTTCGCGACTGTCTCGCGTTCGGATGGCGAATCGGCCCGTGGCGGACTTGCCGGGATTGCCGAAGTCTGCGGGAAGGGGAACGCCTCCGTGCCCGAAGCGGTCGTCGCCTCCCTTCGCAAGGCTGGTTTCACGCCGGTCGTCGTCTGTCGAACGGCGAAACCGGGAGACCTCGATGCGATCGTCTCCAAACTCGACTTGTTGATCCTTCCGGGAGGTGAAGATGTCGCCCCCGCACGGTATGGCGAGAAACCGTCTCCGGCGCTGGGGCGCGTCAACATAGTCCGCGACGAGTTTGAGGAACAGGTCCTTCGATCCGCCGTGCGTTTTGAGATTCCCGTCGTGGGGATTTGCCGCGGCGAACAACGGCTCAACGTTTTTTTCGGGGGGACGCTCATTCAGGATCTGCCGACTGAACTCGGAAAGGCGTACACGGTCGTACACCGTAGCGGGGAAAGAGGATACCGCCACAATGTTACGATAATCGGAGGGAGCCGTCTGGCGAAAGCCTGCGGCGTCTTGAACGCCGCTGTCAACACTTCGCACCATCAGGCGGTCAAAAGACTGGCGCCGGGAATGGTTGTCACGGCACGGGCGGACGACGGCGTGGTCGAGGCGATCGAATGTGACTGGTATCCGGCGGCCGCCGTCCAGTTCCATCCTGAACGTCTCAGCGCGGAGGATGCCGATCCTGTCTGGGAACGGTTCTTCGCCAACGTGCGTTCATTCGCAGGAACGAAGCCGACGCTGCCGGTTGCCCGTCGCCCGATCGGAATTTTCGCGTCCGATCCCGGTGTTTCCGTCCTGCTTGCGCGTTTCCGTGAGATGGATGTGTTTGACAACGCGACCGGTGAACAGAAGCCGGACGGGATTCCCGATTTCGCGCATGAGGAGTTTGTCTATCTGCGCGACGACGTGAATGTCCCGAATGTGAAATGTCTTGCCTCTGGAAGTACGGACTCCCTTCGTGAACGCGCCGTTCGCGGCGTTCAGTTCCTGCTCGGTTCGCAGGGGCACGTACCGGCGAAACTGATCGTCGTGTCCGACGATAGGGTATCCGCCTACGGTGCCTCCGCAATCCAGTCGATGCCCCGTCCGCACGATGCGCGTGTCATCCACGCCGCCGATTCCGTGGCCGCCTCTGTGTGCGGGGCGTTGAAGGGGGAGACGCAACCCTATGCGCTCGTTGTCCTTGCATCGGGTGCTTGCGACGCGCTTCAAACGGCAGTAAAGGCTCGCAGTCTTGCCGTTCAGCCGCGAATCCTCGTTTGTGACCGCACAGCCGCCGACATCCGTAAGCGTGTGCACGACTTGGTTCAAACCTACTGTTCACAAGCTGGAAACGTCTCGATCAAAGGCATGGTATTTGACGGTTCCAAGCTTTCGAAAGAGGAAGTCCGCCAGGCGTTCCAAGCGGTAAGGTCGCGATCCGGCCTGTGCCCCCTGGTTTCTACCGAACTTCGGTTTTTCGATGCTTCGGCGTGTGTCGCGGAAGCCTGTTTCCGGGCACTTTGGAGGGATGGGCTTTTGTCGCCTGCGAGGGAATCTGCCGGTGACACACGGGGATTTTTCTCGTCCGGAACGAAAGGGGTACCGCAGAAGGAATGAAAACGCATTTCGCCTATTTCTGCGGAAGTCTTGTCCTGTTGACCGTTCTTGCGGGAGGATTGTTCTGCGGTGCGGCGGGGTTCGGTTGGCCGGATCTTTCTACGCCTGCTGGGTGCGGTCTGTTTGAAATCCGTCTCTGCCGTCTTGTCACGGGATTCTTGGTCGGGGCGGGGCTTGCGGTTTCGGGATGTTCGCTTCAGGCCGTCTTGCGGAATCCGTTGGCGGAACCATATGTGCTGGGCGTGAGCGGAGGGGGCGCGTTCGGCGCAGCGTTGGCACTGGTAACGGGGGCGTCCGCGTTGCACCCGGCTTTCCTTCCGCTCGGCGCGTTCTGTTCCGCGTCCGCGACGCTGGCTTGGGTATGGGGACTCTCGCGAAAAGTCGGTGGAATGTTCAATCCCTCCGTCCTGATCTTGACTGGCGTCGTTGTCGGTTCGATCCTCTCCAGCTTGTTGCTCCTGGTCTTGACGTTCGCGCCGAATCGGGCGGTACACGGAGTGACCTGGTGGCTGCTGGGGAATCTTCAGACGGGGTCGTGGACGCTCCTCGCGGTCGCGGGAACGTTGATTGCGGTCGCGGTCGCGGGACTCTTCTTCGAGGCCCGGGCTCTCAATGTCCTGCAACTGGGACGGGATACGGCGTACGATGTCGGTGTCCGCGTTTCGCGTGTGTTGCCGTTGATTCTCGTCTTTGCGACGCTCGCTGCGGCCTCCGCCGTCGCCCTCTCCGGGATTATCGGTTTTGTCGGGTTGATCGTGCCGCACGGCGTTCGGCGGGTTTTCGGGACAGATCATCGCGTCCTGCTGCCCTGTTCCGTCCTCTTCGGCGGTGCCTTCCTGGTGTTTTGCGACACGCTTGCCCGGACGCTCGCCGTCCCGTACGAAATCCCCGTGGGGGTCGTAACGTCGCTTTTCGGGGGACCGTTCTTCCTCTACCTGCTGTGCGCGAAGCGGACGGGGTACTCGCCATGCTGAAATCTTTTTTTCTTTCTGTCTGGCGTTCGTTGTTCCCCGGAAGAGGTCTCGATACGCGGACACAAGCCCGCAACACAGGCGACTGGGGCGAAGAGGTTGCCGCGAGGTATTTGAAAACGAAAGGGTACAGGATTGTCGGGCGCAACGTGCGTCCAGACCGGAGGAACGATGAAATCGACCTGATCGTGGAGAACCGCAGGGTACTGGTTTTTGTCGAGGTCAAGACGAGGGCGCGCGAGTGGAAGGGGATCCGTCCGTCGGATGCCGTGGATGCCCGCAAACGCCATGCGTTGAATCGTGCGGCGGTTGCCTTTCTCAGGAAAGCAGGAATGC
>JAGCVN010000156.1 GCA_017962315.1 Kiritimatiellia bacterium
CCGCAGTCGAGCCAGAGCCCGCCCCCGTAGTCGAGCCGGAGCCGGCCCCTGCGCCCGCCCCCGCAGTCGAGCCGGCCCCTGTTGCTCAACCTGCCGATGCCCCCCTTGCGGGGGCGTCGGGAAAGGTCGATGATACCGCCGCGTTGATTTCGGAGTTGGAAACTCTTGAAATAATCCGCCGGAAGTCACTGGACGATCATGGTATGGCTTCACTTGAAAACGCCCGAAAAGCAATGTTGGACAAGGACTACGAAACGGCAGCGACCCAATACCAGCAGGCACTGCAGTTTATCGGCAACCGCCCTGCGAACCAGATTGTGCGCGAAGAGGCCCGTAGCGGGTTGGGTGAAGCCTACTACCGTGCGGCGAAGGAAGCCATGGCGCGCGGTGACCGCGAGAAGGCGCAGACGCTCGCCGTCCAGTCGAAAGATGCCGGACATCCCCAGGCAGACCGCCTTCTGGAAGTGATCCGCAAAGAGCCGACGATTGTCGAGCAGACTCCCGACGATGCCGGGTTCCGCCACCGCGTTAACGACGAGTCGCATAAGCAGCGGCGTGAGGAGATTCGTCGCCGTCTCCGCCGTTCTCGCCAGTTCTTTGCGACGGGAGAGCTTACCGAAGCGTTGGAGCAGTGCGAGTTGATTCTCCGCGACCACCCCGACACCCCGGAAGCGATGGTGCTGCGCGACCGGATCGCCGACAAGCTGAAGGCGCAGTCCGACCTTGAGTTTGAAGCGACCCGTAGCATGATGATCCGCGAGGTGCGCGACACTTGGAACACCAAGCAGTATGCAATCAACAGCGCGGAAGTGCCGAAAGGCAAGATGGAGATGACGACCAAGCGGCAGACCAGCGATATCACGGGGAACCGTACCGTGGAACAGCTGGTCCAGCAGAAGCTGGAAGAAATCGTCATCCCCGAAGTGTCCTTCCGCCCGCCCGCCACGATTATCGACGCGGTGACGTTCTTCAATCAGGCCGCCCGCGATTACGACCGTCCGGAACTGCCGGTCGAGCAGCGCGGTGTCAACCTCGTCCTGAAGCTTCCCGGCAACAGCGGTGCCGCCGCTCCGGCTGCGGCGGGAGGTGGAGAAGAGGATCCCTTCGCAGCGGCTGCCTCCGCTTCTTCGGGATCGGCTGGCGGAGTGCCTGTCATTTCCGCTTTGAGCGCCCGGTTCATCACCCTTAAGAACGCCATCAAGCTGGTCTGTGATGTCACCGGTATGAAGTCGCTCATCCGTGGTAACGTCGTCATGATCGTTCCGGTCAACGAACCGGACACGGAACTGATCACTCGTTCCTACAACATCCTCTCCACCATCACCGAGCGTATTTCCGCCGCGCAGAACGAGATGGGGTCCAGTAGCAGCAAGAAGGGAAGCGGCGACAGCAACTTCCTCGGACAGGAAGACATGAGCGGAAAGCAGGACTGGAAAGCCTTCTTCGGCGACCTCGGCGTGCCGTGGCCGGAAGGATCCTCCATTGCCTACATTTCCACGATTGGCAAGCTCCGCGTGAAGAATACGGCAGAGAACCTGGCGGTCTTCGAGCAGGTTTTGGAAGACTTGAACGTCACGCCCCGTTTGATTGAAATCGAGGCGCGGTTCGTGGATGTCTCCCAGAAGGATTTGAATTCCCTCGGTTTCGAGTGGTTGCTGAACAGCGATTTCAGTTTCGGTGTCGGCGGCTGGCTCGGAAAGCATTTGAAGAAGTACACCGGCGGCGTTTCGCAGACGGTTTTGGACGGCGCGGGGAACGCGACCTCTTCCACCACGTCTTACACCCCGTATCGCGGTGCGGGGCGGATCACCAGCACGCCGATCGCCTATGATGCTTCGGGGAAC
Source organism: Kiritimatiellia bacterium (assembly GCA_017962315.1). Taxonomy (GTDB): domain Bacteria; phylum Verrucomicrobiota; class Kiritimatiellia; order RFP12; family UBA1067; genus RGIG8368. The sequence continues at coordinate 1,845 of JAGCVN010000156.1, forward strand.
ACCACAACCTACCTCTGGAACGACGGTACCGTCCATACGGTGAACGGATCGCCTTCCGGAACGGCCAACGCGGGTTTCCCGCTCGCCGGCCAGATCGGGAACGTCTACAAGTACAATCACAACGCCAGTATCACGTCGATTGACGGTGAAACGTACAGTACCGGTATGCGATATACGAGCACGACGGGCAATCCGATCGTCGGCGAGGGTGTGGGGATCAACGACCAGTTCATGCGTGTGAACGCCTTCCTGGGACAGGCGGATCTGTCGTTGATTCTTCACATGTTGAGCCAGCGTTCCGACACCGACCTCCTCAACGCGCCGCGTGTGGTCACGAAGAACGGACAGGAAGCGATCATGAAGGTCGTGACCGAATACATCTACCCGACGGAGTACGATGTCGAAATCTCACAGAACGGTACCTCCTACAATCAGGGCTCGTCTTCCGACCCGATCGCGACGGTCGAGCCGCAGAACTTCGAGATGCGTGAAGTCGGTACGATCCTTCAGGTTGTTCCGGAAGTTTCGCCGGAAGGCCAGATGATCAACCTCATGTTGAATCCGCAGGTCGTGGCGGAGCCGACGTGGAAGAATTACGGCACGCGGCTTCCGAAGACGGTTTACCGGCCGATGACGGCGGGTGAACGCGCGCAGGCCCTTGCCACGGGAGATCTGGCGGCTCTTGCAGAAAACCGCGTCGCGGAGACGGGGTACGTCGAACTTCCGATGGAGCAGCCCTTCTTCTCCGTCCGTTCGGTCAGCACGGCGCTCTCTGTCTACAACGGGGCGACGGTTGTGATCGGCGGATTGATCACGGAAATGCGTAAGACGATTGAGGACAAAATTCCGCTGTTGGGCGATATTCCCTATCTCGGACGTCTCTTCAGAAGTCGTGCCGAAGAGTCCGACAAGCGTAACCTCTTGATTTTCATCACGGCCCGTTTGGTCGATCCGGCCGGCAAGCTCATCAAGCCGAACGAAGGTGCGTCCCTGATGGGGGCGGGCGGCGGCGGCGACGTGAACGTGCCGCAGCCGGCGGCTGAAGCTCCGGCGGGTGGCGGTGAAGCCGCTCCGGTGGCGCCTGCGAACGACGCGGGTATCACTGAGTAGGACAGACACGCCATACCTTGGCAGACGTCCCCGTCACCAGGCGGGGGCGAATGGAAAGACATGGCACGGATCGCGATAACCGGCGGTATCGCCAGCGGGAAGTCACTCTTCGCTTCGGCGCTGGCGCGATTGGGGATGGAAATCCTGGACGCGGACGATGTGACCCATCGTCTGGAAGCCCCCGGCGGGAAAGCCGTCCCGGAGCTTGTCCGGGGGTTCGGCCGGGAAATCCTGTCGGAGGATGGCGGAATAGACCGGGGTAAGCTGGGGAAGCGTGTTTTTGCCTCGGTCGCCGAGCGTGAACGATTGAATTTGATTCTCCACCCGTTGGTGCGGGCCGAGATCGAAACTTGGATGGCAAAGCCCGGACGGTCGGTGAAGGCCGTCGTCATCCCGCTTTTGTATGAGTGCGGCTGGGCGGAAGATTGGGAGGTTGTGATCTGTCTCGTTTCAAGCGAGGAGACGCAAATCCGACGGATGGTGTGTACGCGCGGGTACTCTGAGGAGGAGGCCCGTCGGCGCATCGCTTCGCAGATGCCCGCAGCGGAAAAGGCCGCGCGGGCACAGATGGTCGTGCAGAACGACGGCGATGAAGCCGCGTTACTCCGGGAAGCTGACCGCGTGTTTGCGGAACTGATTTCCCGTTACGGCCGTTAGGGGAAACGGATTGCCGCCCGAGTACGGGCGATAACCGTTTCCCAAGGATAAACAAGATGACTACAGAGATTGACGCGGGGACGCCTGGAGCGTCCGCACCTGTCCCTAAACCTGTTTCTGCCTCCCCTCGTAACGAGGGGGAATCCCGTTCCGAACGGTCGGGGGGATCTTGGAGAAAACGGTTTGCCTCGCGCACTCCGTCGAACGTGCGCCCTGCCACGGAAAACGGCGCATCCCAGGAGAATGCGCCTTCGCAATCCCAAGAGGGAGGGGGACAGCAGCAGCCAAGGCATTTCAACAAACAGCACCGACACAACCGTCCCGCAAAAAACGGTATGCCGCAGGGACGCGGGAATGGCCGGAACGGACAACGACACAACGGTCGCCAGAAAAACCACCGCCTTGCCGGACTTCCCGCCGATCTGGGCGCGGGTGACAACGCGCCAGACCCTGTCTCGTTGCGGATGCCGGCCGACACGGTGGTGGATGTAATGGCGATGGTGCATGAGTTGGCACCGAACGCCCCGTTGCCGGTGGTCCCGGACGTAGAAGGTCCCGCCGAGCCGCAGTCCGTAACCGAACCGCAAGCTGCCGAACCGATACCGGCCGCACCGGTAACGGAGCAGCCGGAGGTGAAACCTGCCGAACCCGAACCAGCCCCCGCGCCCAAACGTCGTGGCCGCAAGCCGAAGGCGAAATCCGTCCCTGTGGAGGAGGCGAAACCCGACGGTGCAAACCCAACCCCTCCCTCCGCCCCTGTCCCGGACGAAAACCAACCGGCGGGTACGCTCCCCGCGGACGGGGTGCAGTCCGCTGATACCCCCGCGGACGTGACGAAGCCAGCCGTTTCCAAGACATCCGGCGCCTCTCAAACGACCACAGCAAAGTCCGCCAAACCAGCCGGCGCCCCCCACGCGGACGGCACGCGGACGGCGGCCCCTCAACCTGCCGGCGCCCCCCTCGCGGGGGTGCCGGGTAAAAAAGTGCCGATGGGTGGTGTCCCGGCTTCTGCCGCCCCGAACCAGCCCCGCCAGTGGGCGCGCGGGCCTCAGGGTAACCCGATCGTGGACGTTTACCGTCCGCCCGTCCCTCCGTCATTGCCGGAAATCCACCTGAAGGATCTCCAGAGCAAGTCAGTTGTCGAATTGCTGGCGTACCTCCCGAACCTAACGGTGGAGGAAGCGAGCAACATCCAGAAACACCAGATCATCTTCGAGATCATCCGCAATTACCTGCGTAAAGGCGGGACGGTGGTGACAAGCGGCGTGCTGGAGACCATATCGGACGGTTACGGTTTTCTGCGTTCGCCGAAGAGTAACTACCTGCAGTGTCCGGAAGATGTCTTTGTCGCACCGTCGCAAATCCGCCGGTTCGCGTTGCGCACGGGCGACCAGATCCAAGGCACGGTCCGCGAACCCCGCGAGAAGGAACGCTTTTTCGCGATGGCGCGGGTCGATTTGGTCAACGGGAAACCGGCTGCCGAGGCGCGTCGCACGACGCACTTTGAGGATCTTACGCCGCTCTTCCCGGACCGGCGCATCCGGCTGGAGACCAAGCCGGAAGAACTTTCCATGCGCATCATGGACATCTTCACGCCGATCGGGTTTGGTCAACGCGGGTTGATCGTCGCGCCGCCGCGCACCGGCAAGACGGTTTTGATGCAGAAGCTGGCCAATGCGATTTCCGAGAACCATCCCGATGTCTCGCTGATGATCCTGTTGATCGACGAGCGTCCCGAGGAAGTGACGGATATGCAGCGCAACACCAAGGCGCAGGTCATCTCTTCGACTTTCGACGAGGCTCCCGAACGTCATATCCAGGTCGCCGAGATGGTGATCGAGGTGGCGAAACGCCAGGTGGAGAACGGTAAGGACGTGGTGATCCTGCTGGACAGTATCACGCGGCTCGCGCGCGCCTACAATACGGTGCAACCGCACAGCGGGCGCGTGTTGACCGGCGGTGTGGACGCGAACGCCCTGCACAAGCCGAAACGCTTCTTCGGGGCCGCCCGCAACATCGAGAAGGGCGGTAGCCTCACCATCATTTCCACCGCGTTGATCGATACGGGAAGCCGCATGGACGAGGTGATTTTCGAGGAGTTCAAGGGAACGGGCAACATGGAGTTGAACCTGGATCGCGAACTCTCCGACAAGCGCGTCTATCCCGCGATCAACATCGAGAAGTCTGGAACACGCAAAGAGGAATTGCTGTTGTATCCGGAAGAGTTGAACCGTACCTGGATCCTCCGGCGCGCCTTGACGGGCGTTCCCACGGTCGAGGCGATGGAGATGGTGATCAAGCGGATCAAGGCTACGAAAAGCAATGCGGAATTCCTTGTGGGTATCAAGGAGTAGGTAGCGAAGTTTTGGGCGTCCTTCCAGGATGTCGGGAGACACCAGTCGGGAGGGGCGCCGAATGAAAAACGAGGAGAAAATCATGGAACTGAAGGGTTCTAAGACCGAGCAGAATCTACGGACTGCCTTTGCCGGCGAGTCCCAGGCGCGGAACAAGTACGACTACTTTGCCTCGCAGGCGAAGAAGGAAGGCTACGAGCAGATTGCGGCGATTTTCCAAGAGACCGCGTTGAACGAAAAAGAGCATGCCAAGCTCTGGTTCAAGGCGCTCTCCGGCATCGGCGACACGTTGACGAACCTGCTCGCCGCCGCCGCCGGCGAACACGAAGAGTGGACCGACATGTACAAGCGGTTCGCGGAAGAAGCGAAGGAGGAAGGGTTCCCGGAGCTCGCGTTCCTGTTCACCAAGGTCGCCGAGATCGAAGCGCACCACGAGGAGCGTTACCGTAAGCTCGCCGCCAACATCGAAAAAGGCGAAGTCTGGGTTAAGGTCGGCAAGAACCGCTGGCAGTGCCGTAACTGCGGCGCGATCTTCGAGGGCGAGCGCGCCCCCGAAAAATGCCCGGTCTGCGCCCATCCGAAGGCGTTCTTCCAGATTGAGCCGGAGAATTACTAAGCAAGCTCTTCCGGCTGCACGCCGGAATTTCCGATTGCCGCCGAAAGCCTTCGATTGCTTTCGGCGGCTTTTGGTTTCAGACTTTCAGGAACGTTTGCCGCCGGTAGAGGAAATACAGCACGCACCAGCAGACGGCGATGTGTCCGGCCGCGATGACGACGGAAGCCCCCGGTTTGTTGCAGTGGTCGGCAAGTCCGCCGAAAAAGAAACGCGAGATCCTGTCGCAATCCACCATCCGTTGCAGAAGGTAGACGGTGATGGCGTTCATACCGATGACGCGGAAGAAAAACGTCCACTTCCGCCACTGCATCACGTCGCACAGCCAATAGAAAAGGGCAAGGGCGAGAGCGGAATAAGCACCGGCAAACAGGACAAACGTCGGTGTCCAGAGTTTTTTAATCGACGGACACCAGGGTTGCCACAGGAAGCCGGCCGCCGCGAGCGCGATACCGCCGATGGCGAGGAGCAACGCTTTTTTCCCGCCGGAAAAGCGTCCGTTCCGCAGAAGTTCTCCGGAAAAAACGCCGAGCATCGCCGTCCCGATGGCGGGGATTTGGGAGAGGATTCCCTCCGGGTCGCCCTTCCCGATGATGTGTCCCGGAAGCAGCAACCGGTCGAGCCAGTCGAAGAGGTTGGCGCCATAGGTGAACGGGACGAACGTCCCCGTCGTCCCCGGCGGCGGGACAAACCGCAGCAGCACCCAGGAACCGACGAGCAAGAGCGCCGTGATCACGGCCCGGACGGAGACCCGGCGAACGAAGAGCGTGAGGAGTGCCGCGGCGCCCCAGGCGAACCCGATCCGGTTCAATACACTGGGAATCCGCAGATGTGCGAAGTCCAGTTTGAAGAGCCCGTTGTAGACGAGCCCCAGCAGGAACAGGATCAACATACGCTTGAGCACGCGGCCCGTGATTTGCAGTTTTGTCCGTCCTTTTCCCTGCTGTGCCGCCAGCGAAAACGGCCAGGCGACGCCCGCGATGAAAAGGAAGAGCGGGAAAATCGTGTCATGGTGCGCGAATCCCGCCCATTGCACATGGTTCATCTGCGTCGCCAGCCAGCCCTTGGGGCTTCCGAAAAACGCGCAGACTGCCGAAATCAGCGTGGATCCCCCCATGATAAACAGCATATCCGCGCCGCGAAGCGCATCCAGCGACCAAAGCCTTCCCGATTGTTCCGTGGACATCCGAATCCTCTCCCTGTTTGTTTGTCACGTTCACGAGACGTGAACATAACACAGGCGAACCGAACACGACAAGGCAAAAGCTCGGCGTCGTGATTCTTCGCGATCGTACCCGAATGCCATCGGCAGCCAGCAGAACCGTGGAATACACGTTCAAAATTCGTTTGAAAAAGGCGGGGTAATCGGGTATGATTTCGGACATGAAAACACATGATGCGAGAATGTCTGTCTGGGGGCTTGGCGCGTTGTTTTGCGCGTCCGGCGCGGTTTTGACGATGAATGTGGCGAACGGGGAACTCCCCACGGGGCGTTTTTCGCACGAGATGCCGAAAGCGACAAACGAAAAACCGTCAAACCCCGCCTACGCGGAGATGGCCGCCGGTTTCCGCGATCCGTTCGGGAAAGTCCAGACCGGCTGCTATTGGTACTGGATGGCGGGTAACGTCTCAAGCGAGGGCGTCCGCAAGGATCTTGAGGCGATGAAGCGCGCAGGGATCGAGCGCGCCTACATCGGCGACATCGGCGGCGGCGGCGTCCCGCCCGGCCCGGTGAAGACGTTCTCGCCCGAATGGGAGAAGGCGCTCGCGACCGCGTTCGAGACGGCGAGCCGTCTCGGCATGGAGATCGGAATTTTTAATTCGCCGGGGTGGAGCCAGTCTGGCGGTCCGTGGGTGAAACCGGAGATGGCGATGCGCCGCATCGTCTCCAGCTCGATTATCGTGGACGGACCGAAACGTTCCGTCGTCCTTCCCGTCCCGAAGTTTGAATATGCCCCGGTGCAAGACGCCCGCGACGTGTTGGCCGTGGCGTACCCCGTCCCGGCGGGCTTCTGCGACAGGCTGGAAACAAAAGACGAGAAGGATTCGCTGCTCGTGCGCGGCGGCAAGCCGTTGGTCGTGGAGTTTCCCGCCGGCAAGCCGTTCACCGCGCAGGGTGTGGAGCTGGCGTTTTCCGCCGGCAAGATCGCCGGCAAAGTTCTCGTGGAATCGGAGAAGGACGGCACATGGCGGAAGGTCTGCGAGATGCCGTTCACCCGCATGAATCACGGCGGCGGCGTGACGTTCGCCCCGCACGCGCCGATTCTTGCGTCCTTCGCAGCGGAGACGGCGACGAAGTTCCGCGTGACGGTGACGCCTACGAACCGCGACAACGCCCGTTTCGCGTCTGTCGCCGTGTGCGGTGCGCCGCTTGTCGCGCGCGCCTACGAGAAATCGCTCGCGAAGATGCACGAGACGCCGCTTCCGATGTGGAACGAGTACAAATGGCCTGCCGAATCGGGAGAACTCCAGGGAACCGCGCTCGATCCCTCGAAGGCCGTTGTGTTGCGCGGAAAGGTCGCCCCCGACGGGACGCTCGACTGGGACGTTCCTGCCGGAAGATGGGTCATCTACCGTTTTGCCGCCGCGCCGACCGGTACGAAGAATGGCCCCGCCAATCCCGAAGCCACGGGCTACGAAGTCGACAAGATGAGCCGCGCGCATGTCGCCGCGCATTTTGACGCCTACCTCGGCAAGATTCTCGCCCGCACGCCGCCGGAGCACCGGAAGTCCATCCGCCACGCCGTCCTCGACAGCTATGAGCAGGGCGGGCAGAACTACACCGATGACTTTGCCGCCAAGTTCAAAGCTTCCTTCGGGTATGACCCGCTTCCGTACCTTCCCGCCTTGTCCGGCATGAGCGCGGGAAGCCGCGCCGACACCGACCGTTTTCTCTGGGATCTCCGCCGTTTTGTCGCCGACGAGGTTGCCTATTCCTACGTGGGCGGTCTCCGCGCCGCGAGCAACCGCCACGGACTTGGCACCTGGCTGGAATGTTACGGACACTGGGGATTCCCCGGCGAGTTCCTCCTGTACGGCGGCCAGTCCGACGCCATCGCCGGCGAATTCTGGAGCACGGGATCGCTCGGCGACATCGAAAACCGCGCCGCTTCAAGTTGCGGGCACACCTACGGGAAACGCCAGATCTGGGCGGAGTCCAACACCAGCGGCGGCCCCGCGTTTTCGCGCGGGCCGATGGATTTGAAATCGCGCACGGATCGTTTCTTCTGCGAGGGGATCAACGCCGCCATCCTCCACCTCTACATCCACCAGTCGGGCGACCGCGCCCCCGGGATCATCGCCTGGTTCGGGAACGAGTTCAACCGCCACAATTCCTGGTTCGAGCATTTCGACCTCTTCACGGGGTATCTGAAGCGGTGCGGCTATTTGTTGCAGCAGGGATTGTATGTCGCGGATGTCGCCTACTTCATCGGCGAGGACGCCCCGGCGATGACCGGCGTGTGCCATCCCGAACTGCCGGCCGGACGCCAGTTCGACTACATCAACGCCGAAGTGCTTGTTGACACGGCGGGGGTCGATGACAAGGGACGTATCGTCCTGCCCCACGGAACCGCCTACGAAGTGTTGGTGTTGCCGCCGCTCGACACGATGCGTCCGAAGACGCTGGAGAAACTGGAGCGTCTCGTCCTCGCCGGCGCGACTGTGCTTGGACCGAAGCCGTCCCGCTCGCCGAGTCTTGCGGGACAGCCCGCCGCCGATGCCCGCGTGAAGGGAATCGCCGACCGCCTCTGGGGTGAGGTGGACGGGAAGACCGTCAAATCGGCCCGTCGCGGGAAGGGGACGATCGCGTGGGGGCTTCCGCTTGACGAGGCGTTGGCGATGCGTGGCAGCGCCCCCGACTTCCTCGCGTCGGATCCCGGACGTTTCTCCTTCGCGCACCGCACGATGCCCGCCGCCGAGGTTTATTTCGTGACGGCGAAAGACCAGGATCCCGTCGCTCAGGCGGAGGTTTCATTCCGCACTTCCGGGCGCGTTCCCGAGATCTGGGACGCCGCGACCGGCGAGATCCGCGAACCCGATGCCTGGCGCACGGAGAACGGGCGCACGTCGGTTTTGCTCTCGCTCGCCGCGAACGAAAGTCTTTTCGTGGTATTTGCGAAGGAGGCCGGGAAACGTAGCGGTTCAGACCGTTGCACGGCATACGAGAGTATCGCGTTGGACGGGCCTTGGACGCTCTCGTTCCAGAGTGATGCGCTGCACCGCGGTCCGTCCGCTCCGGTGACGGTTCCGAAACTGTTCGACCTCTCCACATCGGAGGTCCCGGAAATCAAGTATTATTCGGGGAAGGTCGTCTACACGAAAGACGTTGAACTCGAGGGTGGGAAGCCGGGCGGGCGGTCTATCCTGAATCTGGGCGAGGTCGCCGTCACGGCGAAGGTGAAGGTGAACGGCATCCCGGCGGGAGGCGTGTGTTTCGCACCGTACAAACTGGATGTCTCGCGTTTCGTGAAACCCGGACGCAACAAACTGGAAATCGAAGTTTGCGACCTGTGGGTGAACAGGCTTATCGGCGATGACGGCGACAAGTCCAGACCCACCTGGACCAGCAAGCCCTGCTGGAGCAAGGATTCGAAACTGTGCAAGGCCGGCCTGATCGGTCCTGTGCGGATTGAACGGTGAACGTTTACAAAGAAAGGAACACAAACCATGAACCATACGTTTACGGCAGCATCATGCGTATTGGCTGCCACGTTGGCCTTCGGTAACGAATTGGCCTATGATACGCTGATTTCCCATCGAGGCGAGTCGGTGGACGCCCCCGAAAACACGCTTCCTGCGTACAAGACGGCAGTGGAGCGCAACTTCGGGTTTGAGTGCGACATCTACCTCTCCGCCGACAAGCGCGTGTTCACGTTCCACGACAAGACCTTGACGCGCACCTCGAACGGGACGAACACCAACAAGTGCAACGACGCGACGTGGAGTGAAATCGAGAAGCTCGATGTCGGAAACTGGGGCAAGTGGAAAGGGTCGAAGTTCGCCGGGACGCGCCCCGCGCTTCTGGAAGAGGTGTTGGAACTCACCCGCGACGGACGTTGGCTGTACATCGACGTGAAGTCGAAGACCGCCGAAATCGTCCCGTATGTGAAGGCGATTTTCGAGAGGCAAAACAAAGCCAACCCTAAGAACACGCTCTTCCTCTGCGGTTCGCTGGAGTGCGGCAAGGCGTTCAAGAAGCTGATGCCTGAGTACAAAGTGCTGTCGTGCCTGAACTGCTGCAAGGGATGGAAGAAAGACGCTCCGCCCGAACCTGTCGAGAACATCATTTCCATCACGAAAGAGATGGGCGCGGAGGGTGTCGATCTGCGTTTTATCCGGGACGTCACGACGGCGAAATACATGAAGGCGATCAAGGATGCCGGACTTGAACTGCACGTCTGGACGATCGATGACCTTGACGACGCCATACTGGCGTTCAAGCGTGGCGCGCTGACCGTCACCACCAACTGCGCGAAAAAACTTCTGGACGGGTACGAGGCGCAGAAGAAGGCCAAGTGACCGGACGATCGCAGTCGAACAATTGGTTCTTCAAAGAAGACTGTGGAAATGTTCGAAATCTTCAATCCTCATTGTTCGACCATCGACAATCCCGATTCCCTTCCGGCACACGGATTGGTTCGCCGTTAACGCGGCTCACCTCCTCCTCGCGAACGCCGTTAGGCGTGGGTAAATCCGTTTGTTTGCTTTGGTACGGGTGGACGAGGATGAGTTGTGGACAAAGGATGATTCCCGTTCCGCTAAAAACTCCGAGAGCCGAACAATTAGGGTTGAAATCGGTCTATAAGGGGTGTATACTGGACACACGAAATGGCTAAGTTCAACTACAGAGCGTTGTCGAAAGACGGACGGAGGATGGAGGGCAGCGTCGAGGCGGCGGATCGCCGTGCCGCGCTGGCCGCCGTCGAAAAGCTAGGATACACCCCGCTTTCCGTCACAGAAAGCCGTTCCAAGAAGAAAACGGAACGGAAGGCTTCGCCGTGGAAACTGAAAGTCGGCGGCGGCGCGACGAAGATGAAGTCGGGCGAAGTGCTGCTGTTCACTTCGGAGCTGGCGGATTTGATCGAGGCGGGCATGACGCTCGGCGCCGCGTTGAACTGCCTCGCCAACCAGGGGGAGGCCGATTCCGCGCAGAGCCGTATCGCCTCCGACCTCCGCGACCGCGTGGTCAACGGGGCGCAACTTTCGGAAGCGGTGCGCGCGCACCCTGACACCTTTCCGCCGCTCTACGGCAACATGCTTCGCGCCGGTGAGGAGTCCGGCGCGATGATCGAGGTGTTGCGGCGGCTTGGCGAGCATTACGAACGCAACGAGGCGATGCACTCGAAGATCGTCTCCGCGCTCACCTATCCCGCCGTCGTCCTGGTCTTCGGTGTGGCGGTGGTTGTCTTCTGTATGGTCAAGATCATCCCGCAGTTCCGCAAGATGTTCGAGAGCATGGGGAGTGCGCTCCCGCTGCCGACGAAGATCTTGATGGGCACGAGCGATTTCCTGATCCATTACGGCGTGCTCTGCGCGATCGCGCTGGCGGTCGCCGTTGTCGCGATCTCGCGCTACATCAAGTCGGACGCGGGGCGGCGCAAGCTGGACGCGCTGAAGCTCAAGATGCCGCTCGTGAAGGGGATTATCGCGTGCGGCGCGTTCTCCAGTCTTGCGTATACGATGAAGACGCTGCTCTCGAACGGCGTGACGGTATTGCGCGCGTTGAAGATTTCCCAGGAGACCTGCGGCAACGCGGTGATTGCCGATGCGCTGAAACGCGCGGGTGAGCGCGTGACCGACGGCTCGTCGATTTCGGGGCCGCTCGCGGAGAGCCAGATCTTCCCGAAGATGATGACGGACATGCTCGCCGTCGGCGAGCAGTCGGGCGACATGGCGGGCGCACTCGGGCATATCGGAGTCCGTTACGAGAAGCAGATGGACAAGAACATCAAGATGTTCACCAACGCACTGGAACCGTTGTTGATCGTCTTCATCGGCGGCATCGTGGGATTTGTCGCCGTCGGCATCCTGATGGCTGTTTTGAAAGCGACCGCGTCGCTCGGCGCGGGCGGATAAGGAAAGACCGCGCGCGGCATCGCGCGCCCCAACGGAGAGAAAAAATGAACGAAACGATGAAAAAAACGCTACGGAACAACGCCAGCGGTTTCACCCTGGTCGAATTGCTGATGGTGGTCTGCATCCTCGGCATCCTGTACGCCGGCGCGAAGTTGATCTTCACGGGTCAGGACCAGGAGGCGCGCATCACCACCACGCGCGGTTCGATCAACACCATCGAACAGGCCATCCAGATTTTCAACATGAAGCACAACGGTAAGTTCCCCGACACCCTTGAAGAGTTGACCCAGGGTACGGATGAAAACCCCGGACTGCTCAAAGAAGCCGCGCTCAATGATTCCTGGGGAACGCCTTTCAATTATTCCCACAAGGGACGGAAGATCGTCATTGTCTCGGCCGGTCCCGACTGCAATTTCGGTACGGATGACGACATCACGAACTAAAACCGGCGGGTTCACTTTTCTGGAACTGCTGGTGGTCATGGTTTTGATCACCATCCTTTCCGTGATGATCGGCCCGTCCCTCACGGGGGGTGACGTGGCGCGCGTCAAGGCGGCCTCGCGCGGGGTGATGCAGATGTCCCGCTACGCCCGTACGATGGCGGTGCTGCGCCAGCAGACGATGATGCTGGAGATCGGCTCCGACGGCAAACTGCGCGTCGTTCCAAAGGGTGGAGCGTCCCGGCCGGAGCCTTCCGTCCCGTCTGCGGAACAGGGGGGGGGAGACGTGGAATCCGATGCCGGTCCGGAAGAATCCGAAGTCCCGCAGGGGGGCGAGATGGCCGAGGCGGAGACGTTTAAAGAGTACAAGCAGATCTCCTTCCGCGTGGAGTTGGACGAAGACCGGTTGCAGGACGAGGAAGAAGGCGGGGAGATCGTTCGTACCGAGACGGATTCGGAGGATGCCGGCGCGATGGAAACGGTCAAGAGTGCGGCGATTCCCTACGCCGGAAACGGGCGCTGCCTCCCGTATTACATCATCATCTCGCCGACAGACGGGAAGGGCGGCGTGGACGAAGGCGGGTGGAAGCTGCGCGTCTCGGTGGACCGGTTCGGGAACGCGAAAATCCTGGATGAAGACGGCAGATGAATTTTTCAAACGCAGAGGCGCGGAGACGCAGCGGGTTCACGCTGATTGAGATCCTGATCGCGACGACGATCCTTGCGGGCGGGTTGATCGCCCTCATGGGCGGTCTGGGCAACTGTGCCCAGATGATGATGCTCTCCAAGCAATATCAAGATGCGCAGTTCGTTTTCTCCCTCGGCGAACGCCGTTACCCGATCCCGGAGCAGGAAAACATCACCGAGCCTGAGGAGGACGAGCGGCTGAATATCGACCCCGTGACGGCCGACGACATGATCGACGACCTTGAACTGGACATCTCCGACAAGATCCGCAACCTCTACCGGGGATATACGTTCGAGCGGCACGTGGATGAGAAAGAGTTGGACACGGACGAGGAAGACGATGGCCTCTACCTGCTCCGCACGAGGATCACTTGGGGCAAGGGGAGCGACGAGGAACAGGAGGAGCTGGTGCGGCTGATTCGCATACGCAAGTGATGAAACATGGATTCACATTACTTGAACTGATGATGTCCATCATGATCTTGTCGATCATGCTGTTGCTCTCCTTCGTCTGTTTCAATGCCGTCGTCAGCAGCTGGACCGCCGGGATTGAGATGTCCGACTCCATGGCCCAGGCCGATTACGTGATGAACCAGATCGAGTCCGCCCTTCGTAGCGCCTACTTCTCCACCACCGTGCCGAAGGAGATGGAACGAGGGTTCGCATTCATCGACGACGGGGAAGGGGAGGAGGCGCACGACACGCTGGAGTGGATGAAGCTGGGACGCGCCTTTGTCGGGATGCTCCGCGATGTGGACGGCAAGACCGAACTCGCCGAAATCCCGCACCGTGTCCGTCTTTTCGTTTCCGAAGAAGGGGAGAACGGAGAAGGCGAGGGCGGGTTGATGGCGAAAGCCTGGTGCAACGATTTCCGCGACGAGAACGAAACCGACGAGGAACGCGAGGAAAGTATCAAGGCGTACCTCATTTCATCTCGCGTCATGGCGATGGACTGCAAGATCCTGGGCGAACCGCCGAACCAGGACCAAGACGCCACCGAGGTCGAATGGAAAGACGAGTGGAGTTCTTCCAATGCCCTCCCGTACAAAGTCTCCGTCACGCTCTACCTCAAACCGGTGAAGGATGGCGAAGACCCCGTTGCGCTCACCCGCGACATCACGATCCCCGTCTGGAAATATTCGCAGAATCCGGGCAGTGCCGACGGCCGCAAGGGCGACAGAAACCGGAGAAACAAGGAGACCGGCGGACAGTCCGGACAAACCGGGGCGTCCGGGAAAGCGGGGCAGACCGGGAAGGCCGGACAGTCCGGGAACAACCGCCTGACGCCGGTCGCCCCCGGCGGAAACGTCCGGCCCGGCGGTGGCGGTATGATGCCCGGCGGTGGCGGTCCGATGGGGCCGGGAGGTCTGATGTGATGAAACGGAACGGCATCTTTACGCGTTTCGCCGGCTTTCGCCGGCCCTCGGCAGCCCCCGGCGGCCGTTCCGACGTCCGCCGCGGCGCGGCGATGATCATCTCCATCTGGACGATCGCGCTCCTGAGTCTGCTGGTCATGTCATTCGCGCTGGATGCGAAACTGGAGGGCAAGATCAACGTCTACGTCCGCAACCGCCGGCACGTCGATTACCTCACGCAGTCCGGCATCGCGATCGCCGAGATGATCCTGCTCAAATACAAGGACGCCTCTGATTCCGTTAGTACCGACGAGCAGGCGGAAGACATTTGGCTGCAGCCGAAACTCGACCTCCAGCGCGGTTCGTGTATCATCGCCAACTATCCGGTCGAGGCGGGCAAGCCGGAGAACGGCGTCGTCACTATCGAAATCTCTTCCGCCGAGGCCAACCGCTGGCCGATCAACACGCTCGGCGCAAGCGATGTCTCGGACAAGATCTGGGAGAACGTCCTCAACGTCATCGGGCTTCCGATGGAATACCAGGAGGAGGTCGTCGACAGCTGGTACGACTGGCGCGACGAGGACGACACCGTGACCGGGCACAGCGGTGCGGAGAGCGAATACTACGAAGACCTGGAGAAGCCTTTCAAGCCGCGAAGCGGCGAGGTCGCCTCCGTCGAAGAGCTGAAACGCATCCGCGGCATCCGCGACCGTCCCGCCATCTACGACGGCGGACTCCTCAACCCCGAAGAGCGCGACAAGAAGAAGCAGATTTTGATTCGATATGGCTTGAAGGAGTTTTTTGACATTTGGGGAGAAAGTGCTAAAATAAACGTCAACTCCGCCACGAAAGAGGTCTTGATGACGGTTCCGGGTATCGACGGCGACGAGGAGTTGGCCGGGGCCATCGTCGAGGAACGCGAGACGGGGGTGAACAAGTTGAGCCGCACGGAGGAAGACCGTGTGGAGAGCAACCTGTTCAAGGATTGGAACGATTTGAACACGCGGATACCGGGCGGGCTTCAAAGTGGCTGCGAGGCGTACCTGAGTTATTCGCCGGAGAGGTATTTCACGATCAAGGTGACGGGGAATTCCGCGGGCGTGACCCACACGATCGAGACGGTGGCCAGTGTGGACAGCGACTCGATCCGGTACCTGCGCTGGCGGGAGGATCCCTGAGAGGACGTATGGCGAAACGCGACATCATAGCCCTGGTGAAGGAGGACGACGCGGTTCGCGGCGCGGTTTTCGCGCCGCGCACGCGCGGCGCGTACACGCGCACCGCCGGCGGGGAATGGCTGCTGGAGCGCGCGGATCCCGCGCAAGACGAGGAGCCCCAGTCCCTCGCCGATGCCGCCGCGTTGACCGTCGAGAAGGAGGCGGAGGCGTCGGAGGAAGGCGGTGAAGTAGCCGCCGACGACACGCCGGAAGTCCGCGCGCTGACGCTGGCGCGCAAGGACCTCGCCGCGAAAACCGTGGTGCTGGGCATCCCGCTCGACGGTCTTGTCGCCCGCGTCTTCAAACTCCCGGTTGAGGCGCGCGAGGATTTGGCTTCCGTCGTTGCCCTCCAGATCGGCAAGCTGACCCCGTATGCGGAGGACGAGCTGACCGTCTCCTACGAAGTGCTCGGCGAGACGGAAACGGAACTTTGGACGTTGGCGGCGGCCTGGCCGGTTGCCTTGTCCGACAAGATCGCTGCGGAGATGGAACTGGCGAAACTGTGCGTGACGCGCGTCGATATCGCCGTCCTTGGATGGTTCCGTTCCCTCTGCGGCCCGTACAAATGGGCGGAACCGGGCTGCCGGGCCGTGTTGCTGGACGCCGGGCAGGCCTGGGACCTGTTGGTGATCCGGGACGGGATTCTGGTATTCGTCCGCCACCTCGGGGAATTTCCCGCCGCAGCGACGGCGCGCGAGGTGATGCTTTCCCTGTTGGACGTGGAACAGCAGGCGGGCAGCCTCTCGCTGGACGAAGTGCAGATTCTGGCGCGGGAACCTGCGGCGGAGTCCGTCGCGGAACTCTCCGCCTGCGTCGGGCGGCTGATTCCCGCGCCGGTTCATGTCTCTCCTCTGCCGGATCCCGACGGGGGCGTCAACGGTGTCGCCCTCCGTGCGTCGGAATCGGCGCAGCTCGACCTGACGCCCGAACTCTGGCGCGACGAGTTGAAGGCGTCGATCCTGCGCCGCCGCATCCTCTGGGGGTGCGGTATCGCCGCCGCAGTCTGGGTGGTGTTGATGGGTGTGCTGGCGGGTGGCCCCGTCGTCTACGAGAAGGTCTTGACGCCGCACGTCCGCGAACTTTCCAAGCGCCATGCAAAGACGTACAAGAAGGTCTCCGACACGCGTGAACGCGTCAACCTGATCCTTTCCTACACCGACCGCACGAAGTCCGCGCTGGAACAGTTGAAGTTCATCTCGGAGAAGCTGCCGGACGGCATCACGCTGACCGCCATCACGTACCGGAAGACGGATGGCGTGAAGGTTTCCGGCGAGGCGGACCAGCCGGAGCTGGTGTATGAGTTCAAGAACGCGATGACGGCCAATCCGGCCTTCCAGCAGGTCATGATGACCGGGCCGTCGCAGAGCAAGGGACGGCACAAGTTCGAGATCAACGCGGTCTTCAAAGGGGTGGAGGAGAAGAAGAAATGAGCAACCGCGATAAAAACCTGTTGATGGTTGTCGGCGTGCTGGTCCTCTACGCCATCCTCGCCTTCTCCTACCGCCCGCAGATGGAAAAGTGGCAGCGCGTCCAGAGGATCCACGCCAGCGCCGAGAAGAAACTCGCCGATGAGAACAAGTTGATCTCCGAGCGGCAGGAGTGGAACGACCGCTACGACGAAATGCAGGCGCTGATGCCCGTGTTCCCGTACGACAAGGACGTGGACACCCACTGGCTCTCCCTCATGGATTCCGTCGCCCGGACGAACAACCTCGCCATCGCGCGCCGCCAGGCCGGTACCGAGGTGGAGGTCGGCGACGTCTTCGAATTGCCGATCGACTGCAAAGACTGGGAAGGTTCGCTCCGTTCCCTGGTCTACTTCCTGTGGAGCCTGAACCAGAAAGGCGCGATGCTTGACATCCGCCAGATGTTCATCCGCCCCTCCCAGCGTGCCGGTTTTTTGCGCGGCACCTTCACGCTCTGTTGCGCCTACATGCGCGGCGACGCGGAAGAACCCGCTCCGGCGGCGCCTGCGGACTCCCCAACCACCGACAAGGACGCTTCGACGGATGCGGCGGATGACAAGTCCGCGACTTCCGCCGATTCACCCGCTTCCCCTTCTAAGGAAAACGAACCATGACGAAACGACTTCTTTTCTTGTTTTTCGCGACGTCCGTACTCTTCTGCGGCACCGCCCGTGCGCAACAGCAGATGACGCGGGGCGGGCGTTCCTTGCCGCTCCGTCCGCCTGCGGCGTTGAACCGCCGGTTCACGCCGGGAGGCGGTGTGCGTCCCGGTCCCAACGCCGCGCACAACGCGGCGAACAACGCAAACGCCAATAACGCGGAGTCAAAGGTGCCGATGGCGCCGAACACGGTCAAGCATTTCGGCGACCAGGAGGAGGACGACACCAAGACCACCATGCCCGCGTTGAAGTTTGAACAGGCCGACGCGAACTTCCTTTGGGAAGCTTACTGCGCGGAGGTGGGGCGTACCCCGCTTATCGCACCCGATCTGCCCAAGGCGACGGGCATCACCCTTCGCAGCCAGAAAGGCGTCCCGCTCACCCGCGAGGAGTACCTCTCCGCCATCGAGATGACGCTCGGTATGAACGGCATCTCCCTCCAGAACTTCGGCGACAAGTTCGTCAAGGTCCTTGCTTCCAAGAGCATCCGCACCACCGGCATCCAGATCAACATGGTGCCCCCGGAGGGCGGTTATCCCGAGAGGGGGCAGATCGTCAGCCAGATGATCCAGCTTAAGGCCATCACCATCACCGAGGCGCAGAAGGCGCTCGAAGGGTTCAAACGCAACGACACCACCCAGATTCAGGCGTTTGAACGCACCAACAGCCTGCTCGTCACCGATACGCAGGAGAACGTCAACCGGATGTTGGAGATCGTCCGCTTCATCGACCAGCCGATGATTGCGACGGAGGAGGTCAACGTCCGGCTCGTCGCCCACGCGAAGGCGGCGGATATCAAGAAGGTGTTGGATGAGATCGTCGCCGAGTCGCAGAAACAGACGCAGGCGAAGGAGGAGGTCAAGGCGAACACCTCCGGCGCACCGGGGATGTCGCGCACGACCCCGACGCCGGTGACGCCTCCCGGCATCCGCCGACCGATCCCCGGCCTTACGCGGATCGGCAACGGCATCCAGAACCCGGAACCCGCGCCTTCCACGCCGAACGCGAACATCGAGGCGTTGATGAACGACGCCGACCGGGGCATGATCCGCGGCAAAGTCCAGATTATCGAGGACGAACGGTCTAACCAGCTCATCATCATCACCCGCAAGGAGAACATGAACTTCTTCGACAAGATCATCACGGTGCTCGACATCGAGACCGCGCCGGATGTGAAGGTCGAGGTCCGCCGTCTCGAGTTCGCCGATTCCGAAGAAGTCTCCAGTATGTTGAACGACCTCATCGGTAACGCTTCCTCTCGTGAAAGCTCCAGCGGGAACCGCAGCTCAAGCAGTTCCGGCGGAAACGCCAACGGGCCGAACCAGCCCGCCGGAAGCAACCGTACCGGTCCCGGCGGCGTCCCCCGGAGCACTTCGCTCGACAAGGCCGTCGCGGCGCGTTCCACGACCTCTTCTTCCGGAGGCGGAAACGCGGGCCCCGCCAAGCTTGGACAGATTACCAAGGACGACATCAAGATTCTCGCCGACAAGCGTACCAACGCCATCGTGATGATGGGCACGCCTTCCGCTATCGCCGCCATCCTCGAAGTCATCAACAGCATGGACATTCAGCTCTCTCAGGTTTTGATCGAGACCGTCGTGCTGCAGGTCCAGCTTGGCGACGAACTGACCACCGGGCTTGACTGGGTGAAACTGGGCAAGCATCACCAGCAGAAGACGACGACCACGACAACCGATGACGGCGAGGAGAGAACCCAGGTCTCCTCTTCGCCGGAAGCCCTGCGCAACACCTTGTTCAATACCTCCGACCAGCTTGGCGGCGGCGGGGGAACCCATGCCAGCCTCCTGGAAGGGTTGCTCAGTATCGGCACGAATGCGGCGGATGAAGTCTCCTCGCTCGCAGGAAGCGGCATCAACTATTTCTTCAAGTCGAAGAAATTGAACATCGCCGCGTTGATTAAGGCTGCCGAATCCGACAACCGTACGAAGGTCCTTTCCTCGCCGATCCTGATGACGGTGGACAACAAGGAGGCAACCATCGAGGCGACGGATATGCGCTACCTCTACAAGGGTGTCCGTTATTCGGGTTCCTCCTACAACGGGACGGAAGTGCCGGATTACGAACAGCGCGACATCGGTTTGACGGTCAAGGTCACACCGCGTATCAGCCCGAACGGGCAGGTCGTGTTGACCGTTGAGGAGACCTTTGAGACCATCGGCGCGAACCAGCAGGTCGGTAATGAATCGTACCCGACCGTCACGACCCGGAAGATTCAGGCGGACGTCTCGCTTGAAAACATGCAGACGGTCGTCCTCGGCGGTCTCGTGCAGAACGACGTGAAGAATTCCGAGAGCGGGATTCCGATCCTTAAGGATATCCCCGTGATCGGCAAGTATCTCTTCGGATCGACCACAAGCACGTCCACGCGGAACGAACTGCTCGTCTTCCTGACGCCCTACGTCTTCAACGATTCTGCCTCGCTCACCCGCGAAGCCCGCCGTCGCAAGGATTCACTCTCCGATCCGCGCCCCTGGATCGACAACGGCTGGTCTGCCAGCACGCTCGCCGACCCGATGTCCAAACACGAGAAGCTGGAACGCATGAAGAAGAAGTGGGCCGAGGACGACAAGGATTACAAGGCGCAAAAGATGTACGAGCGTGTGTTGCGCGCCCGCGAGGAGCAGCTCCGCAAGCGTGGCGAACAGGATGCCCGCGACGCCGTGAAAGAGATGGAGCGCGAGAGTCGCCGCGGTAGTACCTCCGCTTCCCGCGACGACTCGTGGGTTTCCGACCTCAAGACCAGCGAGAACGTCGAAATCCTCGTTCCGGAAAAAGACGCGCCGAAGAAGGCCGAAGAACCCTCCCTCCCTGCCGTCGAACCGCTGTTGTGACGGGGACGCGGGCTTGCCTACAGGGCAACTGTTCTCACGCGGAGGCGCGGAGAGGCGGAGGGCGCAGAGCGTGACGACCGTGACAACAATTTGAAGAGGCGGGGCGGTCACGAAAGAAGAACAAACGGATTACTGGGTGGCTGATTGACGGGCCTTTCATTTCTCGACAATCTTTCTACGTCCCGTAACATAAAAGTCTTTGATTGGTTTAGGTCTTGTGGTCACGGCCTGCTCAACCAACCTGTAGAACAATTTTCCCCGATGCATGGA
>JAGCVN010000157.1 GCA_017962315.1 Kiritimatiellia bacterium
AACGACCTCACGCAGATGACCTTCGGCTTCTCGCGCGACGACGCGGGCAAGTTCCTCGGCTCGTACTACGACAACAAGATCTACGAGAACGACCCCTTCGCCCGTCTCGACCAGACCGGCGTGGGCAAGCTGATGAAGATGGCCGTCACCGACGGCAAGGCCACGCGCCCGAAGATCCACTGCGGCATCTGCGGCGAACACGGCGGCGACCCGACCTCGGTCGAGTTCTGCCACCAGATTGGCCTGAACTACGTCAGCTGCTCCCCGTTCCGCGTGCCGATCGCCCGCCTCGCGGCGGCGCAGGCGGCGCTTCGGTAGCAAATGGGCGGGGGATTCCCCGACCCCCTTCCCGCCGACGACGCGGGAGGGGGTAGAATGGAGGATAAGTATGCCAGAGAATCACCCCGTCCGTGGCCTTTCCCTGATGTCGGGCGGCCTTGACAGCCGCCTCGCGATTCTGGTCTTGAAGGAACAAGGCATCGAAATGGAGGCTGTCGTGTTCTCCAGCCCGTTCTTCAAGATCAAGGCGGCCGTCGAAGGCGCGAAGCTACTCGGCGTTAAGCTCCACATCGTGGACTTTACCGCCGACATTCTGGAACTGTTGAAAAAGCCCCGCCATGGTTTCGGCGGGGCGATGAATCCCTGCATTGACTGCCATGCCCGCATGATCAAGCGGGCGGGCGAAATGCGTGTCGCGATGGGGTTCGATTTCGTCTCTACCGGCGAAGTCCTCGGCCAGCGGCCGATGTCCCAGAACGCGACCTCCCTCGGAATCGTGGAACGCGACTCCGCGCTCGGCGGTTACCTGTTGCGCCCCCTTTCCGCGCAGCTCCTCGAACCGACCGTCCCGGAGACGGATGGCCGGGTAGACCGTTCGCGGCTTCTCGCCCTGACGGGGCGTTCGCGAAAACCCCAGATCGAGCTTGCGAAGACCCGTTATCATCTGGATAGCTGGCCTTCTCCTGCCGGCGGCTGCATGCTCACAGAGTCCGGTTTTGCCCGTAAACTCCGCGAAGAGGCAGAACACGAAGGGCTGGACGACCTTTTCTGCGTCAAACTGCTTACACGCGGCCGCCATTTCCGGCTGCCGGGCGGGACGCGCGCCGTTGTCGGGCGGGACGCGAGTGACAATGCCGCGCTGGAAGAGATGCGCCGTCCCGGAGACGTGCTAATCCACACCGAGAACGTACCCGGCCCCTCCATCCTGTTGCCTTACGGTCCGAAAGGCGATGACCTTGAAACCGCCCTGGCGCTCTGCGCCGCATACAGCGACCACGACCACATGGCGGAAGTTTCCCTCCGCGTCCTCTCGGATGAAGCCCCTGCGACGCGGAGACTCGTCCCCCCGCCGCGTGAAAGTTTCCAGGATTGGCTGGTTCGTTGATGGCGATCGTAGAAGAAAACCTTCCGGGGGCGGCGTTTCTCGCTTTTCCCGGACAGGCGCACTACCTGGGCGCCGAACTGGCGGAACGATTCGGGATCGAGACGCCCGCGCCGCCGGAAACGCCCGTGCCGTTTGTAGAAGGCCGCGCGCAATGGCTGGGCGACCTTCTTTATCTCCCCGACTTTCACGGGACGGTATTTCCGTACTGGGCCAAGACCGCGTTGTCGAAACCTTTCCTAATGCGCTTCGGCTCCATCGGGGAGGCCGCAAGAGGGTTGATGGCGAAAGCGAGGAACTGGACGCCGTACTGCTTTACCGTATTCCGCCGCACGGAACTAGTGCAGGAGAAACTGCCGTTCCTCCATTTCAAGCCGCGCGCCTTCCCCTACGAAATCCCGCACACGCCGATGGGGTTCTACACGTTGCTGGACGGTAACGTGCTGCTGGCTTCGGCGGATACGGCGAACTGCGCACCGGGCGGTGCGGTTGCGTTCGTCGAGGACCATACGAACCCGCCGAGCCGCGCCTACCTGAAATTGCAAGAGGCGTTGACGTGGGCGCGGCATTTCTTCGGGGTCGAACGGCCGCACGCGGGACAGCGGTGCTTCGACGCGGGCGCGTGTCCCGGCGGGTGGAGCTGGGTGCTGCGCGGCCTGGGGGCGGACGTTTTCGCCGTCGACCGGAGCGAACTGGCCCCCGGCTTGATGCACGACAAACACGTAACGTTCCTGCGACACGATGCGTTTACCTTGCGTCCCGGAGAAATCGGCCCGTTCGACTGGGTGGTCAGCGACGTGATCTGTTACCCGGAACGCCTGTTGCCGTGGATCGAGGAATGGATTGCGAGCGGCCTTGTACAAAACATGGTCTGTACGATTAAGCTCCAGGGCGGTATCGATTGGAAGTTAATCGACCGCTTCGCCGGGATTCCGGACAGCCGCGTCCTCCACCTCAACTACAACAAACACGAGTTGACCTTCCTCCACGCGCACCGCCGGTGACGTCGCATGTTGTCCGTTTCACCGCGTCAGTCCTCCGCCGAGGCGTTGGGGTCTTTGAGCTTGATGCCCACGTCTTTCAGGCGGATGGTCATCAACTCTTCCGGCGGCGGGTCTTTCAGATTAACGACGCGCAGCGACTGCCGTTCCACCGTTTTTTCAAAGAGGTTGCGGACCCAACGCCCGTTGCCGAAATTCTTGTCACGCTTCTCGGTCTGCAAGTCGATGAAAGCGTTCAGGTAGTGCTCCACCTCTTCCGAAAGGATGTACTTGTTCTTCTTCGCCGTCTGCCGGAAAATCGCCCCCAGTTCGCGTATCGAGAAATCAGGGAAATCCATCACGCGGTTGAACCGGCTTTCCAGTCCCGAATTGACCGCGAAGAATCGTTTCATCTCCTCCTTGTAGCCCGCAATGATCACGACCATGCGCCCGCGCTCGTCCTCCATGCGTTTCAAGAGCGTCGCAACGGCTTCCGCCCCGTAGGTGTCGTTCTGCCCTTGATTGAGCATGTATGCCTCGTCGATGAAAAGGATGCCGCCGACGGCGGAGTCGATAAGCTTGTTGGTTTTAAGCGCGGTCTGACCCGTATAGGCCGCGACCAGCCCCGAACGGTCGGTCTCCACAAGATGCCCCCGGTCGAGAATGCCCAGCGCGCGGAACGCCCTGGCGAGAATCCGGGCGACGGTCGTCTTGCCCGTTCCGGGATTCCCCGTGAAGACGAAGTTGTAACTCATCGGCGCCGCTTCAATCCCCTTCGCCTCACGCAGCTTGTTCGCACGGCAGGTCGCCACCAACCGTTTCACCTCTTCCTTCACGCTCTGCATCCCGGTCAAACCGTCCAGCTCGGCAAGGACTTCCTCGATTGTCGGAGCGCGGATGTCGGCGACTTTCTCGCCCAGTCCGAGATCCGGCAAATCCAGCGTGACCAACGCATCGCCTTTCAGATTCCCCGCCTCCGCCAGGCGGTCCGCCTGGCGTCCCATCGCGTCCTCGAACAACTGCCGGACAAACCGGGCGTTCCCGAAGGTCTTATCGCGCCGGCGGGTCAACTTCGCAATTGTGTCGTCCAATCCCGCCTCCAGCGCGGGAGAGAGCCGGTAACCGCTCCTCGCGGCCTGGGAACGGAAGATTTTCGCCAGTTCCTGTGCGGTGTAGTCGGGGAATTCGATCTTGATGGCGAACCGGCTCGCCAGACCGGAATTCGCGCCGAGGAAATCGCGCATTTCGTCGGTGTACCCTGCCGCGATGACGATCAGCTTGCCGCGTTCATCCTCCATGCGCTTCAACAACGTCGCGATCGCTTCCTTTCCGTAGTCGTCGGAGTCGGAGGAATAAAGCTGGTAGGCCTCGTCCACAAAGAGAACGCCGCCCGGCGCATTCGCCGAAGCTGCCGCCCGTTCGGCGGCGGTCAACGCTCGCGGCTTCCCGTCCTTCCCGGTCTTCTGCGGAATACCGACCGCCTCGTCGATGACGGCGGAGGTTTTGATGGCGGTTTCGCCCATGTAACTGCCCACCAGCCCCGAACGGTCGGTCTCCACCACATGGTCGTTCTTGACAATCCCCAGTGCGCGGAAGATACGTGCGACGATACGTGCGACGGTCGTCTTGCCCGTTCCGGGATTCCCCGTGAAAATCATGTGCAGCGAACGGGAGGCGGCGGCTCCCGAATACCCTTGCTCGCGCTGCGCGGCCCGCACCCGTTCCTGGTTGACGACCTTGCGGATCTCGCGCTTCACCTGTTCCAATCCTACCAGTGCATCCAGATCGGCCAGGGCTTTCTTCAGTTCCGCCTCGGCATCGTAGGACGCGGCGCCCGCGTCCCCCTTCCCCCCCGACTTGGGTTCGGCGGTTTGCGCTTGTGTACCCACCTCCGGGGCATCCCCCTTTTCACCCTTTTTGTCCTTGTTCGGAAGACAAAGCCCGATGATGCCCAAGACAAGAATCATGACAAGGCACCCCAGGATGCTCTTACCGATAAACCCGAAAACCTTCACCAAAAAATCAATCATTTCCCAATCCTCTCTACCCGTGAATCACTCGTTGCCAATCACAACCTTCTCGTTACGCTCCCACTTTCTCCCCCCAGACGGGTATCGCCGCGACACCGCCGGCAGACTCCACGTCGGCGACGGCGCGGAGTCCGTCGGCGAACGTCCAGCGCCAGCGGTTCTTCCCATGCCCCAGTTCGTTCAGGTGGGCGATCACCGTTTTCTTCGGATGGAACTTGCGCACGCCTTCGGCGACCTTCACACCGCAACGGGGATGCACAATCCACAGGTCCGGCGCATCGGCGGGGTTCAACTTTTCAAGGTTTGCGGAGTCCCCCGTGTGATAGATCCGGAAACCGCCGATGGAAATCTCAAAAGCCAGCGTGAAATCAATCAGGTAGTCGTTGTGGTCGGAAGCCGACGTCTTGACTTCGACATCCCCGAAACGAAAGGTTTTCCCGCCGTGCGTGTATCCGCCGCATTTTTTGGCGAAATGCGCGCCATAGTTGCAGGCGAAGTTGTTGACGACCGTCTTGCGCGCGCCGTCCATCGCATCGTAAAACCGCTGCGTGTAATGGTCAAGGTGGTTGTGGGTGATCAGCGCGAAATCAAGCGAGGGCGCCAGACGCTCGGCGAAACGGTGGTTGAGGTCGATGCTGAAAAGGCGTTCCGCCGTCTTGACCACGACGCCCATGTTGTAGACGTACCAGACGCCGGGGACGCCGCCGGGAGGTACGGTCGTTTCGCGCACCTCGCGCTCCACCTGGAGGAACGCGGCGTCAAGCCGGCGCAACGCGGCGAGACCGGGATCCCCCTCCTGCGGCTCGTAGACGGAAAGCGGCATCGCCGCCTTGTTGTATGCCCTGAACTGCGCGGGTTCTACCTCGTCGATTTCCCGCTGGCGGACGTCCAGCTCCTCCCGCCCCGTCGGACTGTGGTCCTGCGCGGAAACGGCACAGGCCCCCAACACCGCCACGCCTTTTAAAAAGTTCCTTCGTCTCATCCTTGTCTCCTGCTGCATCGAGAAGCCTCCCGTCCCTTACATCAACGCCACCCATCTACCATTGCGTCTGGCGCCATCGCGCTTGATGATTCCGTTGACCCGCAACAACTGGATCGCGTTCTTCACCGAACCGTTTGAAAGATGTGTCCTGCGTTCAATACCCGGGATCGAAAGCCCCCCGTCGTCCACGATGCATCGAAAAACGGCGACCGCGTTTTCGATGGCGTCCGCCCGGCCCAGGGCGCTTATCGCCTGGCGGACTTTCTTCAGCCTCCGGACGAGTTTCCCGTTTTTTTTCGGTGCAACTTCCGTGTCCCGTTTTCGGGCAACTTGTAATTTTTTCAACGGCACCTCGATCCGGAAGACATCCCCCTCCGTCAATCGAGGATCTTCGCCACCGTAGGATTTTGCGTATTTAAAGAGATTGCGGACACCGGACCCCAGCTGGTCGGCATATCCAATCTCCCGGAAGAATCCGGCAATGATTGGATTTTTAGGATCGAGAACAAAATTATCCGGGGTCAGGTCGTTCCCGCCGGCCGCCCGGCAGGCATTTTCCACGTATATGCGGTCGCGTTCGATGACGAACCGAGCCGGACGTGAACTCGTGAATTCACGGTGGATGAGCGTGTTCGCCACCATCTCGCGAATAATAATTTCACGGAGGCTCTTGCGGATGTCACCTTCCAAAAAGAAAGGATCGGGAAGATGTTTCCGGGCGAAATCCATAAGGCGGTCGTATGCGGCTATCAGATTCACGCCCACGATATCGCGGTCGTCGTACCGGTCAACGTTCTCGATGCGCAGAACGGCATCCGTCACATAAGCGGGGCAAACGTCCTTGATGACGTCTTCCGTCCCCAGTAACATAACGGCAGCCAGATTGAAACCGCTCTTCCCGGACTCGCGATCCATCCCCGTCAACTTGGCGCTACGCAGAAGTTGGCTGTCATCCATGTCCATCCAAGGATGCCGATACCCGTCAGGGCTATTGTTCTGGGCGCGGATCCGGAGCCGCTTCAGACCGGCGAGATTGATATCTGCCTTTGTCACGTAGGGATAAATTCTCTGTTCGGTGAAGATACCCTGTTTCCTGAGGATCATCGAGCTTTTCACCGCGACCGAACGCACACAGACGTCCGCGTCCCCGTTACGGTCATAGACAACGCCTTTGTAGGCGTGGACTTCCCCGCTGGCGGGTACCCGGACATGGATAACCCGCTTCCCTTCGTATTCCACGATGTCGGGCGCGATGTAGGCGACAGGGTCGAACACGCGGCTGTCGTTCGCCACGTTCATGATGTTGTTGCGAAGGGCGGCGGCGGCGCCCTTCACCCCGGAAACCGTCCCGTCGTCCTCGACGCCGAGGAGCAAATCACCGCCGAAGCGGTTCAGGAACGCGCAGATTGACTCGAACACATCATGCTCAACGCCGCCGGAGCAGCGTTTGAACTCGACTGCCAGCCCCTCACCGTTGCGCAAAAGTTCAGTCAGTCTGGTTGTCGTCATGCGACTTTAAAGGACAGAATCGACGGTGATGTCGTCGGTGTCGGTCGCAGAGGCGGTAATCTCTTCTTCGACCTTGACGGCATCCTGTTTCGTCGTCGGCAGGTAGCGGTAGTACACCATCAGCTGGAGGGCGGCGAGGCACGTGTCATAGGTGGCAGCAGAATAATGGTCGGAGTTACGCCAGTGGCCGATGTCGCACTTTTTCCCCTTCATGTCCTCGATGGCGTCCTTCTCGATGATCTGGGCCTTGACGTAGGGGGGCTTCATCGCAGTGTTCCAGTTGACCCACTGCTTGCCGCCCTGATGGAATTTACACTGGGTGGCATAGTAGAAGTAATACTGGGGGTTTCTGCCGAGGCCCACCTTCGGGAGCCTCGTCGAGAACAGCCGGCTGGAGGCCGCCGTCTCCGCATCCTTGCCCTTCTTCGCGAACTCCGGGGTCTTCGCAAGCGCGTCGCGTTCCGCCCTCGAGACGAAGAACGGCTTCCATGACTCCATGAGGTTGAGGGCGTTGCGCACGTCCTTATCGTTGCTCGCGCCGAGGAGCATCATGCAGAGCGTCCCAACGCTGCTCAGGCCTCCGCGTCCGGGACCGCAATAACCGAATCCGCCATCCTTGTGGGCGTTTTTCTTAAACCCCTTGATCGCGAGCTTGATGGCCTTGGGCAGCCCTTCGACCTTGAGATGCGAAAGCTTCGCCGCCTTCAGCGCCTGTGCGCACCAGCCCATGTAGGATGTGTCGTCGCGGTAGCCGCCGTACTTCGCATACCCGCTGTCGGGTGCCGGGTTGCACTTGTACGTCCAGCCCCCGGTCGGGTGCTGCCCCTTGATGATCGGTTTGAGGGCGGCTTCCGCCGCAGCCTTGACGTTCGGGTTTCCGGTCATGCCGAACGCCTCGCAGAGGGCGTAGGCGGCGATCGGCAGGGCATACCAGTTATCGTCCATCCCGCGGAAGATGCCCTTCTGCGGGCCGTCTTTGACCTGCTGGGAGATCAAGTACTCCAACGCACGCTGGACGGTGGGGCCGAACTCCGGGGAGTCGGAACCGGGTTTTTCGCCGTGCGCGAGGAAGGTCAGGATGCCGAGCCCGGTCATCGCGACCTTGTTTTGCCCGTTCCACGAACCGTCCTTGTTCTGGGTCTTTTTCAGCCAGCGGAGGGCGGCCATCACGGCGCCTTCCGTCTGCGCGTCGCCGCCGTAGCTCCGAAGGCTCGTGCCGCGGTTGCCGGCGTTCCGGGAAACGCCGTAGATGTTCTTCAGCGTGACGGGGCTTTTGACCGTCAACGCGGCGTCGATCGCGGCCGGCTGCGGACTCATCGGCTGGTTGTTGGCGACCGGTTCCGACGTGTCCACGTTGACGTTCGGGGAATCGATGGGGATGTCGATGTCGACGTCCACCTGCTCCTCCGGCGGCTTGATCTCTTCCGGCTTCTCCAAATCCTTGATCGTTTCGGCCTCTATGACCTGCGTCTCGATGACGCGGTCTTCCCCCGCCGTCCCGGCGGACATCACGATGAGGACGATGACGAAAAGGACCGGGAGGATGATCGCGGCGGCGGGTGCGCTCAAGCGTTGCGCCTCGATCACCGCCTCCTTGTACTCCTTGCTGGAGCGGGGCTTGCCCAATCCGGTGAACAAGGTTTTCAGACGCTGCGCAATCGTCGGCGTCTCAAACATCTTGTCGATTTCTTTCAAATGTTCGTCGACCTTTTCCGTATCGACAGTTGCGTTGTTGTCGGCCATGACGAACCTCCTTCCTATTCGGTTACATGCTGAAGATGCTCAGGTTCTCCATCTTGTGCTTGTAACAAATGTTCAACACTTTGACCAGGTTTCCATGCGTTGAATCCTGCGTACACTTGATGACGACCATCGCGGTCTTGCTGAAGCCGGAGATGCGTTCGATGCCCCGGTCGAGCTCAGGCTCCGAGCAGAGGCGGTCGTTGAAGAAGAACCCCTCCCGGCCGATGGAAACGGTGATGGGCGGGTCTTGCTTGGTGGCCTCCTCTTTGTTCTGGTTCGGGGCCGGACGGGCCGCCGTCAGCTTGGCGAAGATGTCCTCCTGCTTCAGGGTGACGACGAAGAAGATGAGTAGCTGGAACACGACGTCGATCATCGGCGTCATGGACAGTTCTACCTTCTCGCCCCTGTTGGCTTTCTTTTTGTACGCCATCGTCTACCTTCCCTTCTTCCCCGCCTTCTGCTCCTGGATCGCCACGAAGCTGAGCTTCCAGACGCCGGACGCCGTGCAGACATCCATCACCCGCTTGACGTCCTTGTGCTGGGTGCGCTTGTCGGCGCGGATCAGCACGGGGAATTCGTTGCCGTACTTGTTGACGCGGTTCCGAAGGATCCCCGCAAGGTCTGACGGGCTGAGCTTGGCATTGTGGATGGAGATTTTGCCGAACTCGTCCACCTCGATCTCCAGGGTCGTCGGCGGCATGTTGTCCTGCGTGAGCGTCTCGCCGTCCTTGCCCTCTTCGAGGATGATGTCCTTGTTGGTGTCATCGGTCATCTTGAGGGTGACGACGAAGAAGATAATCAGCTGGAACACGACGTCGATCATCGGCGTCATGTCCATCGCGCACTCTTCTGACTTGAGCTTAGCCATACGGGTCTACCTCCTTGCTCGGAGGGCTACTCCTGGACGACCTCGACGTTGCGCAGGTCCTTGATCAACTCGATCGTGAGCGCCTGCATGCGGAGGATCAGGCGGTTCGCCTTGTTGCGGATGCCGTAGTAGAACGCGACGGCGGGAATGGCCACGACCAGGCCGCCTGCCGTCGTCCACAGGGCCTGGGAGATGTTCATCGCAAGCGCGCCGATGTCGGGGGCGCCGGTGGCCAGCGTCTTGAAGCACATGATCATGCCTTGCACCGTGCCGAGCAGGCCGAGCATCGGGGCGAGGTTCGAGCAGACGGAAATCCAGTTCAGCCGCTGCATGATGCGCTCCGTCTCCAGGTCGGCGGCCGCGCCGATGGAGTCCTGGATCACGTCGAAACCCTCGCCCAGGTGCGAGAAGCCGGCGGAAAGGATGTTCGCCATCGGGCCGGGCTCGCCCGCGCAAACCTTCAGCGCCTTGTCAACGTCGCCCTCGGCCATCGCGTTCTTCACGCTGTCGATCAGACGCTGCGGGATGATCTTGTTGGGCTTGACCATGACGGAGCTGTCGACGATGAAGTAAATCGCGAACGCGCCGCAGCCGAAGAGCGCCAGCCACAGGACGACGCCCAGCCAGCCGCTTCCCAGAATGACATCCATGAACCCCGTCTGCTTCTTCTTCGTCGGCTCGGTCTGCTGGAGCTGCTGCCCTTCCGCCGCTTTCGCGGCATCCTCCGCCGCCTCCTGCGCGAAACTCACAGAACCTGCGAACATACCAATGACGAACATCATTGCCAAAACCACTTTTTTCATACTCGAATGAACCTTTCTCTCTTTCGTTGCGTTCGTTTGAACGTATACCCCGGAACGTAGTCCGTCCTTCCACCCGGAAGGGTTTCCCGCGTTCCCCGCCCACACGGGCGGAAATCCTGAAACCCTCTTACTTCTTCTTCGCCCACTCGGACGACGCGAACTCACTCTGCAGCTTAGTCCTGAAGGTGTCGGCGCGCCCCGTCTGCTTCAACTTGTCGAAGCACTCGGCGGCCTTGTACAACGCCTCCGGCTGCGCGTCCTTGACATCGCGGTAGAGCGTGACGATCCGCAGGTAGCCGTCGCGCAGCGCCTTGCGCACGACATCGGACGAGTCGCCCGTGCCGCGGATCAGGTCGCCGCGCCGGATCAACGCGAACGCGCTCGACCGCCGGTCGCCGGACTGGATCGCTTTGGCGATGTACTCCTCCGCCTTCGCGGCGCGGTCGTTCTTGATCAGAGCCTCCCAGTAGGCGGGCGCCATCTCGCCGAGATAGGCGGCCTTCGGATCGGCCGCGATGACCTTCTCGCAGACGTCGCGCGCCTGTTTCACGTTGCCCTGCTTGAGGTAGGCCTCGGCAAGGTAGCGAGTCGCCACCGTGTCCCACGTCAGATGCGAATAATCTTTGACCAGCTTGTTGAGCGCGGCGACATCGACATCCGCGACCGCCTTGCGCAGCGCGGGCGGTTCCGGGATTCGCAGCTCCCGTACCTTCTCCGGCTCGATTTCGACGACCACGCCGCCCTTCTGTTCGACCGCGTATGCCTTGGACGTGTTCTTCCACTGGATCGTCCCCGCGATCCTCTGACCGCTCTGCTGGATGATCACCCCCTGGATCTGCCCCAGGGAAACCCCGGCGGACAACGCCGCCACCGCTATCATCACCATGTTTTTCATCGTGTGTTCTCCAAAAAGGGTTACTGGATCTTGGCCTGGTTCAACCACGTTTGCACGTCGTTCTTGTACTTGCCGTCCGGGAAGAGCCTCAGGTAGGTCTGGCAGTCTTCCTCCGCATCCTTGTTCTTCTTGTGGTCAAGCAAGAGCGGGATGCAGTCGAAGTAGACCTTTTCGACGACCGGGGCGAGCGCGGAATCCTGTGTGTTGAGGCTCATCAGCATACCTTGCAGGGCGACGATCGCCTCGCCGCGCGTCTTGGCGGCCTGTTCCTTCAACCCCATCTTGTTCTCGGCATCCAGGCGGCGCAACACGACCTCTGCGGACTTCAACCGCAGCTCGGCGTCGGCGACACGTTGGGGCACCGTCCATTTCGCGGCCGGCAGCTCCTTGCCCTTCTCGTCGCGCGGGCGCCGGTAGGCCCGGACCGTCATCAGGGCGTCCACCGCGTTGTTGAAGAGCGACACGCGCACCTTGTCGTTCTTTTCCGTCTTGCCTTCCTCGGAGGCGACGTCCACCAGCAGCAGGTTCGCGTCCACCAGCTGCTGCGTCTTGGAAAGCGCCTTGTCCTGGAGGAAGCTGTCGATCGCCTTGTGGGCGTCGGTGTAGCGCTTCAGGCCGTAGAGGCTCCGGGCGCGGCCGATGGCGGCGCGGGCTTTGTAGGAGACCTCTTTCGTGACGGACGCGGCCTTGTCGTACGCCTGGATCGCCATGTCGTACTCGCGGGCGTTCTCCAGCGCCTCGCCGGCCTTCAGGAACTCGCGGTCGGTGTACTTGCCGCCGGCGGCGAACATCTGGCGGTACTTCGCGACGCCCTCGCCGCGCAACCCCATCTCGATGAGGGTCTCGGCGAGCATCGGCACGGAGTTCTTCGCCTCCTCGCTGTCGGGGTAGTCTTTCGCGAGCCGGTCGAGCGCCTTCTGCGCGTTCTCGACGTCTTCGTTGACGGTGTAGAGCGTGCCGACCTGCAGCAGCGACTTCGCGGCGTATTTCCCTTCCGGGAACTGTTCGACATACTTCTCGAACGACTTGATCGCCTGTGTGCGGAGCGCCTTCTGCACCTCCGGCTTGGGCGATTTCAGGCGCACGAGGCAGAGCGGCGTTGTGAACGCGGCAGTCTCGCGGAGCAGCTTGTTTCGTTCGGCCTCCTCCGCGTTGCGCTGGTATTTCGTCGGATTGGCGAGCTGGTTGTTCACGGCGTTGAACCCTTTGACCGCCTTAACCAGCCACGACTGGCCTTCCGCCTGGAGCGCGGTTTTCTCCTCCGCCGACAACGTCTCGTTCGTGTCGGCGGCCTTAAAGAACGAATCGCCGTATTCGCGCTGCGTTTCGGCGAGCTTGAAGAGCCCCAGGATCAGGGCATGTCCGGGGTCGGGCCGCCTGGCGACCTTCGTCACGTACTCGCCCGTCGCCTCGATCGCCTTCGGGAAGTCCCCTTCCTCCTTGTAGATCTGGGCGATGCGGTTGAGCGCGTCGTAATAATAGACGGAATTGGTGTAGACCTCCGAAATCGTGCGATAGTAGCGCATCGCGGCGGGGAAGTTCTTCGCGGTGAACTCGCGCTCACCGAACGACATCACCAGCGCGCCGGCGGCGTGATGTTCGGGGAAGTTCCGGAAGAAAAGCTCGTAGGTTTCGTTCTGCTTCTCCGGCTGCCCGTTCTGCCCGTAATGCTCGGCGACGCGGCGCAACTGGTCGCCTGCCGCCTTGGTGAGCCTGGGATTCTTGCAGAAACGGTCCGCGAGGTGGGCGGCCACCGTGTCGGCGGCGAGCGCCTTGTACCAGTCCTTTGCCGCCCCGTCCTCGATGTAGCAGATCGCGAGGTCGCCCAGCGCCGGGACCGATTCGTCCGCCTCAGGGAACTGCGCCAGGATTTTCTCGTATTTCTCGATCGCCGCGCCGAACTGGTTCTGCCCGAAGGTCTGCGCCGCGTCGGCGAACTGCATCCGGCGGACTTTCGCCATCTGCTCGGCGGTGACTTTCGCAGGAAGGTCCGCGCCGTACCGCTCCTTGACGAACGCGCGCAACTCCTCGGCGTGCTGCCCGCAGTCGCTCGCCCACTGGCTCTCCGGGAAACGGACGAATACGTTGAGGAAGTGCTGGTAGGCACCTTTCCCGTTGCGTTTCTTGGTCGCGGGATCGCGCTCGCCGAGGATCATCGACTTGATGAACTCCTCGTCCGGCTTCGACTTCTTGGCCTCTTCGTACGCCTGCGCCTCGCGGATGGTGCCCAGCAGATAACGGCACTGGGGCATCGGGCTCATGCGGAGCAGCCCCTCGCCCCCCGCCTCCTCTTCCTTGCGGAGGGCGTCGTGGATGAGCTTCAGCTGCGGCATATAGGTCTCTTCCAGTTCCTGGGCCGTCTTGACGTCGCCGCGCAACGTGGCGATGTGCATCTTGAAGACGATCGCCTTTCCGAAAAAGACGTCCTGGTTCCAGAGCAGTTTGTCCGCGTAGGCGTCCGCCCGCTTGAGATACTCCGCCTTCGCCTTCGCGTTGGACTCCAGCGAGGCGAGCTTGAGGCAGAGTTCCGCCTTGTCCGAGAGCACCTGGCGAGCGAGGGACTCCTCCAGCGCGATTTTCGACAGCCGCTCGAACGCCTGCAGCGCGTCCTTGTCGCGCCCGGTACCCAACAGGATCTGCGCATACTTGTACGCGGTGTCCCGGTAGAACGTGACGAACGCGTCGGGCACCTTGACCTTCGGATCCTTGAATTGCGAGAAGAACGCAAGGTAGAGCTTGTCAACCTCTTTGTACTGCTGGTACGCATAGTACGCATCCGCCTTGGCGATCGTCAACGCCCAGAACTCCAACCCCTTCTTGTCGGGGATCGCGTCGATTACCTTCTGGACTTCGTCGAACTTTCCGAGGGACAACTGCCCCTGGATCTCCGCGACCTTCAACTGGGCGATCGCGCCCGGATGCTTCGTCTTGAGGTCGCCGATCACCTCCTCGGCGATGTCCGGCATACGCATTTCCTGCAAGAGCCGAATGTACTCCAGCTCCTCCTTGATACTGTCGCCGGCCTCCGTCCCCTGCGCCCGGACGGGGCCTGTCAGGGCGACGGCCAGCAACCCGCAAATGAAGATGGCACACTTGTCTGTCATAGTGCGGATAGCATAGAGCCAAAAATCCCCCACGTCAAGCCCAAATGGCGGGAGACGGAGAGGAAAATTGCGCCATCCGGCCATCACACCCTTTGATTTTGCGAAACCACCCTATCCAGTCCTGTTTTAAGCACACTTAACATTGCATCTATCAATCAGTTAGGTAGGTGATTGCATACAATTGCATACAAGGTTTTGGGATTTTGCCTCGTAAACCATTCCCCCGCAAAGAGTTATTACTGTACCGAGTTAAGAAAAGAGAG
>JAGCVN010000024.1 GCA_017962315.1 Kiritimatiellia bacterium
ACGGCGTTGCGCAGCACCGCCTCTTTCGCCCGCCAACGGCGGACGGCGGGGTGGGGGGCGTCGCGTCCTTCGAGGAGCGCGGCGCAAGCCTCCGCATCGGATGCCGCGAGCTGCCCGCGGCACGTCTCCAGAAACGCGGCGCCCGTGAGGGGGGGCGGCATTTCCGGGTTCAGCATCGGCAGACTCGCCAGAAGGTAGATCACGCTCATGCCGGAAAACCTCTCCGCATGGTTACTTCAACAACTCCGCCAACGCCGGACGCAGCTGGCGCGAAAGGGATTCGGCGATCGCCTGTCCCGTAAAGTTATGCTCGATACGGCCGCCGGCGAGCAGGACGCGGAAACCCGTCCCCGACGTCTCGTCCAACACGACGTCCACGCCGCCATTCGCAGCCTGTCCGGCGAGTTTCGCACGGAGCGCGTCGCAGAGTTTCGCGCCGGCGGCGACGGCGACCTTCCCCGTCCCCGTCGCGTAGGCGCGAACGGCTTCGGCGGCAAGCTCCGCAACCAGCCCGGCATCCGCCGTCGCGTCCGAAACCCCTTTCGCGAGCAACTTGTCAAAAAGGGCGGTCACGGCGTTTTCGACCTCGATGAGCGTATTCTTGGCGGACTGCCGGATCGTTTGTTTGGAACTCTCCGCATACGCCTCAGCCTGCCTCTTTGCCTCTTCCAGAAGGGCCTTCGCCTTCGCTTCGGCCTCTGCGAGGAGGGCTTTCGCCTTCGCCTCGGCATCCGCCGTCACTTTCGCGGCGGCGTCCTTCGCCTTGTCAACGCCCTCTCGCTGAATCTTTTCCAGCAACTCGTTCAAATTCTCGCTCATACCCTCACCTTGCCTGTCCCTTGGGAAACGGCGCAAAACCGCCACCCCCTGCACAAAACGAACCGCGTTATGTTAGGCGTTTACGAAGAAAATATCAAGATAAAATTTCCGGCTTCCGCAAATCGACGGGGGAGGCGGTGTGTATCCCTTTTGCTTGCCGGATGCATGGGCGGTGTGTTAGACTTCGCGGCGTTGACAAACGGAATCCCGTGAAAGTCGGGAACGGTCGTGCCGAGGTAACCGGATACGAACCGCCGGTTTTGCCATTGCCCGGGTGGGCGAGAAGGTTGGCGGCAAGGTTAAGCTGGAAGTCCTAAGACGTGTCAACGTGTACTCGGTTTGATCCTCACGTCAAGGAAAGAACGAAATGAAAAAATGTCTATCTCTCTTGGCGGCCGGTGCCGCCCTGTTCGCGGTGTCGGATGCCGCCGCGTTCACGTTCGATGACATCCACTTCTGGGTCGGTTCCGGAACCAACCGCGTCGGCGTCGTGATTGACTGGTCTACGAAGCACGGCGAGGGCGCCGCGCGCGCCTGGGGCTACCGCTGGAACGGGACCTGCACGAATCTTGCCGAAGTCGTCGACCGGATCGTCCGCGCCGACAGCCGGCTCCACATTGGGGCATCGAACACGGCATTCGGTATGTACTATACATTCTTCGGGTATGACGTGGCGGATGTCGCCGCGACGTTCGACACGACCTATCCCGGTTCCGCATCAGACCCTGCCGCTTTTTCCGCTTCGGAGTACGATGGGACGTGGACACCTGATTCGCCATTATGGAATCTCCTTGAACAGCATGGTTCGGAAACGTACATGAAGGACACGAATCATGTCGCGACGGCGGGGACTGGCACAGACGGTATTACACCCCTTGAAGGCGACTGGTTCACTTTCCGGATAGACAGTTGGGGCGGCTGGAGTGAGAGCGGCGTTGCCGAGCCGACGGCCGCCGAGTCGCCCTACGGGTATTCCGTCGTGAGTTACCAGACGGATGAAACGAGCGGGTGGTACAACGATCCGTCCGTCGCGCTGGGCGAGCCGATTCGCTACATGGCGGGCGAGTGGGGCGGAACGGTCAACCCGTTCAATCCGGCATGGGGGGGCGATTCCCTTTTCACCGTCGCAAAAAATTCCGATCTGGACGCACATCTCACGCTGTCGTTCGACCACGATGTCGTCGATGACGCGAACAATCCCTTCGGCATCGATTTCATTGTGTTCGGTAATTCGTTCTGCGTGGGTCAGTCGGGGGCGTATTACAGCGACGGTGCGGACATCGACACGCTCTATTCATCGGCGAAGGGGAGTGCGGAACCAGGTCTCGTAGAAGTGAGCCAGGACGGCGAGAATTGGTTCTCGTTCACGGACGGACCGTTCGCGGACGATGCGATGCCGACGCTTGGCTACATCTACGATAAGGAGAACCCTGATGCGACTTTGTTCGCCGGCAACGCCTGGTTCGGACTCCCGACGGACGCGACTTTCCCTGTCAATCCTGCCATGACCTTCGCCTGGTGCGCGGGGAGGACGCTGGGCGAAATCTGCCGGGCCTACAACGGTTCTGCAGGCGGGACCGGTTTCGACCTCTCCAAGCTCGACCTCCCCGTGAACGCGGCCGGACAGAAATGGATTCGTTATGTCCGTGTCAAGCCGATCCAGACCGGTGTCGATGCTGACGGATACCCCGAATATACCACCCCCGAGGTGGATGCGGTCGCGGACGTTTCGCCAATCATCGGTTTCGTCCCGGATCCGCTTCCCGATCTCGTCCCCGTGCCCGATCCCGGGCCGACCCCCGAACCGGCACCGGTGCATTCCGCCTGGACGGCGACGAAGGCGGCGACGCTTGCGGGCGCCGTGTACGCGGGCGGCAGCGTCGCCGGCGTGATCCAGCTGAAGGTCGCGAAGCCGAACACGAAGAAGCAGACGGTGAAGCTTTCGGGCAACGTGACCCTCTTGGACGGGAAGAAAAAAACGCTCAAATCCACGACCGTGTCCCTTCCGAAGGACGCGCCGATCCGGGCGAACGTCTCCGTCAAGGGACTCGGCACGCTCGCGATCGAGATCGGGAGCGACGGATTCGCCGGAACGCTTGGTTCGTACACTGTCTCCCAGAAGAAGGTCGGCGGAAAGTGGACAGGGACGGCGTCGTCCGTGCAGGTCGATTTCGCGGGCGGTTCCGGACTTCCGCAGGGTACGATCGACTCGCTCCTGCCGGCCGGCGAGCCGGTTCGCGTCAAGGCCGGGAAGTGGACGTTCGACAAGGCGGCTTCCGTCAAGGTGAAGAATGGCGCGACGCTCCTGGACACCTCCAAAAAACGCACGAACCTTTCCGCCCTGAAGCTGACCTACACGCCGACCTCAGGGCTCTTCAAGGGTTCGTTCAAACTTTACGCGATCCTGAACGGCAAGTTGAAGAAGTATACCGTGAAGGTCACGGGCGTTGTCATCGACGGCGAGGGCGCGGGCGTTGCAAAGCTCGCCAAGCCGTCCTCGACATGGAACGTTTCCGTGAAGTAGTGTTATAGTCCGTTTACAGAATGGTTTTTCCAAAAACGCAGAGTCGCAGTGACGCAGAGAATCCTGTGCCGGGAAACCTTGAAACGAACCATTCCCGGCGTAGAAGGTGTTCGGCCTCTCTGCGTCTCTGCGTCCCTGCGTTTTCGGTAACGTCCGGTGCTGGGTGGGGGGCAAGGGCGGGGTTCACGCTGATTGAACTCTGCGTGGTGATCGTCGTGGTCGGCCTGCTCATGGCAAGTCTGGTCACCGTGACCGGGAACTGCCGGGAGACCTCCGTCTCGCTCCAATGCCGTTCCAACCTCCGCCAGCTCGCGCAGACGTGCCTGATGTACACGCTGGAACGGGGCGAGTTCCCGTGGGGGATGCGGCACACGGACGGGTACGAAAGCGACTGCTGGGATTTCAAACGGCAGAGCGGCGCGAAGGATTGGCTTCCCGGCGATATGTGGGGTGGATACGGGACGGGCGACATCGTGCGCTGCCCGAAATGCGTCGGTTCGTCCGACAACTGGGACGGCAACGCCTCCACCGGCTACAACTACAACTGCGCCTACCTCGGCAAGGTCGAAGGCGACTCCGCCGTGCGGACGCGCCCCCTGAAATGGCGCGACCTTCGGAACGCCGCCGACGTCGTCCTCTTCGGTGACGGCGGATACGCGGGCGGCGTGAACAAGTTCATGCGCGCGCCGAAGGCTTCCAAAGAGTATGACAATGCCTCCGCCTCGATGCGCAAGGCCGGGACGCAGGCGTTCCGCCATGGGCGCGGCTGGAACCGCCACTGCAACATGGCGTTCGTCGACGGACACGTCAAATCGTTCCGGCAGCCGTATACCGTCTCTGGCTCGGAAGGTTGGGAGGATGACGCGACGCACACGGGTTTCATTGGACAAGACAACGGGCTCTATGGTAAACTGGGGTTATGAATGTTCCCCGTGGACAGTTTGCTTTTGATGCGTTGCGCGCGTTTCATACCCGCCAGCCGTTGATCGGTGTCGCGGTTTCCCTTGTCGTAGGAATCTACCTCGGATACCGTTTCCCCGATGCCCTGGTGCTGTTGCTGGCACTTGTGTCCGGGGGCTTTGTTCGTTCCCGCGTCTCCGATAACTGGAAAGGTCCCTGCACCCTGTTTTTCTGTGTGTGTCTGACGGGGATTCTTCTTTCCTTCGTGAACCTCCTTCAACGCGACTCCGAGTGTGCCGCGCTGTTGGCGCTCCCTCCCGGCGAACGGTTCACCTGCCGTATCGATCCCGACATCCGCATTCGAAACCTGAAGGGGATGGCCGCCCGCTACACTTTTTCCGCGCTGGAACTGGAAAGTGAATCCGGCGCGCGGATACGCCGCCTCCCCGTCAGGATTAACTGGTACGGGATTCGTCCGGAAAGAGACAAAGACGCAACCGCTCCGCACGGGAACGAACGCTGGCGGTTCACGGGCACGTTCCGTCCGGTGACGGACCGGTCCGGGTTGCTCTACGTCGAATGCAATGTCGCGGAGCGCGCGTCTGAGCGGATCGCCGCGATCGACTTGACTACGTGGAGGGGGCGTGTCGAGGCGGCTCGCCGGCAGGCGGCCCGGCGTGTCGCGATCGGGATTGAAGACTGGCCCGTCGTTCCGGACCTCGCGCGGGCGATTCTGCTCGGAGCGAGGCGCGAGATCCCGTCCGGTGTCCGGCAGATGTTCGCGGATTCGGGAACTGTCCACATTTTCGCGATCTCCGGGATGCACATCGCGCTGATCGCGGGGATTCTCGGATTCGCCGTCTCCCTGTTG
The DNA here is from genome assembly GCA_017962315.1 of Kiritimatiellia bacterium. Taxonomy (GTDB): domain Bacteria; phylum Verrucomicrobiota; class Kiritimatiellia; order RFP12; family UBA1067; genus RGIG8368. The sequence goes on from JAGCVN010000024.1 coordinate 5,115, forward strand.
CGGATTCCGCGTCCCTACTGGTTTTTCGCCCTCGCCCCGTTGATTGTTTTTTATACCATTGTGACGGGGGCTAGGCCCAGCGCGGTCCGCGCCTGCCTGATGACCTTGTTCTATTTTCTCGGCCCTTCGGTCGGACGGCATTCGAACGCGCTTTCCTCGCTTGCGGCAACGGCGATCCTCGTTTTCGTGTTTCAGCCGTGGCTTGTGTTCGACATCGGGTGCCGCCTCTCATTCGCGGTGATGCTCGGACTGGTGGTCTTCTACAAGCCTTTCCGAGAAATCGCCTTGCGGCTTTTCCGGGTGGACGTGCTTGCGGAACGGATCCCGATGCTCCGCGCGGCGGGGAATGCCCGGCTCGCCTGGTGGTGCGGGGTAGGGTACAACATCCTCAAAAACGAGTGCGGCGTCTTCGCCGTCTCGCTCGCGGCCTGGCTCGCTTCGATCCCGTTGACGGCGATGTATTTCGGTCGGTTCTCGCCCGTTGCGCTTCTGGCGAACCTCGTCATCGCTCCCGTATCGTTCCTCGTCGTCCTCTCCGGAAGCCTGGGCCTGCTGGCGGGATTGTTGAGCGAAACGGTCGCCGCCTGTTTCAACAACGCGGCGGGATTCTTTATTGAAATTCTGGTCGGAGTCTCCCGCTTTTCTGCATCCGTCCCCGGCGGCTCTCTCCAGATCCGGAAATGGAGCGCCCCGATGGTGTATGCCTGGTTCCTCTTCCTTATCCTGCTGGCGGCCTACCTCCGTTACCGCGCCCGGAACCGCGTGATTGCCCATTTCGACCGGTAGCGCGGAGTACGATTTCGCGCAGAGCCGCGGAGAACGCTGGTTTTGCGATGACTACTTCTGAATTCCTGAAACGTTCTCTGCGCCTCTGTGCGAGGTGATTAGCCTGCCGCCCTCGCTTCGTACGGGAATGTAAATAAAGGTAACTTATTTCTCTCACACAACGCCCCCGCTCGCGCCTTGGCGCGAGTGATTCGATTCGGATGACTTGCTATACTGTCTCCGGTAAGTCGTGGGGTGAAGTTATAGACGAGAGACACAGAGAAAGGGCGACGGGGGGACGTTGTCCCTCCCAAGCCGCGTACGCAAAGGCAGGAGGAACAGCGTCCCAGCTGCCCGCCAACGATTTTCCGCTTTTCATTTCCACTCTCCCTGTCCTCTGTGCTTCTGCGTCTCTGTGTGAGGCGTTTTGGATGAAACGTATGCGATTACTCGTCCGTGGTCGGCTGGAGAATGACGCGGACGGGGAAATGGTCGGAATACCCCGTCGAATAAATCTCGCCGATGTCCTTGCGGCGGATGCGGCGGAAGGGCAGGGGATCGCCCTGCTTTGTACATTGGGCCGGTGTCTTGAAGATTTGGTAGCTTCCTGGTTTAACCCGCCAAGGCGCTTTCGGGGTTCCTCCGTACATGCCGCGTGTCACCGCCATCGTGTCCAGTGTGTTCCATTTTTTCCCGGCGGCATAGTAGTAGGTTCCTTTCTCGCCGGCGGGCAGGGTCGCGGTGAGGTTGTAGAGCAGCAATCCGGACGGATCGTTCCGCACGGCTTCCGCATCGACGGAGAACTTCGCCACGTCGCGGATCGCCGGCGAATCGGCCTCGTCGTTGAAATCTCCCGTCACCAGGATTGCGGCCGCGGGGTTTTCCTTGAGCAGCTTGTCCAGTTCCCTCCGGACAATGTGTGCGCACTTCGCCCGAAGCTCGTCGCTCTCCTGTTTTTTCCCGAGTTTGGATTTCCAATGGTTTCCCATGACGGTCAGTTGCCTCCCGTGGAAGGTGAACGTCGCGACCACGGTGTCGCGCAACCCGTTCACGGGTCTGAGCCATTTTTCCGAATCCGGTTTCTGCGTCGCAAGGATGGCGCAGTCGATGCCGCGCTTGTCCGAACTTTCCCGGTGGACGATGTAGGGCATCGGGTGCCGCTTCTGCTTGCGGAGCTGGTTCGAGAGGTCTTCCAAGACGCGGCGGTTTTCAATCTCTTCGACGCAGAGGATGTCCGGTTTCATCGCCTCGATGATTTCTGCAAGGTGTTCGAGTTTCAGGCGGTAGCGGTTCTCCGTCCAATGCATCCATCCGCGCGGCGTGTACCCGTCATCGCCTTTGTTCTCGGGGTCGTCCTCTGTATCGAACAGGTTTTCCACGTTCCAGTTGCAGACGACAATCTCCTGTCCCCGGACCGGTTTCGCTCCTTCGGCGCGACACTCACCCTCTCCGAAAACCAGCGAAAACGCTAGGAAAATCCCTGTCCAAACTGAATCTGAAAATAGGTTTCTCATCGTGCTTGACATCCCCTCTGAATCGTGGTAGTATGGTTCGCGTTTTCACCAAACGGAGAGTAGCGCAGTCTGGTAGCGCGTTTGGTTCGGGACCAAAAGGTCAGGGGTTCAAATCCCCTCTCTCCGACCAATTTCCGGCACGGGTGGCGGTTCTCGCGACCCGTGTTTTTTTGTTCTTTCCCGCTTGGCGGCATTTCCGCTTCCTTTCGTGACGTGACATCCTTTAGCATAGCAAAGAAAGACGGAAGGGGAAACCAAAAAACACGCTTCTTCAACGGCATGGATCTGTGATCCGACGGTGCGGCCGCGTGACTATCGGAACGTGAGACGGGTACCGGGCGGGACGGCGGCAAGATCCACACGTCCGGCCGCCGCCTCCAGCACTTCCTTCGCACGGAGGCCGCCGCCCACGAACAAACGGCCGGGCGGGATGTTCCGGCAGACGCGGATGACGCGACCGTCGGCTGAAAGGAAAATCAAGTCGAGGTTGAATTTCATCCCGACGGTATGCACGGCGTTGCAATGGCGGATGCGCAGGACATGGTTGTCCGGGAGCGTTTTCCTTCCCAAAAGCCCGCGGAGGCGGGCGAAAAAACGCTCCGCCGTTTCACAGGTCGCCCAATGTCCGCCGCCGGGCAGGAGGACGTTGCACGAGGGAAGCCCGCTCATTTCCGCTCCATGCTGCTTCCCTTCGGGGGGATCGGCGCCACTTGGGGAATTCTGTTTTCCCGTATCCGCATGAGGTCTGCCAGGACTTCTTTCCAGTCTTTGTGACGGAATCTCGGATTTTTCGCGAGCATTTTCTCCAGGAGCATCGCGACGGGCGCGGGGACGAAGGGGACGATCTCGCGGATGTCCGGCGCCTGGGCCTCGCCCACATGGCAACGCATGGTTTCCTCGTACCCCAGTCCGGGGAACAACATCCGTCCCGAAATCATGTGGTAGAGCGTCGCGCCGAGTTCATAGATGTCGCTGCGGCAATCAAGCTGCGTATCGCCGTACACCTGTTCCGGCGAGATGTAGGCGGGGGTGCCCAGCACTTCATCGCCCGGATCCTGTCCGTTACTCGTCTGGAGTTTGAGGGCGTGGCAGAGGCCGAGGTCGGTGATCTTCACCGTCCCGTCCGAATCGACCATGATGTTGTCCGGCTTGATGTCGCAATGCACAAGCTGGAATTTGTCCCAGGCGTAGTCGAGCGCGATTGCGACGCTCTCGGCGATGGTCAAGGCGTCGTCGAGCGCGATCCGCCCTTTCCGTTCCATCAGCGAGCCGAACGTGTAGCCGGAGATGTACTCCATGATGTAGTAGTAGAGGCCGCTGGAAAAATTGGCGTCGTAGATTTCGACAATGCCCGGATGTTTCAGGCGGGCCGCGACGCGCGCCTCCTGGAGAAAACGGGCAATGTCGTCCTCTTTCGACGAAAACGTATTGGAGAGGACTTTGATGGCGACCAGGCGGTCGAGCGAAATCTGGCGGGCTTTCCAGACGGAGGCCATGCCGCCTTCGCCGAGAAGGCTGATGATCTCCATGTTGGGAAGGTTGAAGGTCTGGATGTCGGCACTCATTTTGTCCCGTCTCCCTGGCACGAACTGCAGAGGACTTCGCCTTCGCCGCGGCAATCGGCGCAACGTTTGCCGTGTGCGTCGCCGACACCTTTGCATTTGTTGCAGGTGACGATGCCGCTTCCCGCGCATTTCCGGCAAGTTTGCGCCTCGCCGCTGCCGCCGCATTTGCGGCAGGGTTGTCCGGCGGTTCCGTTGCAAAAGCCGCACGGGACCTCGCCCGTGCCCGAACAGACGGAACAGAGGTCGGTGAACGGGTGGTCGGTGATACGTGTCGACCGGACGACCCCGTGCGTGGATTTCCGGCGTTCCTGTACACGGCCTTTCTGGCAGCCGTTCGCTGTGCAGCGCGTCAACCCCGTGCCCCTGCATTTCGGGCAGGGTTCGCGTCCGCTGCGTCCGCACTCGGGGCAGGGGGCGGGGATGGCGGAAAGTACGAGCGCCTTTTGTCGGTTGCTGAGCTGGTGTTTGCATCCGACAGGCAGACAGACGCGGCCGAGCTTTTCATCGCCCGCCGCAAGCCGGTTTTTCATGAATGTGTTCGCGCCGCGAAGGACGGCCGCTTTTGTGTGCGCGGGATCGACCCGGCCCGGACGCCGGCCGCGTCCATCGCAGGAGGTGCATTTTGTTTTCGGACCTTTCACTTCATGTCCGTCGCGTTGCTTCAAAACCATATCCTGCCGTCCGGTTCCCTTGCACCGGTGGCACGTCGCCCAGCCTTGCTGGAGGCGGGCAAGCGCGGTGCGCATCCCGGCGACGATATCTTTGTCCAGCGGGGCGGCCCCCGGTTTCCCGGTGTGACGCGAGACATCCATCGAAAGGCGGTGCAGGGCGAAGGCGTTCTGGTAGTAGGCGAGCGCCGTGCCCGGTTCGGTTTCGAGGAGGCGCTTCGCCTCGGCGAGATCGGCGACGACCCGCCCTGAAAGGACGCGACCAAGCGCGTG
>JAGCVN010000025.1 GCA_017962315.1 Kiritimatiellia bacterium
GCGTTGAGGGAATTGTCCAACAAACGGATTTGTTTGCCGCTAACGCGGCTCACATTCCCGGAATCGCGAAGGCCGTCAGGCCTGAACAAATCCGTTTGTTCTTCTTTCGCGACCGCCGCGCCTCTTCAACTTGTTGTCACGGTTGTCTCCAGTTCCAAAACGTACCGTTGAAATATGCGTTCTGCACGGTTGAAGATTACTGTCACGATGTTTTGCAATTGCCCACTAATGATCGGAGACGACACGGACAACTTGAGACAACGGTGCCACCCCTTTACACTTTCCATTTTCTCCCCCACGCCTCTGCGCTCTCCGCGTCTCTGCGTCCATAAACAATCCACCCCCTGTTGCGGGGTGAAGTTATAGGCAAGCCCCCCGCCCGCGCTGCGCGCGGGAATGTAGATGAAGGTAACATGAACATTGTTCACAAATCGCAAGTGTCACAATTGTTCACAAATCACAAATGGTAAAAGTTCCCTCATATTTGCATTGGTGGCATTTGTGAACAATCAAGTTATCGGCAGGGCGCAGCGAACAGGGAGGGGAGCGGGAAGTGGGTGACGGGCAACGGAACGGGGACGTTGTCCCTCGCCTCTGTGCTTCAATCAAAAACCGCTTGTTTTCGACCGCCGCCGATTACTGCACCCCGCCCCGCGTTTTCAGCGGAGGTTTAAAAGCGCGTCTGGAATTTCGGCGCAGGTCCCCACGACTTTCACCCCTGCGAGTTTTGCGGCAGCTTTGCGTTCCTGTTCATCGCGCGCGACAACCACGACCGTCCCGCCCCGCTTTATGAACGTGCGGACGGACGGCGAAGCGAGCCACAGCGCACGGGCGTCTACGGAGACGATCGCGTCCGCGTGTGCGTACTCGTTGGCGTTGAACACGTTGCGGACGTCGAACCGCCTGTCGCGGATGAAGGTTTTGAAATAGAACGCAAGCGACTCGTCGTCCTTCCCCGGGGTGAAGAGGACCGACAGCGCCCCGCGCACCCGGTCGGCGTTCACCGGCGACGGCGCGACGCCTGTGAGGTACTGAATGCCGGAATGGATCATGTCGTAGGTGTTTTCTGCGAACTCCGGATGCGGGCAGGAGAGGAACACGCGGCCTTTGCCCACCCTGCCTCCGAGAAACGCGCCCTTGCCGTTCATCGGTTCCACGGGTTCGATGCCGTGTGCCGCGTTGATGTTGATTGTCCGCCCGACGTACCGCGCCAGCACCTTCACGTCCGTGTTCGTCACAGGTTCGCCGGGAATCACGACCGGCCCGCCGTAATACTCTACGACGCGGTTTGTGGAAGAGCCTTTGAAGACATCCCGTCCCGCTTTCGTCAGTTCGATCTTGATCGGCCCGCCGCCCCGGTAGTGGCTGGGGTCGTCCGCCTTGAACGGGACGATGCCGAGCCGGGGCCGGCCCGGCCGCGACTGCTGCAGTGCCATGAACGCGCCCGCGCACACCCCGTAGTACTTGCCGCCCTCCAGCACGTACCGCTTCAACGCCGCGACACCGTTCGTGCCCATCGCCTCGTATTGCCTCTTGCAGCTGCCCCCTGGCTGGATTAACAGGTCCAGCCCGTCCAGCCCGCCCTGCCCGTATTCCGCCGCCCGCAGGAACGAGAGTTCGTATTCCGGGGAGAGGGCAAGCATTTTCGCGAGGATGACGTTGCCCCCGTCCTTGTCGCAGTAGATCGCCGCTTTGAGCGGCTTCCGGACTTTCGCCGGAAGCGCCGCGGGAGGCGGGACCGGTTCCGCCGCGAAGGCGCGGAGCGCCGCGAGCGCGGCCTCACCGTCTGCTACGCAGGTGATTTCGGGGAAATACTTCCGTGCCGGTTGCGTCGCGCTTCCCCACGCGAAGATGCGCCCACCGCGCGCGAGGAATGCGCGCGTCCGTTTGATGTTGCTCATGTAAAGACCCTTTTCAAGGGAACTGCCCAGGCCGTCCGGGACGAGCACCGCGTCGAGGTGGTGCAGCACGCCCTCTTTTGAAATCCTTTCCGCGCTGATGGGCATGATGTCGAACTCCCCCTCCGTTACGAGCCGCTGGATGAATTTCGCGGTTTCGATTCCGAAGGAATGGTCCACCTCGATTCCGACTGCGAGCTGCCCGCGTTTCCTCTGCGGGTAGTCCCAGTCGAGGTCGCGCCCGGAAACATATTTGAACGCCCCTTTGAGGATGTTGTGGTCGTAAACGTCCGATTCGGGGTGTACCGCGCTCGCGAAAAGTCGGCCCATCCCGTAGGTCCCCGCGACGATGGCGGCCTTCCCCGCCATCGTCGGCCGGGGCTTGGCGCTGTACGAATTGATGTCGCCCGCGTAGGTGGCGATCACCTCGATCTTCGCCTCCGGCACCGGCCGCGCCGGCAGCAGCACGGGGCCGCCGTGGTAACGGACATTCTGGATGCCCTTCTTGATGCCACAGAGTTCCTTCGCTTTTTCGTTGAACTTGACGGGCATGGTCGCCGCGCCGTTGGCGGCGCCGAACGTGAAGGGGATCATGTCCAGCCTCTTGTTTTTGCTGTTCTCCTCTTTCGCCTCCATCGCCAGGCAGCATCCGGCGCACGTCCCGATGTAGCCGCCGCCGTTCTTCACGAACGCCTTGACCTTCGCGAACCCCTCTTCCTGCAGATCCTGCGCCTCGACCCCGGATGCGCCGCCCGGCACGATCAGGACGTCGATGTTGTCGAGCGCCCCGTTCCGCACCGCCGCACCGTCGACTGGCGTGGCGGTGCAGTTCGCCGCCCGCGCCGTTAATTCGAGCCAGCGGAACGCACCTACGTTGCGCGCCCCGTTTCCCACGAAGACGGCGATGCGCAATGCCTTTTCCTGCGTCTCTTCCCCGGCGCGGGCTGCGACGCACCAGAGGCACGCCGCAACGACGGAAAACCCAAAAACGAAACGACTTGTTCTCATCTGCTTTCCCCCTTAAACGTGACGTTGTCCTGTGAAGAAAGTCAAGTATAGCCGAATTCCCCGCCGCAAGGCTAGCGAATAATCGAGACACCCGGCCTAGCGGTCAGACACCTAGGGGCGGCGCCCCCGCCGCCCTTCCGATGCGCGGCAAGCCGGACGGAGGGAACGTGTGTACAAAAAAAGTAACGCAAAGGCGCAGAGACGCAGAGAAATGGAAACGGCAGGCGGGGCGCCCCCCTTCCCTTTTACACTTTCCACTTTCCACTGGCGTTTGGGGAATTGTTCAACAAACGGATTTGTTCGCCGCTAACGCGGCTCACATTCTCGGAATCGCGAAGGCCGTCAGGCCTGAACAAATCCGTTTGTTCCTCTTTCGTGACCGCCGCGCCTCTTCAAATTGTTGTCACGGTTGTCTCCAGTGTTCACAAATCACAAATTGCAAGTGGCCTCGGTATTTATAATTTGTGGCATTTGTGAACAATTACGTTATAGAATAAGGTATCGGGGACGTTGCCCCTCCCTTCTGCATTTCCATCAGAAACCGCGTGGTATCCGTTTCCGCAAAAAACGTAGAGATCCCTTTTTTCATTTCCCACTTTCCCGTTCTTGTGGTATGATGAGGGGACTTTTCCGCCGGACCGCGTGGTTCGGACGCCCTTTGGGGTCGGAAATCAGGTTAACGAGGAGTTACGAGAAATGGCAAAAATTGATTTTGGCGGTGTCATCGAGAACATCACCACGCGGAAAGAGTTCCCGCTGAAGAAGGCCCAGAAGATCCTGAAGGACAAAGTGATCGCGGTGATCGGATACGGCGTCCAGGGGCCGGCCCAGGCGCTCAATATGCGCGACAACGGCGCCAAGGTGATCGTCGGTATGCGCAAGACCAGCAACAACTGGGCGCGCGCCGTCAAGGACGGGTTCGTTCCTGGGAAAACCCTGTTTGAAATCGAGGAGGCCGCGGAAAAGGGCGACATCATCATGATGCTCAACAGCGATGCCTCGATGAAGGCCGTCTGGAACCGCATCAAGGCGTACGTCACCCCCGGGAAGGCACTGTACTTCTCGCACGGTTTCGGATACCAGTACCGCAAGTTGACCGGCATCAAGACCTTCAAGCCCGCCGACGGCGTGGACGTGATCATGGTTGCCCCGAAGGGGTCCGGCCTTAACGTCCGCCGCAACTTCCTCAGCGGCGCCGGCATCAATTCCAGTTACGCGGTCGAGGTGGACGCTTCGGGCAAGGCGCTGGAACTCACGCTCGCCCTCGGCATCGTGATCGGTTCCGGCTACCTCTTCCCGACGTCGTTCGAGCGCGAAGTGACCTCCGACCTCACCGGCGAGCGCGGCATCCTGATGGGGGCGCTCCAGGGTGTCATGTCCGCGCAGTACAAGACCCTGCGCAAGCACGGCCACTCCCCGTCCGAGGCGTTCAACGAGACGATCGAAGAACTCACGCAGTCGTTGATCCGCCTCGTCGACGAACGCGGCATGGACTGGATGTTCGCCAACTGCTCCGTCACCGCCCAGCGCGGTGCGCTGGACTGGGCGCCGCGCTTTGAAAAGGCGACGCGCCCCGTCTTCGAGAAACTGTACGAAGCCGTACACTCCATGAAGGAAGCCCGCCGCGTGATCCGCGTCGGCAGTGCGCCGGACTACAAGGAGAAGCTTGATGCCGAACTGAAGGCCCTTCGCGATTCCGAGATGTGGCGCGCCGGTGCCGCGGTCCGGTCCCTCCGCCCGCATGAGAAGGCCCGCGCCAGCAAGGTCGGCACGGGCGGCCGTTCCGGAAACTAGGCAAGCCCTTCCCGAAAAGGCCCTCCTTCCCGTTCCAATGGAGAGGAGGGCCTTTTTTGTGCCGCTCGCTTGACTCAGAGAAAAACCGGAAACAGCGGCTTCCCGAATGCGTGGGCGAATTTTCGATCGGGGAAAGAGTGAATCGTTCCTTCGCCAAACGGGTGAATCGGAAACCGCACGGCAAACCACCGCAAACGTGCGGAATCTCCGTGTCTTGCCTATAAGTTCGATTGGTGACAACCGAAACAACGTGTAAAGACAACATCCTTCTTTCGCCGCGCATGGTTGTGCGCGGAAGAAGCAAACGTTGTTTTGAGTTGTCCATGTTGTTTTCAGAAACTTACCCCCCATACTATATTCCCGTGCGAAGCGCAGAAATGTACGTGAGGGTAACGTGGATCGTGTTCACAAATCGTAAGTATCCCCGATATTTGTCTTTGCGGGACATGGCGGCATTTGTGAACAATCAGGTTATAGACAGGGCGTTTTTACCAAGGATTCAGAAAAAAGTGAAAAAATGTTTTTTTCGCTTGCCAGAACCTTGATTTTGGGCTAAGATGCCCCTCAGCTTTCTTTGAGAGCTAGTTTTTTGGATGGTTAGAATTGGAGGTTTAAGGATGTTGAAAGCACAATGGTTGGCTATACGCGCGGGGTTCGCGGCGTTATGCGGGTGTGCCGTATCCGGCGCGCTGGCTGCTGAAGTTTCTTCAACGGTACCGGCTAAGTGGAATGTTACGCCGTTGCGCGATGGTGCGTATACGGAAACGTTTTCATCGCCGGCTGCCGCGTGGACGACGGGTTCGGGTGAAACCACGAATCTTGCGGCGTATTCTGCTGCTGCCGTGCCGTCCCGGGTGAACGACTGGTTTAATGGTGCGACGAGTGCACTTACCCTTGACACGGAAGGGGAGAGCATCACCAACGCACTCTCGGAAAGTGCAGGCGCGGTTCCTGCGACGACCGATAACCCTGCCTACATCGATATGCTCGTCCGTTTTGACGTGCTTGAAGATGAGCCGGAAGCCTCTGCGTTTGAAGGTGCGAAGCTGGCCCTCTACGCTACGGAGATTTCCGGGACCGTCAAATTGGTCTGCTGGGCGAATAGTGCGTCTTACACCAGCGTTTCGGGAATCAGCACGGGAGAATGGACCCGTGTCACGGTCAAACTCTTCGGCGACAAGTTCAATGTCCTGGTGAACGATGCGGTGCAGACGTTTTCGGACGGTACGGCCGAGGTCACCGAGTTCACTCTGGCGAGCGGCGGTACGTTGAGCGGCACGATTTTCCGCGGAACGGGGAATCTGGCGAATCTCTACGTCGGGCATTGCGATCCGACGTACGGCATCCTTGGCGCGACCGTCGAGGCGAACAAAGAACTTGACGCCGAGACGGTTACAGCGCTGAACAACGCGACGAACGTCACCAAGGTGCAGAAGTGGATGGCGGATAACAAGGCGAACGTTCCGGCGGATGCGGCGGATGCCGCCATTCTGAATGGGTACATGGTGGGTTCCGACGTTCCCGTCAACTCGGCTGAACTCAGCATCGCCTCGATGGAAATTGTCTCCCCGACGCAGATCAAGGTCAACGTCAGCCTGACCGTCGGCGGCACGGCCAAAACGGGCGCGATCAACGGTATCCTCAAATTGATGGGCAAAGCATCTGCCTCCGATGCCGAGTTCACCCTGCTGAATGAAACGGCCATTACCGATGCCGAGTTTACCGGGGGGACTTCCGCCGAGTACACGTTCACAATCCCGACCGGCGGTTATCACATCTTCAAGCCGGTCATCTCGATGCAGTAACGAGAAAGGAATCTTACGATGAAAAAGCTTATCACGTTTGCCTCCGCGTTCTTGGCCGCCGCCTCGCTCTTTGCGGCGAATACCGGCGACACGGCCTTGATGGAGTTCTACACCTCCGGACCCGACACCTACGCGGACGGTACGCCCGTTGTCGTGGGCGAGACCTACCTCTTCGTCTACGTCCCCGCCAACGCTACCTTCGGGATCGACACGCAGGGGGAACTGCAAGGCGGTGCGGTGAAACTCGGACAGGCTGCCGCCTGGAAGGATGAAACCGGCAATGTCCGTTGCCCCTACACCCCGATCAACTACTCCACGAAGGAGTACCCCGCCGGCGGTACGTTCCAGATCGTCCTGCTCGATACCCGCATCAATGCGACAACGGCTGGCGGTTTTGTGGACGGATATACGTTGGGTGATGCGGTCGCAGCCACCTGTGCCGCCGGAACGATTCAAAAGGCCATCGCCGCCGCCAATGCGCCGAATGAGATGAGCGCCGGTTCGGCCGCCGGTTCGGCGAAGTCCCTTCTGGATGCCGCGACCGATACGCCGGTGATCAAGGCGGTCGAGACCGCTGACGGTGCCGCCACGGTGACGATTGATAACACGCGTGCACGTGGGTCGTATACCGTCGTGGAAAGCACGACGTTGGACGGCGGCTGGCAGCCGACGGGTGCGGATAAGGTGCAGAATCAGGAAGGTACCGCCACCGTGAAGGTGCCGGCCTCCTCCGCCAAGGTTCGTTTCTTCAAAGTCATTGGTAAGTAAAGGAAGTTGACCATGAAAAAAATGATGGCCTTGACTTGTGCCCTTGCGGCTGTAGCCGCGACGGCCGAACTCCCTACGATTGAAGGTGCGGATGCGAAAGCTTCGGGTTTCACGGCTGTCACGCTCGACGCCGGTGTGAAGACGATGATCGCAGTTCCGTATCAGGCCTGCGGCGGCGCCGCCGCGATCGCAATAAAGGATCTGGTTTCCACGCAGAACTTGGCGACAGCAACGAGTTCGGCAGGTGCCAATACCGCGGCTCGCCTCTACGTTCTGCAGGCAACATCCGTTTCGCCTGTGTACAACGTTTACTACTTGGACCGCGAGAACGGTTGGAGTGTTGTTGAGGCCGGGACGCCTGCTCCCACGTCAACGCTTACGGCCGGCGATGCGTTCTTCTTGGAGAATCCGTCTGCGGTCACCGCCTACACCAAAGGTGGATTAGTCACGACGGCGCAGAATACGTCTTGTGCGCAGGGCTACAACCTTGTTTCCGCGATTTCCACGGAAGCATACACCCTCGGCGATCTGACCTTTACGACGCCTACGGGCGCTGCGAAGATGAAGAACGCGGATAGGATCATCCTTCAGGACACCACGACCTACTGGTATAAGGCGGGGACTGGCTGGTATTCGCAAGGCGCATCGGTGGCGCTTTCCAGCGTTACCATTCCTGCCGGAACCGGATTCTGGTATTACAATGTGTCGGAGACACCTGTTGTCATCACTCCTGCCTCCGGGAACTAATGGAGTAACTCGAAAGGAATGTTTATGAAAAAGGTACTTCTCATGTTGCTTTGCGCGACCGGTTTCGCGCTTTCCTCCCAGGCGGTGACCATCCACTGGGATACGGAAACGGAAGAAACCGGAGTCAGTTCCGCCATTCTGGCCTATTACGAAACGGGGTCTTTGGCGTTTGATGATACGACGAAGCAGATTACGGGGGCGACAGCGACGTACACGGAATCGTCGGTCGATCCCACGATCGCGTATGAGGAAGGGTACAACACCAATGTCGGTACAGCTACCCCGACTACTGGTACTTGGTACCTCGTTTTGCTCGACAGCACCGGGGATAATTACAAGGCGGTGGAAATGGCTGCTGCGGATGTCTCCTATTATACCGGAGATATTTCCGCCCCGCAGGCTCTTGAAGGCGGTATGGGTACGGTTACGTTGCCGACGACATGGACACCGACTCCGGAGCCCTGCTCGGTGGCGCTGTTGCTCCTCGGAGCTGCGGCGATGGCGACACGCCGGAAGAAACTCGTCGTCTAAATCTTGTTGTTATTCAAATCAATATAGTTTTCTCCTTTCGACCTCCCTCGATTACCGGGGGAGGTTTTTCTGTAGTCTGCCGCCCACGCTCGCACGGGAATACGGAACAGGTTTTCTTCACGAAGACCATTTCGGTCCTGCCGCCCACGCTCGCACGGGAATACGGAGAAGGGAAAGACGGCGTCCCCTCCGCCCTTGCGGTGCGCGGCAAGCCGGCCTGAAGGAACGTGTATACAAAAAAATAACGCAGAGCGATCCGACCGCGCCGCGCGCGGGAGCATTCATGGGGATAAATGGCATTTTATAGGCAAGCCCCCGCCCGCGCTTCGCACGGGAATGTACGTGAGGGTAAGTTTCTGAAAACAATAGGAACAACTTAAAACAACGTTTGCTTCTTCCGCGCACAGCCATGCGCGGTTATGAAAACGCCGCGCCGTTGCGCGGCGAAAGAAGGATGTTGTCTTCACAAGTTGTTTCGGTTGTCACCAATCGAACTTATAGGCCCCCCCTGCCCGCGAAACGCACGGGACTGTAGATGAAGGTAACGTGAACATTGTTCAAGTTATAGGCAAGGCGCAGAGACGCAGAGAAATGGTAACGGCGGGAGAGGCGGCCCACCTTCCATTTTACACTTTCTACTTTACACTGGCGTTGGGGGAATTGTCCAACAAACGGATTTGCTCGCCGCTAACGCGGTTCACTTCCCGGAATCTCGAAGGCCGTCAGGCCTGAACCAATCCGTTTGTTCTTCTTTCGTGACCGCCGCGCCTCTTCAAATTATTGTCACGGTTGTCACGGTTGTCTCCAGTTCCAAGGCGTACCGATGAAATATGCGTTCTGCACGGTTAAAGATTACTGTCACGATGCTTTGCAATTGCCCCCAGATGATCGGAGACAACACGGACAACTTGAGACAACGGCGACACCCCTTTACACTTTCCATTTTCTCACCCTCGCCTCTGCGCTTCCGTTTGTTTGTTTTCATTGGTATGGGTGGACAAGGATGATTTCCGTTCCACTAAAACCTCGAAGAATAAAATTTATGCGGCCGGAAAACTCCGGCCGCATAAAATTGTTCTGAAATTACCGCCCAAGGTTACGCGCCTTTCGGGTTGGGACCGTATTCGTTTGCACCGGGCTTACTGTCGAGACACATAAACACGAAAAGCGTGATCGCGCCGATAATCGGGACCAGGGCGAACAAGACCCACCACCCGCTCCGACCCGTGTCATGCAGACGGCGCACCGTCACGCCCAGACCGGGGAGGAGGGCCACGAGGCTATACACACCGTTCGCTACGCCGCTAATCTGCTGCCCCGCGATGCGTGCCAGCACGAATCCAAGAAGAAATGCGATCATGAAATTGAACAGTGCGAACATCCAGTATTCTTTCCGGCGCGCGCGACCGGAAAAGACCGCGTACTTCTTCCAACACTCCAACCAATAATTCATCCGTCACTCCTTTTTGTCCACAAAACAAAGGTCGGGCGATCCCAAACACGCTTTTCCTTTGTCAACTGACTTTTTTATAGCACAGTTGTCATGCATGAAGCAATAAATATTTCGAAAAAAGTGGCATGGTAACAATTTGGCGCGGTGTATACAAGAGGTCGCTGCGTCAGCTTGTCGCATTTTAATCGAAGAAAGGGGCGAGGAAAGGCATTTTTACGGGTTGGCACGGAAAAAGCTTTATGTCTAGCGTGTCCTGTTTCACACAAAACAACAAACGAAAGGAAACGGCAATGAACAGAAGAACAATGTTGGCGATGATGATTGGAACGGCTACGGTCGCGTTTGGCGCGCAGGTGGCAGAAAAGACGTTTGATTTCCGAAGGGGGTTCGCGGATGTGGCGGCTCAGGCCACGCCGGCGGTTGTCTTTATCCAGGTGGAGAAAGAGGTGCCGGTCAACAACGGGCGGTTTTTCTTCAACGACCCCTTCGACCTGTTCGGGGAGGATTTCCGGGATCGTTTCTTCGGGCGCGGTGACTCGTTCCGGCGCGGGCAGCGGCCCCGGCAGCCCCGGAAAAAGATGTATCGCCAGGCCGGACAGGGATCCGGGTTCCTGATCTCCAAGGACGGGTACATCCTCACCAACACGCACGTCGTGGGCGATGTAGACCGGATTACCGTAAAACTCCAGAACGGGAAGGAGTTCAAGGCGAAGCGCATCGGTGCGGATCCGAAGACCGAGGTCGCCTTGATTAAAATCAACGCCGACGACGATCTCCCCTTCTTGAAGACGGGAGACCCGGAAAAGCTGATGACCGGCGAATGGGTCATCGCCATCGGCAATCCCTTTGGACTGAAGGAGACACTTACAGTGGGTGTAGTGAGTGCTAAAGGACGCAGTAACATGGGGATCACCGACTACGAGGACTTTATCCAGACCGACGCAGCGATCAATCCGGGCAACTCCGGCGGCCCGTTGCTGAACATCGACGGGGAGGTTGTCGGAATCAACACCGCCATCTATTCCCGCAACGGTGGGAACATGGGTATCGGTTTCGCTGTCCCGATTGACATGGCTCTCAAAATCAAGGATCAACTCCTCGCAAATGGCAAGGTGACAAGGGGTTACATCGGCGTCATGCTGAATCCGGGCAACCTTTCCGGGGCTATGGCGGAGAGTTTCGGACGCAAGGAGTCGGGCGGCGTGTTGATTGCCGACGTGATCGCGGACGGGCCTGCGTACAAGGCGGGAATCAAGCCGGGCGACATCATCACCGAACTGAATGGGGAGAAAATCGACAATGGAACGCATTTCCGCAATAAAGTGGCACAGATTATGCCTAAGACTAAAATCGAAGTGACCATCTATCGCAACGGGAAGACGTTAAAACGGACGTTGACCGTGGCGGCCTACCCCGACGAAGAAGACGAGGAGGGGGCGGCGACCGGCGAGGGCGGCATGGCGAAGCTGGAGAAGCTTGGAATGGATGTCCAGGATATGAATGAAAAGCTCGCCCGCCAGCTCGGGCTGGACGTGAAAACCGGTGTGGTGATCACAGAGGTCTTCGAGGGGTCTTCCGCCGAGACGGCGGGGTTGAAGGCCGGGATGCTGATCCTGGAGGTCAACCGCCACGAGGTGGAGACGGTGAAGGATTTGGAAAGGGAATTGAAGCAGGCGAAAAGCGGGAACATCCTGTTGCGGGTGAAGACGGAGAAGGGTGCATTCTTTGCGAGCCTTGCCTTGAACGATGAACCACACACAACCACCAAATAACAACCACCTAAACGAAAGCATTACAACCACCTAAACGAAATACATAGACCACTCCTGTCATGCAGTGCGGGAGGGCCGGGGCAACCCGGTCCTCCCGTTTTTTTGGTGTTTCAACGAAAACTGCGGAAACGTTCGTGATCTTCAATCCTCATTGTTCAACCATCGACAATCCCGATTTCCTTCTGACACACGGATTTGTCCGCCGTTCACGCGGCTTGCCTGTAAGTTTGATTGGCGACAACCGAAACAACGTGTAAAGACAACATCCTTCTTTCGCCACACAACGGCGCGGCGTTTTCATAACCGCGCACGGTTGTGCGCGGAAGAAGCAAACGTTGTTTTAAGTTGTTCCTGTTGTTTTCAGGAACTTACCCTCATGTACATTTCCGTGCGTAGCGCGGGCGGGTGTGAGTGTTCAAAATTACATGCAGACGCCTGCCGTCTGGTTCGCCCCACTCCGCGAAGGGTGGCGGGAGCGGTTTACCGGTGTGCAAGAAGTTCACGGCGCCATCCGGCCTCCAACGGGTTGGGGAGTCCGTCTCGGAAGATTCGTTCGAGACGCGCCTTGGAAATCACGACGGCGGGATCGATTCCCTCGATGCCGCACGCGGCGTTGACGCGTGCGATCTCGGATGCGACGCGCTTATGCAGCTGTTCGCGTTCCGGTTCCGACAGGGAGGGGAGTCCAGGGCAGTCGGCTTCCGGAACGGCGAGCCCCTGCTGGATGGCGGCTACGCCTTGGGCGGCGACGGCGGCGGGGAGGCGTTCCGGAATCCCGTTCACACCCCGGAAGGCCTGGACGCTTCGCGGTTGCTCCGACGCGAGAGCGAGGAGCATCGGGTCGGTCAGGACATGGCGCGGCGGCCAGTCTTTCGCCTGGGCAAGCGTTTCCCGCCACGCGGCGAGTTCCCGCAGGACGGCGAAATACCGGTGGGGTGCGGCTTTTGCCCTTGCGTTTTCGGCGAGCGGGCGCGTAAGCCCGCAGACGTGCGACCACATTTCGCGGGGATCGCGCCCGGCGTAGAGCGAGGGATCGTCGTACTTGCGCATCTCTTCGTCGAGCCAGCGGCGTGCGCGCGCCCCCGGACAGCGCGAAAGAAGTTCGGTGCGGAGGCGCGGAAGGTAGATGACGTCGTCCGCCGCATACCGTATCTGCTCATCGCGGAGCGGTCGCCGGATCCAGTTGGAACGGGTTTCGGTCTTGGCGAGGTGGACGTCGAGCAGTTTCGCCAGCAGCGCCTTGAGCGAAGCGGAGGCGGAGAGGCCGGCGAACCCGGCGGCGAGGCGGGTGTCGAAGATGTTGGCGGGCTTGAAGAACGAGCCGGACTTCGCCACTTCGCGGAGGAGGATGGCAAGGTCTTCGCGCGCGTCGTGGAGGATCTTCACGGAGCCGGGATTTGCGAGGACGGGACCGAGGGGGCGCAGGGAGTCGAGGCGGACGGTGTCGAGCAGAAAGCAGTCGCCGTCCGCGACCGCAACCTGCACGAGGCCGAGAATCGGGTAATAAGTCCGTTCCCAGAGGAATTCGGTGTCGAGGGCGACGACCGGTTCACGGAGGAGACGATCGCAGACGGAGGACAGTTCCTCCTGGGTGGTGACGAGTCGAAGCACTTTTCAGTTAATCCAGCGTCTTGATTTTGATGTTCCGGTAGGAAACGTGGTCGAGGTGGTCCTGCAGGAGGATGTGTCCTGCGGGGGTTTCGCCCCATTTCGGCCACTTCGCGAACTTGCTTTTGGCGACGGCGGCGCGGAACGCCTCGGAGCCGCGTTCAAACGTCAGCACCTTCTTGCCGTTCAGCCAATGTTCGACGTGGTTACCGCGGCTGACGATCCGGGCGCGGTTCCACTGTCCGAGGGGGGCGGGTTCCTGGCCGGCGGCAGGCATGACGTCGTAGAACGAAGCGATGCGGCGGTTGCCGTCGCGCCCCTTTTTCGCGTCCGGATGGTTGTCGTCCAATACTTGGAACTCCAGCGTCGTGCCGCCGTTCACATTCGGGTCGAAGAAGTACTTGATGCCGCTGTTCGCGGCGTGGGTGAGCTTGAATTCGACCTCCAGGATGAAGTCCTTGTAGACGTCGCGCGTGATCAGGTCGCCGGGGCGTTTCGGGGATTCCTTCTTGGAGAGGATCGTCAGTTCGCCGTCGCGCACAACCCAGCCGGACGCGGGAAGGCTGTCCTTCCTGGCGCAACGCCAGCCGTCGAGGTCATTTCCGTTGAAAAGCAGTTTCCATCCGTTTTTCTTCTCGCAGGGCGAGAGGGTGTTCGGCGCGGTCTCGGGGCAGGCGGACTTAGCGCAGCACGCGCCGCCGGCGCAGGCGGCAGGCTTGGCGCAACGGCACTCCTCGGCGAGGCAGGGGGCGACGGCAAGCAGGAGGGAGGGGAACAGGGTGACAAACGTTTTTTTCATGGATGGCGTTCCTTTCATTCGGGTTGTTCAAAAAAGGGGGGGATCATTTCCCGCGACGGGTCGCCGTCTTGAGGCGCCGCAGTTTCCCGGCGATGGAGAGCATCTGCACCTGGCTGAGCTTGTCGACGAACAGGATGCCGTCCAGATGATCCGTCTCGTGCTGGACGGCACGGGCGAGAAGGCCGGAGACGGTGAGCGTCTGGCGCATCCCGTCAAGGTCGAGGAAGGTGACGGTGACGGTGTTGGCGCGGGTGACGGGGCTTCCGATCTTCGGGAAACTCAGGCATCCTTCGTCGTCGCGCTGTTCCCCCTCCGCCGCGAGGATTTCGGGGTTGACCAGGACAAGCGGCATCCGGGCCGCGGCTTCGTTGGACTCGCGGTACGCTTCCTTCTCGCAGTCCTTCGGCACGTCAATGACGCAGATCCGTTCGCACCGGCCGACCTGTTCGGCGGCCAGCCCGACGCCGCGCGCCGCGTACATGGTCTCCAGCATATCCGCCGCGAGCTTGCGGATCTCGTCCGTAATGAAACTGACGGGTACGGCCTTCTCGCGAAGCGTTTCGTCACCGTATTTGACAATAGGGAGGATCATTGTGTTGCGCCTGCTCTTTCGTTCCTGGAATTCCTTCTGACTTCCGCGACCAATATGCCAGAAACGGCCGCCGATGTAAACAAACAAATGCAGGGAACGTTGTCCCGCGCAGTTTGCCATAATAACGGACACCCTTGGCAAATGCAGATAGGGTTTTCGGCAACCCCGTTTGCCAAATACTAGACACCATTAGTAAAATGGAGGCATGAGAAACATGTCGCGAAAGGCAACGAACGAGTACATCGGCA